>NZ_CP029481.1:3845000-4145000 GCF_003151255.1 Microvirga sp. 17 mud 1-3
CCGCCAGTTCGTCCGGGTGGCCACGAACCTGTCCCTGAACTCCGGCGTCTTCGCGACCGACATTCCCCGCTTCGACCCGATGCGCCTCTTCAACGACAACAGCCAGGAGCGCGCGGTCGAGCCGCCGGCGGAGATCGCCGACGCGGACGTCTCGGTGGTCCGGCTGGACCTTGCCGCATTGTCCGTCGCGGCAAGCGCCCCTTCCCTCTCGGATGACGACGTGCTCGCTCTCCTCGAGGAGGAGCGCCGGGTGTCCTCCGAGGCCGGCCGCCGCACCTCCTTTCCGATCCCGGCGCAGCAGATGCTCTCGCGCACCCTGCGCCAGCCCGACGCCCTGGGCGAGGCTCTCGGATATGCCCGGATCATCGATACGCCCTTCAGCACCATCGACGTCCGGGTGATTCCGGAAAACGTGACGAACCTGCCCAAGCTCGACCAGCGCGGGACCAACCCGTTGGTGGAGGAGCGCGATGTCGTCCTCAAGAAGGGCGAGACCCTGGAAACGGTCCTGCGCGCCTATGGGGCCGAACCCGGCCAGATCGACGGCATCGCGACGGCGCTCTCGGCCCGGATCAAGACGGCCAGCCTTGCGGAAGGCCAGCATCTGCGCATCCTGATCGCTCCCGGTCCACGTCTCGGCGACCCCCGGCAGATCGTCCGCGTCATCGTGCTGGGAGAGCGCGGAATCGACGCGATCGCGGCCACCAACGACCGGGGCGTCTTCGTCTCCGTGACGCCCGTCAACGACACGGACGGAACCCAGACCGCCTCTGCCGAGGAGGAAGAGGAGGATGATGCGGAGGGCAGCGGCCGCGGCGTCAGGCTCTACGAGAGCCTCTACGAGACGGCCCTCAAGAACGACCTGCCCCGGAAGACCGTGGACGAACTCGTGCGGATCTTCGGCTACGACGTGGATTTCCAGCGCCGGGTCTCATCGGGCGACACCTTCGAGGTCTTCTACGGAGCGGACGAAGACGGCGGTTTGCCGGAAGTCCTCTATGCATCCCTCTCGGTCGGAGGTGAGACCCGGCGTGTCTATCGCTACCAGGGCGACGATGGGGGCATCGACTTCTTCGACGAGAGCGGACGCTCCCTGAAGAAGTTCCTGCTCCGCAAGCCCATCGCGGAGGGCATCCTCAGGTCCGGCTTCGGCTCCCGCTATCACCCGATCCTGGGCTATACCCGGCCCCATACGGGAATCGACTGGGCGAACCGGATCGGGACGCCGATCCTCGCGGCCGGTAACGGCACCATCATCAAGGCCGGATGGGAATCGGGCTATGGCCGGCGCGTCGAGATCCAGCACGCCAACGGCTACGTGACCACGTACAACCATATGTCGGGCTTCGGCAAAGGCGTCGCGCCCGGCGCAAGGGTGCAGCAGGGCCAGGTCGTCGGTTATCTCGGCAGCACCGGCCTGTCGACCGGCCCGCACCTTCATTATGAAGTCCTCATCAACGGCAGCTTCGTCGATCCCCTGAAGATCCGCCTGCCCAAGAGCCGGGAGCTGGAGGGGCGCAGCCTCGTCGAGTTCAAGCGGCAGCGGGAGCAGGTGGACGAGCTGATGTCCCACGCCAGCGCTTCGGCCAGCATCGCCCAGCGGGCCGACCTGCGCTGAGGCCTCATGCTCGACCTCCTCGCGATCGTCCTGCCGGTCTTTGGCCTGATCGGCATCGGATACGTGGCCAGGCGGGGAAATCTCGTGTCCGAGCGGATGGGCGAAGGCCTGTCGGAATTCGTCTTTTCCCTCTCCCTCCCGTGCCTGATCTTCCGGACCCTGGTCCGGGCCGAGATTCCGGCCGTCCAGCCCTGGGGTTATTGGATCTCGTATTTCGCCGGCGTCGCGGTTGTCTGGGCGCTGGCCATGGTGATCGGAAAGCGCTTCTTTTCGCTTAAAGGGGTCTCGGCCGTCGTGGCCGGCTTCTCGGCCGGCCAGGCGAACACCGTGTTCGTCGGGGTCCCGATGATTCTCAAGGCCTATGGGGATGCCGGGGCGGTGCCGCTCTTCCTGTTGATCGCCGTGCACCTCCCGGTGACCATGACCCTGGCGACGCTCATGGCAGAGGGACGGCAGGCCTCTCCGCTCGTGATCCTCCGCCGCCTCGTAACCCATCCGATCGTCGTCGGGATCCTCGCCGGCTCCGCCTGCCGCCCGCTGGCCCCCTATCTGCCGGGGCCGCTCTGGCAGGTGATCGAGCTCCTCGGGAGCGCTGCCGTCCCGTGCGCCCTGATCTCCATGGGGATCGCCCTTCGCCGCTATGGGCTCGAGACGGGCTGGAAGCTCCCGACCCTGATTTCGGGCCTCAAGCTCATCCTTCATCCGCTCCTGGTGCTGCTCCTGGCGACCTATGTCTTCGACATGCCGCCGGTCTGGGCCGGGGTGGCGGTCCTCTTCGCGTCCTGCCCGTCCGGCATCAATGCGTATCTCTTCGCGGAACGCTATGGGGAAGGCGTCGCCCTGGCGTCGAGCGCCGTCACGCTCTCGACGGTGTTCGCCCTCGGGACCACCCTGCTGTGGCTCTATGTGCTGGGGGTCGGCTGAGGGCCGAAGCCTCGAGTATCGGACGCAAAAGTGGGAACCGGTTTTGCGGGAAAAGATGCTCACAAAACCAGAAGCCTGACGGCCTCGGCCGATACGCCCCGGGCGCGCAGATCTGCCAGGGCCCCCGAGCCCCGGCTCTTCGCCAGCTTGTCGCCCATCGGGTCGAGGATCAGGTCGTGGTGGTGGTAGAGGGGCGTCGGTAGGCCGAGGAGCCTCTGAAGGAGAACGTGGAGGTCCGTCGCGGCCTCGAGATCCTTCCCGCGGACCACATGACTGACTTCCTGCAGGGCGTCGTCCACGACCACGGACAGGTGATAGCTCGTCGGAATGTCCTTGCGCACGATGACGGCGTCACCCCAGCGGGCGGGCTGCGCCTCCACCCTCTCGGCATTCCCGTCCCGGTCGAACCGCTCATAGAAAAGCGCCCCGCCTGCCCGCTTCAGCGCGGCCTCCATGTCGATTCTCAGCGCATGCGGCTCGCCCGCCGCGATCCGGCGCTCGGCCTCGGCGGCATCGAGCCCCTTGCAGGTTCCCGGATAGGCGGGAGCACCATCCGGATCGCGCGGCCAGGGCGCACATGTCTCCTCCTCGCGGCGGGCCACCGCCTCGGCCAGGGCCTTGCGGGAGCAGAAGCAAGGGTAGAGGAGGCCTTCCGCCTTCAGGGTCGCGGCGGCTGCGCGGTAGAGATCGAAATGCTCGGATTGCCGGCGGACGGGCTCCTCCCAGCGCAGGCCGAGCCAGGTCAGGTCCTCGAGGATGCCCGCCACATAGGCCGGACGGCAGCGGGCAAGATCGATATCCTCGATGCGCAGGAGCAGGCGGCCCGAGAACCGGGCGGCGAAATCGGCGTTCAGGAGCGCCGACCGGGCGTGCCCCAGATGGAGCCGCCCGTTCGGGCTGGGGGCGAAGCGGAAGACGGGCACGGACATTCGCGTAACCTTCGGGTCCGGACGCCGGGATCAGCCTCCTCAGCCGCGGGCAGCCCTCAGAGCCATCTGCGCGCCGTTGCGCAGGAGGGCCGTGTCGCTGGCGATGGAGACCAGCTGGAAGCCCTGGCGCGTGTGCTCCGCGGCGCGCTCGCCGGAGGCAGCGTAAATTCCGGCGATCTTGCCGGCCGCGCGGGTGCGGGCAACCGTATGGCTGAGCGCCTCCTCGACGGCCGCGCTCACCGGATCGAGCTCCCGCCCCTGCGACAGGCCGATGGAGAGATCGGAGGGGCCGATGAAGACCCCGTCGATCCCCGGAAGAGCCAGGATGTCGTCAATGATCGCGAGGGCTTCCCGGGTCTCGATCATGGCAAGCGCCAGGGTCAGGCCGTTCCCGCCCTTAAAATACTCGCCGGGCCCGAGACCCGTAATGCTCAAGGCGCCGTGCGGTCCCCAGCTGCGCTCGCCCACGGGCGGAAACTTCATCGCAGCCGCGAAACGGCGGGCATCCTCGAGCGTGTTGATCATGGGGGCGATCACCCCGGAGGCTCCCGCGTCGAGAAGGCGCGACGCCATCCCGAAATCCCCGACCGGGATCCGGGCCATGGCGGGCTTCCCGGCCGCCGCGATGAGCGGAATTGCCCGGACCGTCGCGGCGAAGTCGATGGCCCCATGCTGCATGTCGATGACCACCGCATCGAACGCCTCCCTGGCCAGGATGCCGGGCACCGACGGCTCCGGCAGCCCACACCATGCGGCAAGGGCGGGGGAACCGGCTTTCAGCCGGTCCGGCAGCGACGAATGGGGCGTCATGGGGCAGCCTTCAGGAAGGGGAACGATGGGCCCGTGCCGTTCGGCACGGGCGACATGGCATCGACAACCGGCTCAGAGGCCGGCTTTGATTTCGTCGACCGCGCGGGCCATCTGCTCGCTCAGCTTGCGGGTCAGTTCAGCCTCGTCCGCCGGCTTGCCGGCCGCTTCGAGATCGGCCCGGACCTTGCGGATCACGTCGGCATCGCCCGCTTCCTCGAAATCGGCCAGCACGACGCTCTTGGCGTATTCCTCGGCGTCCGCTCCGGTCTTGCCGAGCTGGGCCGCAACCCAGAGGCCGAAGAGCTTGTTGCGGCGAGCGGTCGCCTTGAAACGAAGTTCCTCATCGTGTGCAAACTTCTTTTCGAATGCGTCCTTGCGCTCGTCGAAGGCGGTCATAGAGTTTTCTCCCGTTTGTGCTTCCCGCGATATAAAGGCGCGCAAGCATAACCGCCAGAGGCAATCCCGTTCGAAGAGCCCCCTGGAACCGGCCGACACGCCGGCGAACTCCTTCCGTTGTGCTCGGGAGAGGGATCGGATAGGTTGCGCCCAAGCCGGGGACGGTCCCGATCGGACTCGCGCCAGCCGCGGATCTGCACATATTATCTAGGAGCCACGGCCATGGATTTCCTCAAACCACGGTATACGCCTATGAATCGCCGCCGTCGCATCTATGAGGGCAAGGCGAAGGTCCTCTATGAAGGGCCGGAGCCCGGAACGCTCATCCAGCACTTCAAGGATGATGCCACCGCCTTCAATGCCAAGAAGCATGAAGTGATCGACGGGAAGGGCGTCCTGAACAACCGGATTTCGGAATACATCTTCCAGAATCTGAACGATATCGGCGTCCCGACCCACTTCATCCGCCGCCTCAACATGCGCGAGCAGCTGATTCGCGAAGTGGAGATCATTCCGCTCGAGGTGGTGGTACGGAACGTCGCAGCCGGCTCCCTGTCCCAGCGCCTGGGCCTGGAAGAGGGTACCCAGCTGCCCCGCTCGATCATCGAATTCTATTACAAGAACGACAAGCTCAACGACCCGATGGTGTCGGAGGAGCACATCACGGCCTTCGGCTGGGCGACGCCCCAGGAGATCGACGACATCATGGCGCTGGCCATCCGGGTCAACGACTTCCTGTCCGGCCTCTTCCTCGGCGTCGGCATCCGTCTCGTCGACTTCAAGATGGAGACGGGCCGCCTCTGGGAAGGCGAGATGATGCGCATCGTCGTCGCCGACGAGATCTCCCCGGATTCCTGCCGCCTCTGGGACATCAAGTCCAAGGACAAGCTCGACAAGGACCGCTTCCGCCGCGACATGGGCGGCCTGGTTGAGGCCTATTCCGAGGTTGCCCGCCGCCTCGGCATCATGTCCGAGAACGAGAACCCCACCATGGGTGGCCCGCGCCTCGTCCAGTGAGGCTAGGCCATATGGACCTGAGAGACCCGGCCTCGTGCCGGGTTTTTCTTTGCCGGCGGCCGGAACGTACTTCTCCCTCCCGGGGGAAAACGGAAACACCACCGTCATTCCGGGGCGAGCGTAGCGAGAACCCGGAACCCATAGCCGCTGACGAGGCAAGATAAAGCGCAGCGGCTGCTGTAGCTCTTTCTCCTGAAACGCTTGTGTTTATGGGTTCCGGGCTCCGTTCCGCGGCCCCGGAATGACGAGGGGTAGCGCTACCCTGCCCTCTCCCCCCCTTGTGGGGGAGAGTTGGAGAGGGGGGTGTAAGCGCCGACCTGGATTCAGCTCAGCGCCGACACCCCCACCCTAACCCTCCCCACAAGGGGGAGGGAATTCTGTCGAGCCACGCCCCAGCAGCACAAGCTTCGCATGGCGATACGGGAACCCTCGACCGCAAGACCGTTTCGTGCATAGAAGCAAGCCATGCGGCTCCGCTTCACCCTTCCGATCATCTTCAGCCTATGCCTCGCCTCCTGCGGCTACATTCCCCGCCCGGTCGAAGGCGTGCCGCCGGGGGCGCCGTGGGAGGCGCTTCCGCTGAGGAAATGGCTGGCGGAAGACCGGGCCGAGCCCATTGCCCTTGCGTTCTGCGCGCCGCCGGAATGCACGCCGGGCCTCGTGGTCGGCATCGTCAGGCTCTCCGGGCGGGATGCGGACGAGGCCGAGGCGGTTCTGAAGGACCCATCGGTCCTGGCCCGGGCTCTGCAATCCCCTCGCCCGAAACCGGCACCCGGCCGGAAAAGGCCGGTCCGCACCCTAGCCGAGGCCACGCCTCTCGAAGATGGGCCCTTGCATGGCTTCGCGGTCAGCCTGGCACCGGCGGACGGGAAAAAGCGCCCCGCCTATGGGGCCGCCCTCGGGCTGAGGACCGGCGAGACGCTGCAGGCGGTCCTCGTCATCGGTGAGGACGAGACTGCGGTCCGCAACACCGTGCGGGAGGTCGCAAGGCGTGAATTGCGGCCTTGACGCCGTTGTTTCCGAAGCGCTTTCCCTTTATGGCGTTGGCCATCTTCCAAAGGACAGGCCGAGGACCCCATGAAAGCCCGCGTCACCGTGACCCTCAAGAACGGCGTTCTCGATCCCCAGGGCAAGGCCATCGAAGGGGCCCTCAAGTCCCTCGGGGTCGACGGCATCGCCAATGTCCGCCAGGGCAAGGTCTTCGATATCGAGCTCGACACGACCGACAAGGCCAAGGCGGAGGCCGCCCTCAAGGCCGCCTGCGAGAAGCTCCTGGCGAACACCGTCATCGAAAACTACCGCGTCGACCTGGCCTGACCGTCGGGCCCGGACTGACTCCGGACCATGCCGCTAGAAGGATGAGTTGGATGAAATCCGCCGTCATCGTTTTTCCCGGATCCAATCGCGAAGGCGATGTGATGCGGGCGCTTAAAGCCGCCGGCTCCCAGGTCGAGAAGGTCTGGCATGCCGAGACCGATTTGCCCAAGGGCACGGACCTCGTGGTCCTGCCGGGCGGTTTTTCCTATGGCGATTATCTTCGCTGCGGCGCCATTGCGGGGCGGGCCACGGTCATGGATGCGGTGCGGGCGCATGCGGCGCGCGGCGGCCTCGTACTTGGCATCTGCAACGGCTTCCAGATCCTGTGCGAATCGGGGCTCCTGCCAGGCATCCTGATGCGCAACGCGAACCTCAGATTCATCTGCCATCGCCAGTTCCTGCGGGTGGAGCGCAACGACACCGCCTTCACCCGGGCCTATGAGAAGGGCCAGGCGATCGATGTGTGCGTTGCCCACGGAGAAGGCAATTACACAGCCGACGGCGAGACCCTGAAGCGCCTCGAAGGCGAGGGCCTCGTGGCCTTCCGCTACTGCGATGCGAACGGCCATGTGACGCCGGATGCCAACCGCAACGGCTCCATGAACTCCATTGCGGGCATCTATTCCGACAAGCTCAACGTCCTCGGCATGATGCCGCATCCGGAGAACCTGATCGAGGATCTCGTCGGCGGGACGGATGGGCGCGGGCTCTTCGAGAGCCTTGTGTCGAGTTTTCCGAAAGCGGCTTGACCCCTCTCCCGGGTGGGAGAGGCACAGGGGTGAGGGACAGACGCTGCCTGATATGGCGCGAAGATCCTGATCCCTCCTCCAGGCGGTTCGATGGCTTTTATCGATTCCGCTCCCAACCCTCACCCCGCTCGCTCACGCGAGCGACCCTCTCCCAACCAGGAGAGGGTAACAAAGCGAGACACCGATGATCCGCAACGACGTCGCCATTACTCCGGAGCTGGTGAAGGAGCATGGGCTGAAGCCCGACGAATACGAGCGCTTCGTGCAGCTCATCGGGCGCACGCCGACCATCACGGAGCTCGGCATCGTCTCGGCCATGTGGAACGAGCACTGCTCCTACAAATCCTCCCGCCTCCACCTGCGCGGCCTGCCCACCAGCGCGCCCTGGGTCATCCAGGGACCGGGCGAGAATGCGGGCGTGATCGATATCGGCGACGGGCTCGCCTGCATCTTCAAGATGGAAAGCCACAACCACCCCTCCTTCATCGAGCCCTACCAGGGCGCGACGACGGGCGTGGGCGGAATCCTGCGTGACGTGTTCACCATGGGGGCGCGGCCCATCGCGGCCCTCAACTTCCTGCGCTTCGGATCGCCCGACCATCCCAAGACCCGTCATCTTGTCTCCGGTGTGGTGGCGGGCATCGGCGGCTACGGCAATTCCTTCGGCGTGCCGACAGTGGGCGGCAGCGTGGGCTTCCACCCCCGCTACAACGGCAACATCCTGGTCAACGCCATGGCGGTGGGCCTCGCCCGGACGGACGAGATCTTCTATGCGGCCGCCACGGGCGTCGGGAACCCCATCGTATATCTCGGCTCCAAGACCGGCCGCGACGGCATCCACGGCGCCACAATGGCGTCGGCGGAATTCGACGACGCCTCGGAGGAGAAGCGCCCGACCGTGCAGGTGGGCGATCCCTTCGCCGAAAAGCTGCTGCTGGAGGCCTGCCTGGAGCTCATGAAGTCCGGCGCCGTCATCGCGATCCAGGACATGGGCGCGGCCGGCCTCACCTGCTCGGCCGTCGAGATGGGCGCGAAGGGCAATCTCGGCGTGGAGCTCGACCTCGACAAGGTGCCGACCCGCGAAGAGGGCATGACCGCCTACGAGATGATGCTCTCGGAGAGCCAGGAGCGCATGCTCATGGTGCTCAAGCCCGGCATGGAGAAGGACGCGGAGGCGATCTTCCGCAAATGGGGCCTCGATTTCGCGATCATCGGCCGGACCACGGACACTCTCCGCTTCGTGGTGAAGCACCATGGCGAGGTGATGGCCGACCTGCCGATCAAGGAGCTGGGCGACGAGGCGCCGGTCTATGACCGTCCGCACCTGCCCAACACCCATCTGCCGGTCGTCGCGCCCGAGAGCGTCGCGGCGCCCGTCTCGCACGGCGAGGCGCTCCTCAGGCTCGCGGGCTCGCCCGACCAGTGCTCCAAGCGCTGGGTCTGGGAGCAGTACGACCACCTGATCCTCGGCAACACCGTCCAGATGCCGGGCGGCGATGCGGCGGTGGTGCGCGTGGAGGACGGCCCGAAGGGGCTCGCCATGACGACCGACGTGACGCCGCGCTATTGCGAGGCGGACCCGGTCGAGGGCGGCCGGCAGGCCGTCGCCGAGGCCTGGCGTAACATCACGGCCGTCGGCGGGCTGCCGCTCGCGATCACCGACAACCTCAATTTCGGCAATCCGGAGCGGCCCGAGGTGATGGGCCAGTTCGTCGGCTGCCTGAAGGGCATTTCCGAGGCCTGCCGGGCCCTCGACTTCCCGGTCGTGTCCGGCAACGTCTCCCTCTACAACGAGACCAACGGCCAGGGCATCCTGCCGACCCCGGCCATCGGCGGCGTCGGCGTGCTCGACGACGTGACGGTGAACGCCTCGGTCGCCTTCAAGCGCGAGGAAGATGCCCTCATCCTCATCGGCGAGACGGCGGGCTGGCTCGGCCAGTCGATTTACCTGCGCGACGTCTGCGGCCGCGAGGAAGGCGCTCCGCCGCCGGTCGATCTCGCGGCCGAACGGCGCAACGGCGATTTCGTGCGCCAGCTCATCCGCTCGCGCCAGGTCGATACGGTCCACGATCTTTCCGACGGGGGCCTTGCCCTCGCGCTCGCCGAAATGGCCATGGCGGGCGGGATCGGCGCCATCGTGGCGAGTGCGCCGGAGGACCTTCCGCTTCATGCCTTCCTGTTCGGCGAAGATCAGGCCCGCTACATCCTGGCGGTCCGCCCGGACGATGCGGCCGACATCCTCTACGAGGCCAACGCCGTCGGCGTGCCCGCCCTGGTGCTCGGCGTGACCGGGGGCGATTCGTTGATTCTCCCCGGCGGAGAGGCCATATCGGTGGAAAAACTGAAGGCGGCGCACGAATCGTGGCTGCCGGACTACATGGCCGGCAAGGCCTGAGGAGTTGACAGGATGCCCATGGATGCCCGCGACATCGAGACCATGATCAAGGCGGCCCTGCCCGACGCCCAGGTCGAGATCAAGGACCTGGCCGGCGACGGCGACCATTATGCCGCCACGGTCATTTCGACTGCCTTCAAGGGGAAAAGCCGGGTCCAGCAGCACCAGATGGTCTATGCGGCGCTGCAAGGCCGCATGGGTGGGGCGCTGCATGCCCTTGCGCTGACCACCCAGGCGCCCGACAATTGATGCGAAACCCGGCGCCTTGACCGCCGCGGAACAGGAGAGACTGATGACCGACGCCCGCCAGGTGATCGACAACGAAGTGAAGTCCAACGACGTGGTGCTCTTCATGAAGGGCACGCCGCAATTCCCCATGTGCGGGTTCTCGGGCCAGGTGGTCCAGATCCTGAACTACCTGGGCGTGCCCTATAAGGGCGTGAACGTCCTCGAGGACGAGGGCATCCGCCAGGGCATCAAGGATTATTCCAACTGGCCGACCATCCCGCAGCTCTACGTGAAGGGCGAGTTCGTGGGCGGCTGCGACATCACCCGCGAGATGTTCCAGGCCGGGGAGCTGCAGCAGCTCTTCGCCGACAAGGGCATCGCGGTCCAGCAGGGCGCCTGAGGCCTCTCAACATCGATCGATATAGGAGCGGGGTGCATGGCTGCATCCCGCTTTTTGCTTCAGCGACAATCTGCACCTTTGTCGCATACGCCCCTGCCCCCATTTTCGGCACAGTGAAGTGCTCCTGACCGGAGCGGCCGCAACAACAACATCAAGCGGCCTATCAATGGGGGTTTCGATGAACGAACCAGCGACGAATGTGGTCGCCTTCAAGCCGCGCGCGGCCTCTGCCGTGCAGGCCCATCCCAAAAGCCTGCTCGAACGGATCTATACGGCCGGCTCCCTGGCGCTCCAGGCAGACGACGTCGCCACCAAGACGGCTGCCGTGATGCTCCAGGCTCTCGGTTTTCTGGTGATCGAAGAGGTGCTGGCGGACGGCACCCTGCGCCGCCTCGCCCGCGGCGAAGCCCGGAAAGCCATGGACCGACCCTGGCGCCTGTCGAAACCCGCCTATTCGGGCGAGATCGGCGTGCCAGATGGCCAGGGCGGCCTTCAACGGCCGGTCTGAGGCTCCAGCGCCGCCTTCACGAAGGCCATGGCATCGGGGGAGGCCCATTCGGCCGGCCCCTTGAGAAGCGCGACCTCACAGCCGGAGGGTCCGACGATCAGGGTCGTCGGCAGGCCGACCACATGGCCGGATTTCTGCAGGACCTGCAGGACCTTTCCGGACGGATCGGCATAATAGGCCAGGTTGTGGATGCCGTTGTCCTGGAGCCAGGCTTTCGGCTTCTCGGCGTTGCGCGTGTCCACGTTGATGGCCACCACCTCGAACTCCTTGCCGCCGAGCGCGGCCTGGAGCTTGTCGAGGGCGGGCATCTCCTCCCGGCACGGCACGCACCAGGTCGCCCACAGGTTGACGAGAACCGTCCTGCCCTTGAAGTCGCCGAGGCTCTTCGCCTGGCCGTCGGGCCCGTTGAAGGCGATGACCGGCGGCGGCTTCGGCGTGGTCCCGACCGTGACGGCCGCAAGTTCGCCCGTGGCCAGGGGCTTCAGGCGCTCGGTCATGGCCTGGGTGGCGCGACATTCGCCCGGAATGCTGCCGGAGCCGTTGTGGTCGGCGAGGCCGTACCAGGCCGCGCCTGCGCCCAGGAGCACCAGGAGACCGAGGCCAAGGCCGGCAAGCCGGGGGGCGGATCGTTTGGCGGGGGAAGGAGGTGTCGTCGTCATCGATGCCGGATGTGCCGCGTTTTCTGTGCTTTCTCAAGTCCCGCGGACCGCGAAAGGACCCTCGTCCCATCACGATCCTGTGGCGGCCCGCCACCGCTGTGCGCCCAAAACCTCACCTGTTGGCCGATCTGCATCCGGGTTTCACGTCCCCCTCGCGTCCCGTCCCGGTTGCCGTTATGGTGCGGCCACGTTTCGGAGCAACTGATGTCGTCCAGCCTTACTTTTTCGCGGATCGCGCTGATCACCGGGATTCTCGCCCTCAGCCTCGCGGCCTGCGGCCGCCGGGGCGCGCTCGAGCCGCCGCCGGATCCGTCCGCCCCCCAGCAGAAGCAGACCAGCAGCCAGCCCAGCCCGGACGGCGCCCTGCCCTCCCCGGTCGGAACGCCCAGCTCGAAAAATACCAATCGCGGGTACACGATCCCGAAGGATCCCTTCATCCTCGATCCGATCCTCTAAGGGTCGAGCCTCTGCCCCGCCGGTCCGAGCCACCGCCTGCCGGCGGGCGGGCCGGATCGCACCCTTCCTGAAACGCGCCAGGCCGCCATGCACCATTTCAGCTATCGCCAGGGAAGCCTCCACGCCGAGGACGTCGATCTGCGCCACCTCGCCGAGGAGGTCGGAACGCCCTTCTACTGCTATTCCTCGGCGACCCTGGAACGGCATTACCGTGTTTTCGCGGAAGCCTTCGCCGACACGGACGCTCTCGTCTGCTACGCCATGAAGGCCAATTCCAACCAGGCGGTCCTGAAGACCCTCGGCCGGCTCGGCGCGGGCATGGACATCGTTTCGGAGGGGGAGCTGCGCCGCGCCCTCGCGGCAGGCGTGCCGGGCGAGCGGATCGTCTTCTCGGGCGTCGGCAAGACCCGTCAGGAGATGGCCTTCGCGCTGGAGAGCGGTATCCTGTGCTTCAACGTGGAGTCGGAGCCCGAGCTCGAGGCCCTGTCCGAGGTTGCGCTGTCGAAGGGCCTGCGCGCGCCGGTCTCCATCCGGGTCAATCCGGACGTGGACGCGAAGACGCACAAGAAGATCTCCACCGGCAAGTCGGAGAACAAGTTCGGCATCCCGATCGCCCGCGCCCGGGACGTCTATGCCCGTGCGGCGTCCCTGAAAGGGATCGAGGTGACCGGCGTCGACATGCATATCGGCAGCCAGATCACGGACCTGGAGCCGTTCGACAATGCGAGCGCCCTCCTGGCGGAGCTGGCGCGGGACCTGATGGCCGACGGCCACAGGCTCCACCACATCGACCTCGGGGGCGGCCTGGGCGTGCCCTATCGGGGCGACAACGAGCCGCCGCCCGATCCGCAGGCTTATGCGCAGATCATCAAGCGCCATACCAAGGATCTCGGCCTGAAGCTCGTCTTCGAGATGGGCCGCCTCATCGCCGGGAATGCGGGCGTGCTCGTGACCCGCGTGATTTACGTTAAGGAAGGTGCGGGCAAGACCTTCGTGATCGTCGACGCGGCGATGAACGACCTGATCCGCCCGACCCTCTACGACGCCTATCACGAGATCAAACCGGTGGCGGAGCCGGGGCGCAACGTGCACCACATCGTCGCCGACGTGGTCGGCCCCGTCTGCGAGACCGGCGACTACCTCGCCCTGTCCCGCGACATGCCGGAGGTCAGGCCGGGCGATCTCCTGGCCCTGATGACGGCCGGTGCCTACGGCGCCGTCACGGCCAACACCTACAACACCCGCCTCCTCATCCCGGAGGTCCTGGTGCGCGGCGCGGACCACGCCGTGGTGCGCCCCCGCCCCTCCTACGAGGACCTCATCGGGATGGACAAGGTCCCCGACTGGCTGGCCTGAGAACGCCGCTGTCGTTCCGGATTCAGGTCGCACCCTCTCCGCATCTCTCCCTCTCCCGGATGGGAGAGGGTTGGGGTGAGGGAGTGCCCTCTCCAGAGAAGGCGTAGCCCCGACCCGCCGCACTGCCTCTTCACCCCTAGAACTCGAAGTGGCGCCGGATGCGCCACCCTGCCCTCTCCCCCCTGTGGGGGAGAGCTGGAGAGGGGGTGTTGGCGCAGGACTTTCAGAACGAAGCGCTCACACCCCCACCCTGACCCTCCCCACAAGGGGGAGGGAATCCCGTCGCGCTTGCCCCGAATGTTCTTCTTTCGTTCTTGACAGGTCGATCAAGCTAAGCTATATCCTTGCGCATCTGCTCCCGCCGAGGGGCGCGCTCGCGAGGCGTCGCCGAATGCGGGGAGCGGAACGGTCCTGCGGCAGTCTCTTACGCACGAGACTGGGCAGGTGGCCCCGGCACAGCCGGAGGTCCGGGCTGGCCCGGCGCCGCTTGCGGTTCTCACCGCATGACCGCGTCCAGGCAGTACGTGGACCTCTCGCGGCCGGTCCGCCGAAACAAACCGTGCGCGCTGACGCTTCGGCTCACCGCATTTTCCCATCATTCCCTCAGAGCCGGAGCGATCCTCTCGTCCCCCTCGATCCTGCTGTCTCCTCCGGGCCTCACCGCCCGGAGGACGCAGCGGCGTGCCGTCATGGATCCAACGTCATTCCCAAACCGCTTTCCCGTCATTCCGGGGCGCCGCAGGCGAGCCCGGAACCCATAACCGCTGACGGTGCAGAATAAGGAGCTGTCAGAACCGCTGCGCTTTGTCCTGCATCGCCAGCGTTTATGGGTTCCGGGCCCAGCGCTTCGCGCTGTCCCGGAATGACGGAGGTGCGCCCTTTCGTCGACCCGGAGAAGAAAAGCGCCTCACGCCGCCCTGGACCTCACGAATCCGTGTGCCCATATGACGGCTGGTCAGGACGCCCTTCCGTGCTAGCTTGATCAAGGGGGTGCCGGCGCGGGAATCGCGTGACGGGAGATGCAACGCATGAGCGAAGGCCCGAATCCGCTGCCCGCCTCCGATTCCCTGAACAGACGCTTCGGCCGCCTCGTCTCTCGCGCGCGGTGGGTTCTCTGGGGAGAGCAGGCCTGGCCGCGCCTCTGGGTGCCTGCTGCGATCGTTTTCGTCTTCCTGACCCTGTCCTGGCTCGGGCTGTGGCTTGAGGCTCCGCTCTTCTGGCGCCGGGCGGGGCTGCTGTTCTTTGCGGCCGCCTTCCTGATCTCGCTCTGGCCGCTCCTGCGGCTGCGCCTGCCGGAGCGCGGGCGTGCTCTCGACCGTCTCGACCGGGACACCGGCCTTCGGCACGGACCCGCCCGGGCCCTGGACGACACCCTTGCGCTCGGCTCGGAGGATCCAGGCTCGCGGGCCCTGTGGTCCCTCCATCGCCGGCGCGCCGAGGAGGCGGTCGGCCGCATGCGTGTGGCGCCGCCCGATCCGGACATGCCCCGCCACGACCGCTTCGCCCTGCGGGCCGCAGCCACTCTGGCCATGATCGCCAGCGCCTTCGTGGCCGGGCCGGAGATCGGCTCGCGGCTGGCCGCTGCCTTCGACCGGGGAGCCCCCGGCGCCGCCATGCCGGGCTTCCGCATCGACGGCTGGATTGACCCGCCCCTCTATACCCGGGTCCCGCCCCTCATGATCGACCTCGCGAAGGCGCAGCACCTGAAGGCGCCCGCCCGCTCGACCGTGGTCATCCGCATCGCCGGTGAAGGAACCGCCGAGATCGTGCCTGGCCAGGGGCTCACGCCCCTGCCGGCGAAGGGCACGCCGCGGGCTGACCTGCGGGAGGAGCGCTTCACCCTTGAGAGCAATGCCGACCTCACCGTGCGGACGGGCATCGCCAGCAGCGTTACCCTGTCCCTCGAGGCGATCCCGGACAGGCCGCCGGAGGTGTCCTTCGTCGGCCAGCCGGAGGTCAATGCGCGGGGCGTCTTCACGCTGGCCTACAAGGCCCGGGACGATTACGGGATCACGGCCGCGGAGGGCCTCGTGGAGAAGCGCAAAGGGCCCGGGGAGCGGTCCCTGGTGCCGGCTCCCACGATCACGCTCGCCATCCCGCCCCATGACGACAACGCCCCCGAGACCCGCTCCCCCGTGGACCTGACCAACCATCCCTGGGCCGGCGCGGCCGTGAAGCTGAGGCTGCGGGTCAAGGACGAGGCCGGGCAGGAGGGGCTGAGCGAGGCCATCGACTTCACCCTGCCGCAGCGTCCCTTCGGCAATCCGCTCGCAAAGGCCCTCGTGGAGCAGCGGCGCAACCTCGTGCTCGCTCCGGACGACCGCAAGCGGGTCCAGACGGCTCTCGATGCCCTGCTGATCGCCCCCGAGATCTTCATGCCCCAGTGGGGCGCGTTCATGGGGCTTCACCTCGCCTCCGAGCGCCTGCGCCAGGCCCGCAGCGACCAGGACCTCCTCGACGTGGCGGACTGGCTCTGGACCATGGCCCTCCAGATCGAGGACGGGAACCTGTCGGATGCGGAACGGGACCTGCGCGCCGCCCAGGAGCGCCTGAAGGACGCCATGGACCGCGGCGCGACCGATGACGAGATCCGGCGCCTGACCGAGGAGCTTCGTCAGGCGATGGACAAGTTCTTGCGGGAATTCGCCGACCGGATGCAGCAGAACCCGCAGACCCAGGACCAGAATCAACGTCAGGCCGACCGGGTGATCACCCAGGACGACCTCAACCGGATGCTCCGCCAGATGGAGGAGGCCATGCGCCGCGGCGATATGGCCGAGGCCCAGCGGCTCCTGGAGGAATTGCGCAACATCCTCAACAACCTCCAGATGGCCCGCCCCGACAGCCGCATGACGGATCCCCTCGGCCGGGAAATGAACCAGGCCATGCGCGACCTGGAAGACATGGCGCGCGAGCAGCAGAGGCTGCGCGACGAGACCTTCCGGGACGGACAGAACAGGCGCATGCAGCAGGGCGAGCGCAACCGCCAGGGCCAGCAGAGGCCCGGCCAGCGCCAGCGCGGCCAGCAAGGGCAGCAGGGCCAACAGCAGGATGAGAATGCCGAGAACGGACAGGGCGGCGACCAGCAGGATCCTCTCGGCCAGCGGCAGCAGGCGCTGCGCGAGCGCCTGCAGGAATTGCAGCGGCGCATGCAGGGCATGGGCATGGAGAACGAGCAGGGACTCGGCGAGGCCGAGCAGGCCATGCGTGAGGCCGAGAACTCCCTGAACGGCGGCCAGAACGGGGACGCGGTGGATGCCCAGGGCCGCGCTCTCGAGGGGCTGCGGCGCGGCATGCAGGGCATGGCCCAGCAGATGCAGCAGGGGCCCGGCAACGAGCAGGCCGGCGACCAGCCGGGGCCCGGGGATCCGCAAGGGCGGGGCACGGCCAACCAGCGCAACAACGATCCGCTCGGCCGGCCGACCCGCAACCGCGACTATTCCGACGGCAATGTCCGCGTCCCGGGCGTGGACGAGTCGGCCGCAGCGCGGGCGGCGCGAATCTTGGAGGAATTGCGTCGAAAACTCGGCGACCCGAGCCGCTCGCAGGAGGAGCTCGACTACTTCGACCGCCTGCTGCGGCGCAACTGAGGCATTTCCTCCCGGCCCTTCGCGCGGCTCTTGCTTTGCCGCGAGGATCGGGCCAGGGTCCGCCGCCTTGCCTATGGAACCGACATGTCCGATTTGTCCAATATGATTGTCTTTGCGGCCGTTCTGGCGGTCGCCTTCGTGCTTCTGCTTGGCCTCGTGAACATGCTGCGCGGCGGCAGCGCCAACCGCTCCCAGCATCTTATGCGGATGCGGGTTCTGCTTCAGTTCCTCGCCATTGTCATCATCATGGGCATTATCTGGTGGAGAGCCGCCTAGCTTGCTCCATATTGACACTTTCTCGCCATCGTTCTTTATAAGACACCGTTAGCCATAGCTGCTTCGCGCAGCCCTCTTTATGTTTGAACGATGGATTTCCTGATGCGCTCCGGCATTGCTCTGGGCCTTGGCCTTCTGGTCGTATCGTTCCTGGGAACACCAGGCGCCCACGCTGCCGACTCGAAGCGCACTTCCCCAACGGCATATCCGGCGAGCACCCAGCCGAGCCTCCTGTCCGAGTTCCGAATCGGCTTCTCGGCCCAGGATCCCTGGGGGCCCGAAGGGCGCGACGGCTCCGCCAACCTGACCGGCGAAATCCTCTTCGCGAAGCCGTTTACGGCCTCCGACCTGTTCACCAGCTATTTCATTCCCCGTCCCCATATCGGCGGCAGCCTGAACTTCGACGGACGCACCAGCTTCGCCTATGCGGGCCTGACCTGGACTATCGACGTGACGCCGTCCCTCTTCGTGGAAGGCTCGCTCGGCGGCGCCATCCATAACGGCGACAAGGACCCCTTCGGCATCTCGTCCCATCACCAGGCCCTCGGCTGCTCCCCGCTCTTCCGCGAATCGGGATCGGTGGGCGTGCGCCTTTCGACGAATTGGAGCGTGATGGCCACCATCGAGCACCTGTCCAATGCGGGCGCCTGCTCGGACAATCGCGGCCTGACCAATATCGGCGCCCGCGTCGGCTATACGTTCTGATCCCGAACTCCCAGACCGGGGACGCGCCATGGTCGTCCTGAACCGCATCTATACCCGCACGGGTGACAAGGGTACGACCGCGCTCGCGGCCGGCGGTCGCCGGTCGAAATACGATCTCCGCGTCGAGGCCTACGGCACCGTGGACGAGACCAATGCCTGCATCGGCATGGCGCGGCTCCACACGGCCGAGCACGAGATCGACCCGATGTTGGCCCGCATCCAGAACGACCTGTTCGACTTGGGGTCCGACCTCGCCACCGTCGAGACCGGGAAACCCCTGCCCTATACGCCCTTGCGCATCACCCAGGGGCAGGTGGATCGTCTCGAGCAGGAGATCGATCAGCTCAACGAGCACCTCTCGCCCTTGCGTTCCTTCGTCCTGCCCGGCGGCACGCCTGCCGCCGCGGCCCTGCACCTCGCCCGCACGGTCTGCCGGCGCGCGGAGCGGCGGGTCGTGGAACTCATGGACAAGCCCGACGAATCCGTCTCGGCCGAGACCGTGAAATATCTCAACCGCCTGTCCGACTTCCTGTTCGTCGCGTCGCGCTACGTGAACGACAAGGGCCAGATCGACGTTCTCTGGGTTCCGGGCCAGAACCGCTGAGGGCGGGCCATGTTCCTCCCGCTCCATGACGGTGTTCCGCTGAAGAACATGAAGACGCCGTCCGGAACCCGGCTTCTGATCGTCACTTGCGTGGTCGTCTATCTCCTGACGTTCTACGGTCCTCTGGGCCCCGACGCGATGATCGCCGGCCTGGGCCTGATCCCCTCCGTGCTCTTCGGCACGGAGATCCTGCCCGAGGGCTATCCCTTCGTGCCGGTGTCGCTGACCCTGCTGACCAACATCTTCCTCCATGTCTCCCTGTTTCATCTCCTCGGGAACATGCTCTTCCTCTGGGTCTTCGGAGACAATGTGGAAGACGCAATGGGGCATGGGCGCTTCATCGTGTTCTTCCTCCTGTGCGGCGGCTTCGCGAGCCTCGTCCATGCCCTCATCGAGGGAGAGTCGCACCACCCTCTCGTGGGCGCCTCCGGCGGGGTATCGGGTGTGGTCGCGGCCTATCTCATCCTCTATCCGCGAGTGCGAATCTGGGGCCTTTTCCTGAAAGGCATCCCCTTACGCCTTCCGGCCTATTGGGCCATCGGGTTCTGGTTCGTCCTGCAATTCATCGCGGCGTTTTTCGGCGAGGACCGGGGCGTGGGCTGGTTTGCCCATCTTGGAGGCTTCGTAGCCGGGGCCCTGCTCATTCCGCTGATGCGCCACCGCTACGACCCGCTGCTGGCCCGGATCGAGACCCAGGAAATGAAAGCGCCGCGTTGACAATCGAATACCGCCCGCTACGGTCCCGAGCATCTTTCCTACCCGTCCGGAGAGCAGGCCCATGAGCGCCTCCGGATTCGACCATTCGATGAGGACAGACGAATGAAGCTTCTTGTGCCTGTGAAGCGAGTTGTTGACTACAACGTGAAGATCCGCGTGAAGAGCGACGGATCGGGCGTGGAGCTGTCCAACGTCAAGATGTCCATGAACCCCTTCGACGAGATCGCCGTCGAGGAAGCCATCCGCCTCAAGGAAGCCGGCAAGGCCACCGAGGTGGTGGCGGTCTCGGTCGGCCCGGCCCAGGCCGCCGAGACCCTGCGCACCGCGCTCGCCATGGGCGCCGACCGCGCCATCCTGGTCAAGACCGAGGCCACCGTCGAGCCGCTTGCCGTCGCCAAGATCCTGAAAGCGATCGTCGCGCAGGAAAGCCCGCAGCTCGTCATCCTCGGCAAGCAGGCCATCGACGACGATGCCAACCAGACCGGCCAGATGCTCGCCGCCCTGCTCGGCTGGCCGCAGGGCACCTTCGCGTTCAAGCTGAACCTTGACGGCGATGCCCTCGAGGTCACCCGCGAGGTCGATGGCGGCCTGCAGACGGTCGCGCTCACCCTGCCGGCCATCGTCACCACGGATTTGCGCCTCAACGAGCCGCGCTATGCCTCTTTGCCCAACATCATGAAGGCCAAGAAGAAGCCACTCGACGAGACGAACCCGGAGGCGCTCGGCGTCGATGTCAGCCCGCGCCTCAAGGTGCTCAAGACCGCCGAGCCCGGCGGGCGCAAGGCGGGCGTCAAGGTCGGCTCGGTGGCCGAACTGGTGACGAAGCTGAAGACCGAAGCCGGCGTGCTCTAAGGGAGTTCTTTCGATGACGACGCTTCTCATTGCCGAGCACGACAACGCTCACCTGAAGGATGCCACCCACAAGGCGCTCACCGCCGCCCAGGCCCTGGGCGCACCGGTCCATGTGCTGGTCGCCGGCGCCAATGCCCGCGCCGTGGCGGAGGCTGCGGCCAAGCTCGCCGGGGTCGAGACGGTGCTGCTGGCCGATAGCGCGGCCTACGAGCACCGGCTCGCCGAGCCGCTGGCGGCGCTGATCGTATCGCTGTCCGGCCCCTACGACGCGCTGGTGGCGCCGGCCACCACGGCGGGCAAGAACGTGATGCCGCGGGTGGCGGCGCTGCTCGACGTGATGCAGGTCTCGGACATCACCAAGGTGGTGGCGCCCGATACCTTCGAGCGGCCGATCTATGCCGGCAACGCGATCCAGACCGTGCAGACGAGCGATCCGAAGAAGGTGATCACGGTGCGCACGGCGGCGTTTGCGGCCGCGCCTGAGGGCGGCACGGCCACGATCGCGCCGGTGGCGGCGGTGGAAGCCCCGCCGCTGTCGCGCTTCAAGGGCGAGGAGCTGGCGCAGTCGGACCGGCCGGAGCTGACCTCGGCACGGATCATCATCTCGGGCGGGCGCTCGCTGGGCTCGGCCGAGAACTTTGCCAAGTACATCGAGCCGATTGCCGATCAGCTTGGGGCTGCGATGGGCGCAAGCCGCGCGGCGGTGGATGCGGGCTATGCGCCGAACGACTGGCAGGTGGGCCAGACCGGCAAGGTGGTGGCGCCGGACCTTTACATTGCGGTGGGGATATCCGGGGCGATCCAGCATCTGGCCGGGATGAAGGATTCGAAAGTGATCGTGGCGATCAACAAGGACGAGGAGGCGCCGATCTTCCAGGTCGCCGATTACGGCCTCGTCGGTGACCTCTTCAATATCCTCCCTCAGCTCCAGGAGGAGTTGACCAAAGCCGGTCACTGAGTCCAGGAATGAAACGACGTCGGGCGGATGCCCGCCCGGCGATTTAAGGCACGATGCGTGTCCGGGGCAGCAGGCACATGGGTATCGAGATCAAAACCGTTGGCGTGATTGGCGCCGGTCAGATGGGCAATGGCATTGCCCATGTCTGTTCGCTGGCAGGGTTCTCGGTCCGTCTCCACGACCTTTCCGAGGAGCGGATCAAGGCAGGCCTCGCGACCATCAACGGGAATATGGCCCGTCAGGTCTCCAAGGAGGCGATTACGGATGCCGAGCGCCGGGCGGCCCTTGAACGGATCGCGCCCGCCCTGACCTATGACGATCTCTCCGAATGCGATCTCGTCATCGAGGCCGCGACCGAGAACGAGGAGATCAAGCGCAAGATCTTCTCCAACCTCTGCCCCTCCCTGCGCGCCGACGCGATGGTCGCGACCAACACGTCGTCGATCTCGATCACACGCCTGGCCGCCGCAACGGACCGGCCCGAGCGCTTTATCGGCATCCATTTCATGAATCCGGTCCCGGTGATGCAGCTCGTCGAGCTGATCCGCGGCATCGCGACCGAGGATCCGACCTACGAATCGGCCAAGGAATTCATCGGCAAGCTCGGCAAGACCGTGACGGTCTCGGAGGATTTCCCGGCCTTCATCGTCAACCGCATCCTCCTGCCGATGATCAACGAGGCGATCTACACCCTCTATGAGGGCGTTGGTTCGGTCGATGCCATCGATACGGCCATGCGGCTGGGTGCAAACCACCCGATGGGCCCCCTCCAGCTCGCCGACTTCATCGGCCTCGATACCTGCCTGTCGGTCATGCAGGTGCTGCACGAGGGCTTGGCCGACTCGAAGTACCGCCCCTGCCCGCTGCTGGTGAAATATGTCGAGGCGGGCTGGCTCGGCCGGAAGGCCAAGCGCGGCTTCTACGATTACCGCGGCGAGAAGCCGGTTCCGACGCGCTGAGGCGCGCGTTTCTACCAGGAAACGCAAACAGGGCAAAGGATCCTTGAGCATCGCCGGCAGACGGGCTGGCGAGGAGGAATTCCCATAGGGATCCCTGCCTCGGGCTGCAGGGCGCCCGGTGTTTTCCTGTGGGTGCGTCACAGACACCCAGGCTGTGCGCTTCACAACACCGTCACAGTCTCTTTATAGTTATATGAGAACGGGATGCGGCTCTTCTCCCTGAGGAGGTCATGTGACGATACACGTCCAGCCTGTTGTGCGTCCGGAGGCCTGCCCGGCCCTCGTGCTCAATGCCGATTACCGGCCCTTGAGTTACTACCCCTTGTCCATCTGGTGCTGGCAGGATGCGATCAAGGCGGTGTTCCTCGACCGGGTCAACATCGTATCCGAATACGACAAGGTCGTGCGAAGTCCGAGCTTCGAGATCCGCCTGCCCTCGGTGATTTCCCTCAAGACCTACGTCAAGCCCTCTCGGAACCCGGCCTTTACCCGTTTCAACGTCTTCCTCCGTGACCGCTTCACCTGCCAATATTGCGGCACCCACGAGGACTTGACCTTCGATCACGTCGTCCCCCGCTCGAAAGGCGGTCAGACGACCTGGGAGAACGTGGTCGCCGCCTGCGCCCCCTGCAACCTGCGCAAAGGCGACCGGATGCCCAACGAGGTCGAGATGTGGCCTCGCCAGAGCCCCTTCGCTCCGACCCTGCACGACCTGCACTCCAACGGTCGCCTTTTCCCGCCGAACTATCTGCACGACAGCTGGCTCGATTATCTCTATTGGGACAGCGAGCTCGAGCCGTGAGCTCGGAGGCTTTCAGGCCTTCCGTCCCTTCCAGGCCGCGTATCCGGCAAAGACCGCCAGCGCCACCGAGATCAGCGCGTTCCACCCGGCCAGAGACAGCCCCAGGAAGCGCCAGGCTGCCGCGGTGCAGCTGACGACCCGGATGTTGGAGAGTTGACCGAGGAGGTCTCCCACATTGCCCGAGCTGGCGGGCGGGCCGCCTCCGCAATCGGCCGGGCCGAGCCAGAAACCCCACTCGACCCCCGCATGGTAGGTGCCCATGCCGGCGCTCACAAGGAATACGAGGGCGAGCGCCCAAAGGCCGATGCGTCCCCAGCGCGGCGGCAGGAGGGCCGTGACGAGGGCCAGCGGAATGCCGAGATAATAGGGATAGCGCTGCTCCAGGCAGAGCTTGCAGGGCTGGTAGCCCCAGACATACTGAAACACGAGCGCGCCGCCGACGGTCGCGGCCGCCACCAGGGCGACCGCTAGAGCCGCCTGCCGAACGTTAAGACGGAAACCCATCGGGAACTCCTTCAGAACAGATAGCGGAACGCCACGAAGCCGCCGACGATGGCCGCGATGGCGAGGGCGGCCACGAGGTTGAAATGCCGGTCGATCAGGGACTTGATCGACGGCCCGAAGCGGCTCATCAGCAGGGCGACCGCGAAGAAGCGGGCTCCGCGGGTCAGGGCCGACAGCAGGATGAACCAGCCGAGGCTGTAGCCCGCGAAGCCGGACGTGATGGTCACGAGCTTATAGGGAATGGGCGTGAGGCCCTTGAGCAGGATGACCCAGTGGCCGTACTGGGCATAGCCGTGCCGGAACGCCTCGGCGCCATCCGTAAGCCCATAGACCTGGAAGAGCCAGGCGCCGACCGAATCGTAGAGCAGCAGCCCGATGAAGTAGCCGAGGATGCCGCCGAGCACGGACGCGATCGTGCAGATCAGCGCATAGGACCAGGCCTTGTCGGGCCGCGCCAGCATCATCGGCACCAGCATGACGTCCGGCGGCACGGGAAAGAACGAGCTTTCGGCAAAGGAGACCGCCGCCAGGGCATAGGGCGCCGAAGGCTTGCCCGCGAGCGAGAGGGTCCAGTCGTAGAGGCGTCTGAGCATGGCGGTCCGCAAGCAGAGGACGTCGGAGGCCTTTTCGGCCACGCCCCTTTGAGCACAAGCCGCGCCCGCTGGCGAGAGGCCATCAGCGTCGCGGCCCGCCCGGCCGCATTGACCGCCCTTCCTGGCCCGTGTTACTCGGCTTTCCGCGTTGCCCCTGTGGCGGAATTGGTAGACGCGCTCGACTCAAAATCGAGTTCCGCAAGGAGTGCTGGTTCGATCCCGGCCAGGGGCACCATTTTGATTTTGTTCAAGAAACTGGCTCACCATGTTGGAGCCTTTTCTACTTCTAAAGATCTGTCGGCACGAGAGCCGAAATTGTGACGCTTCGCCCTATGCCTACTCTGGCTTGCTAACTAAGCTCAATCGCTCATCCGGCCCCACGGTGAGGCCTGACGACTCGCGAGAGCGGCGGATCCACAACTGGACGTACTGTCGGCGAGGCTCTTCCTGTAACCGGCGGAATCTCGTTCTCGTTCTTGTCCTAGGTGCGGCGGCGATGGCCAGTGGCGTTCATCCGCGCGTCTTAGGCGACTTGGGCGGGCGTCTAAAGGTCAGCCCTTCAGACGCACTGCGGACGGCCTCTCGGCTGACGCCAAACTCACGGACAAACTTCGTATACACGCGCTCGCCCAATACATAGCGAAGGCGAGCATCCAGCATATGCACCACCGTTAACTTAGCTTTTCCCATCTGCGTGCTGCATCTGAAGGACATAAAGCGAGCATCTACTTGGTTAAGCCACGCTGTCGAGTCAGGCTCCCCTCCGGCAAGCGAGCCTGAGGAACGATATAATTTCTGAATCGAAATCGCGTGGCTAATCCCGCTCCATTAGTCCTTAGTCGCGCTGCAGGCTCAAGATTCGGCAAAAAGCTTAAGATTGCATTGCCGAGAGAGATCTCTACCTATAGCTGCGCCCAGACTAGCAAAAGGCACTACTTTCTCGCCAGCCGTCAGCTTATGGAGTATATGAACAATGTTACGCGACGACAACGCTTTCGAGAAAGAACCCCACGATGGCTACCATCATTGGCTCACCGACCCTACGCACCCTGCTGGGCACCGATTTTTCCGACCTGATGTTCGGCGATACCATCGGCACCCTGACCGTCCGCTATGCTAGCAACAATTGGATCTACGGCTATGGTGGCAACGACCGGATCTACGGCGATGCCAAGACCATTACCGGTTTAGGCCGCGGGGGCAATGACAGGATCTATGGCGGCATCGGCAACGATGCCATCTACGGCGACGCACACAATCTCTTGGGCTCCGCCCGCGGCGGCAACGACTTCATCCGCGGCAACAACGACCAGCGCGACACGATCTATGGCGACGCCTACGTCATAAAGAACTCCGCCCGAGGCGGGACTGACACTATCTACGGCGATAATGGCAACGACACCATCAACGGCGACGCCTGGCTCATGCGCGACACCGCCCGCGGTGGCAACGACAAGCTCTATGGCGGCAATGGGCGGGACACCATCAACGGCGATGCCGTGCGCATGGAAGGCCAGTCCATTGGCGGCAATGACTATCTGAGTGGAGGGGCTCTAGCCGATGAGCTGCGCGGGGATGCGTATCTCATGGACGGTTATGCCCGCGGCGGCAACGACAGGCTCTACTCCGGTTCCACGATTTTCCCTGGAGACAGACTCTACGGCGATGCCGTCATTATGCGTGACCACTCTGCGGGTGGCAATGATCTGGTGGACACCCGTCTGAGCGCCTCCGCTTCAGCCTATGGCGACGCTCGGACGATGAGCGGCTTTGCCCGTGGCGGCCATGATATCGTTTATGTATCCACTTTGAGCGGCGCGGCGATTGGCGACGCCGACACCATGTCCGACGTCACAGTGGGCGGGAATGACCGGATCTATTCAATTAGCGAAGGCAACAGTAACCTCTTCGGTGATGCCCGGCTGATGACAGGGACTGCGGCGGGTGGCAATGATGCCCTCTACGGCGGCGCGAGGGGCGACACGATGTACGGCGATGCCTTTACAGGCTTCGGTAGCGGCGTCCATGGAGGTAATGATGTCCTATACGGTGGCGCGGGTGGTGACACCTTGTTTGGCGATTTCGCGAATGGGGGACTGGACTACGGCGACCTAGCCAGGAACCTCCAGAGCATCACGGCTGTGGGCGGCAATGACACCCTGGTGGGTGGAGCGGGCTATGACAGGCTCATTGGCGGTGGCGGAGCCGATCTCTTCGTCTTTGCCCAGGGTGATGGCATCGATACGATTGTCGACTTCTCGTCGGCTGAGGGCGACAAGATTGACTTAAGGGCCTACGGCTTTGCGGGCTTCGCCAACCTCACCATTCAGAACAATTCTGCTGGTGCCGCCGAGATCATGCTGGCGCCCGACGCCAGAATCACACTGACCAACATCACCGCCTCGCAGCTTTCGGCATCCATCTTCTATCTCTAACCTGAACGGACACATCACAGGTCCTGGGTCATGCGCTGCCTGGCCGGAGCCCTAGATCTCCAGAGCCGGAGCAGGAAGGCACTCGTGATTTCCTCGCGGCGAAAGCCTGCGAGGCGGGCAAGCAGTTCTGGTGTTGCGGCAGACAGGTCATATTTGAGCTAGAGCCTAAGCCCAACTACTTTACGCCCCAGGAAGTGACGAGTTTCGCTGTCGCCATCATGTTCCGTAGGTATGTGTGATTTGAATGCGCAGCGTCGCGCTGCTACAATGGTCAGGCTGTTAACCCTCTTTACTAAATTATGGTGGGTGCGGCTTCTGCCCCGGCGCAGTGCAGCAGCAGATCGTAGCTTGCTTTGTCAGCGCTGAATGATCTGGGTGTATTCAGAGGTTGAACACTTCAATCTGGATGCAGGCCAAGCATCCAAATCCTCGCGTCGGCACAGAAGCCGACGACCAAGTTTCAGGAAAGATTGGGTCGATCCATTGAGCCGCGTTTTGGCTAACGTGCTGCAACTTTAGCATCGATATAGGCTGCATTTAGCACTAACGACTCTGTAGGTGCCTTTCTGGTATTCTCCGTGAAATACCGGACAGCCCCGGCCAGTGGTAGCTCCTTTCTTAGGATGTCCAAATCCAGATTTTGCTTGTCTAGGGTGATATACTTCGTTTGAACTCAGCCAGGGGCACCATTTCCCAGGCAAGATCCCTGTTCAAGCCATTCCATGGGCTGTTCCCGGCGGAGCCAAACCGCCCTCCCCGGCCAGACGATTCGGGATAGTCCGCCTTGCAGCGCCTGAACGGCCGCTCCATGCTCGTGACCGCCGCCGGGAGCGATAATCATGAGCGAGGGGCATGGGACTGACACGAGCCTTCTGAAGCGTCTGTTCGAGGAAGTGGCGTCTGAGGCCTTTCACTTCCGCAATGGCATCAGAGAGCGTCCGCAGCGGCCAACTCATCTCTATCCGGACGCCCTAGCGGCTTTTGACGCGCCAGTGCCCGAGACCGGCACACCAGCCGACGATGTGATCCGCGACCTTGTGGAGCGGGCATCGCCTGGGCTCCATGCCACGACGGGCCCGCGCTTCTTCGGGTGGGTGATCGGGGGCTCTCACCCGGTCGGCGTTGCGGCCGATTGGCTGACCTCGGCGTGGGGGCAGAATGCCGGCAACCACACCGCGTCCCCTTCAGCCGCTGCGGCCGAGACCATCTCCGCCCGTTGGCTGCTCGATCTGCTCGATCTCCCCCGGGACGCCTCCGTCGGCTTCGTCACAGGAGCCACGGTCGCAAACTTCGTCTGCCTTGCGGCAGCCCGTGGAGAGGTGCTGCGCCGGATCGGCTGGGATGTGGAGCGCGACGGGCTCTTCGGCGCGCCTCCCATTCACGTGCTCATCGGCGACGAGGCGCACACGACCGTCTTTTCGGCTCTCCAGTTTCTCGGGCTCGGCCACGACCGTGTGGTGCGGATTGCGACGGACGATCAGGGTCGTATGAAGCCTGAGGCGTTCGGCCGGGCTCTGGCCCAGTGCCAGGGACCGACGATCGTGATCACCCAGGCGGGACAGATCAACACCGGGGCCTTCGACGACCATGCCGGCATCGTGCCGCAAGCCCGTGCTCATGGAGCCTGGATCCATGTGGATGGAGCCTTCGGCCTATGGGCGCGCGCCTGCCCGGCCCGTGCGCCCCTCGCCAGCCAGATCGACGGGGCAGATTCCTGGGCAACGGACGGGCACAAGTGGCTTCAGACCCCTTATGACTGCGGATATGCCATCGTTCGCCATGCGGATGCCCACAGGCGGGCCATGACCAGCGCTGCCAGCTATCTGCCTGGAGCAGACGCGGGCGAGCGCGATCCGTCTCACTATGTCCCCGAGCTATCCCGTCGCGCACGAGGGTTTGCGACCTGGGCCATGCTCCGTCATCTCGGGCGTGACGGGATTGCCGCCATGGTCGAGAGCCACTGCGCGCTGGCACAGCACATGGCCGAGCGCCTGTCGAAGGAGCCTGGGATCCGGGTCATCAATGATGTGGTGCTCAATCAGGTGATCGTCCGGTTCGGTGCGGATGAGCCAGACGCTACAGGGGACGATCTGACACTTCAGACCATCCGCCGCATCCAGGATGATGCGATTCTCTTTGCCGGGGGAGCGAAGTGGAAGGGCATGTGGGTGATGCGACTGTCGGTCATCTCAGGCGCGACGACGATCGCCGATATCGACCGCTCGGCTGACGCGATTGTGGGCGCGTGGCGCGCCATTCGCTAAAGCATCGAACCCAAAATTCGCGCACACCTCAGGGCTATGCACCCGCCGCCTTGAGGTGGCCGAAGACGCCTACGACGTTCTCGTAGACCGGCCGTTTGAACGGGATGATCAGCTCCGGCAGCCGGCGCATATCCTCCCAGCGCCATTCATCGAATTCCGGCTTGTGACGGCCGCCGCCGGGGCGATGGATATTGATCTCGCTCTCGTCGCCTTCGAAGCGGAAAGCGAACCACTTCTGGTTCTGGCCCCGGTAGCGGCCGCGCCAGGCACGGCCGGCGACCATGGAGGGCAGGTCATAGGAATACCATTGTGGCGCTTCGGCCAGGAGCGTCACGGAGCTCACGCTCGTCTCTTCGTAAAGTTCGCGCAGAGCAGCCTGAAGGGGCTCCTCGCCAGGGTCGATACCGCCCTGGGGCATTTGCCAGGCATAGCCGTCGGAGACCTGGTCTCCGCCCCCGTCCGACCGGCGGCGACCGATGAAGACGCGGCCCTGGCGGTTGAGAAGCATGACTCCGACACAGGCACGATAGGGAAGCTCGGTTCTGGCCTGTAATCCTCTGGCGCCTCTCATCCGACCGTCACCTCCGCTTGTCCACACCCGGCCCGCATGGCAGCCGACCGATCCTTATGATCGCGCGATGCCTGCCTTCGGTTCCGAAGCACCTGACCAGAGTGCCGTGACCTATCGTCTTGCACAAGCCTTCCACGCAGCTTCATTGACCCAAAAAGCAAAGAGCCCGGCGGATGACACCGCCGGGCTCCTGCTCGTTATTCGACAAATCACGGATCAGTTCGGAGTCGTGGCCGCATTCGCGGCGCCCTTCTGCACGCCATGAAGGAAATCGTAGGCCGCAATGAGCTGCTTGTCCTTCGCCGGATCCGGCGGGATATAGGCCGAGGAGCCGCCGCGCTCTTCCTTGTCGCCACCGTTCTGCAGGTGACCGCGCAGGCCCGCCTCACCCTTGGTCTCGTCCTTGCCCTTGAGCTCGTCCGGGATGTCCTGCAGGACCTCCTTGTCCGGATCGATGCCCTTGGCCTGGATCGAGCGGCCGGACGGCGTGTAGTAGCGCGCCGTCGTCAGGCGCACGGCACCGTTGCCGCCGAGCGGGATGATGGTCTGCACGGAGCCCTTGCCGAAGGAGCGGGTCCCGATCACGGTCGCGCGCTTGTGATCCTGGAGCGCACCGGCGACGATCTCGGACGCGGAGGCGGAGCCGCCGTTCACGAGCACCACCAGCGGCTTACCCTTGGTCAGGTCCCCGCCCTTGGCCGTGAAGCGCTGGGTATCCTCGGGGTTCCGGCTGCGGGTCGAGACGATCTCGCCCCGGTCGAGGAACGCGTCGGAGACCATGATCGCCTGGTCCAGGAGACCGCCCGGGTTGTTGCGCAGGTCGATGACGAAGCCCGCGACCTTGTCGGCGCCGATCTCGCTCGTCAGCTTCTCGATGCCGGCGCGCAGGCCCTCATAGGTCTGCTCGTTGAACTGCGTGATGCGCAGGACACCGATGTCACCCTCGGCGCGGGCGCGCACCGGACGGACCTTGATGGTCTCGCGGGTGAGCTTCACCTCGATGGGGTCCTTCGCCTCCTTGCGCATGATCTTGAGCGTGACCGAGGAGTTGATCGGGCCGCGCATCTTGTCCACGGCCTGGTTCAGGTTGAGGCCCTGGACCTGCTCGCCGTTGATCTGCGTGATGACGTCATTGGCCAGGATGCCGGCTCGGGAGGCCGGGGTATCGTCGATGGGAGCCACGACCTTCACGAGGCCGTCCTCCATGGTGACCTCGATGCCGAGGCCGCCGAACTCGCCGCGGGTCTGGACCTGCATGTCGCGGAAGCTCTTGGCATCCATGTAGCTCGAATGAGGATCGAGGGAGGTCAGCATGCCGTTGATGGCCGACTCGACCAGCTTCGACTCGTCCGGCTTCTCGACGTAGTCCGTCCGAACCTTCTCGAAAACGTCACCGAAGAGGCTCAGCTGCCGGTAGGTGTCCGCTGAGGCGGCAATCGCACTCGTCGAAGACAGCAGGCTGGTCTGCGACACCACTGACATGCCGCCGGCGCCAATGACCGCGCCAAGAATTAAAAGGGACACTTTGCGCATTATCCGCGAACCTTCTCGCCTTGCGATTTCGCCCACCATGGACCGGGGTCGATCGAGTTGCCGTCTTTCCTGAACTCTACATAGAGAATCGGATTGTTCTTTTCTATGGCACCGCCGGCCAGAGAAAGGAGAGACGTATCTCCCATCGTGGCAACCGGTTCTCCAGCGAGCACGAACTGCCCGACATCGACGTTAATCTGGTCCATTCCGGCCAGGAGTAGATAATACCCCCCGCCCGCATTGATGATCAAGAGTCGCCCATAAGACCGAAACGGACCCGCAAAGGCAACCCACCCGTCTGCCGGCGACACGATGGCCGCCTTGGGGCGGGTGGTGATCGAAATGCCGCGCGTCGTTCCGCCGTAGCCGTCCGAGGCTCCGAACCCCTGGACGACATCTCCGCCGACCGGGCGCGGCAGCAGGCCTTTCGCCTCTGAAAACGGTATTTTCGGGGCCAATCGCGCGGGATCCTGGAAGGCCGCCTGGGCGAAACGGGCGCGGGCCTCCTTCTCCTGGGCCTCGGCCGCCTTGCGCGCCTCCTCGGCGGCCTTCTGGGCCCCGGTGATCTCCTTCTCCATCCGGTCGATCAACTCTTTGAGAGTACCGGCCTGACGGGCAAGGTTGGCGGCCTTTTCCTTCTCGGCCCCCATGCTGCGCTCCGCGTCGGCAATGCGCTTCTGGCGGGCATCGATCAGGGCCGTGAGGCGCTCCTGCTCCCCGTTCAGGGCCTTGAGCTCCGTGCCGAGGGTCGCGCGGTCCGCCGTGATCGCGCCCTTGAGACGTACCAGCTCGGCAAGATCCGTCGCCAGCGCTTCGGCCTCGTTCCGCAATTCCGGCAGCACCGCCCCGAGCAGGATGGAGGCGCGGACCGCCTCCAGCATGTCCTCTGGGCGCACGAGCACCGCCGGAGGCGGGCGCCGGCCCATGCGTTGGAGTGCGGCGAAGACCTCGACGATCACGCCCCTGCGCCCCTCCAGGGAGCGCCGGATGGCCGCTTCGCTCGCCGTGAGCGTCTGCAGCCGCTGCTCCAGCTCGCGAATTCGCTCTTCGGTCGTACGGACCCGGCCTGCCGTGTCGATCAGGGCCGCGTTGAGCTTCGCCCGGTCGGCCCCAATTTCGGCAACCTCGGCCTCCAGCTTCCGGCGAGCCTCGGCGCTGGCCGCCATCGCGTCTTCCAGGACCTTCAGGTCCTTTTCCCGCTGGGCCTTCTGCTCCACGGTCTCGGGCGACACTGCCGGAGGGGCAGGCGTCGTCGCCTGCTGGGCCTGCGCGGCCCCCAGGTTGAGGAATGTCGAACATGCGGCAAGGCCAAGGGCCTTGCGGGAAATGGAAAACCGAATAGGGGCCATCCCTCAGGAATCGTCGTGACCGGCCCGATGATAAGGGTGTCCGGCCATGATTGTCAGGGCCCTATAAAGTTGTTCGGCCACAAGTGCCCGCACGATCTGGTGCGGCATGGTCAGCGCCCCGAAGGACACCACCGCCTTGGCTTTCTTGAGAATCGAGGGATCGAGCCCGTCCGGCCCGCCGATGATGCAGGCGATTCCGGCACAGCCCTCGTCCCGCCACTGCCGAATGCGGTCCGCGAAGCTCTCGCTCGACGGGCTTTTCCCGCGCTCGTCGAAGGCGATGATGAAAGCCGCCCCGGCCTTGTCCAGGAGCGCGGCAGCCTCCTCGGCCCGGCGGTCCTCTTCGCGGCGCGCCCGGCTTTCCGGCAGCTCGACCATGTCAAGACCGGCCATGCCGAGGCTGCGGCCCATGGCATCGACCCGCTGCCTGTAGCGTTCGACCAGCTCCCGCTCAGGGCCGTTCTTGAGACGGCCCACGGCCAGAACGCTCAGTCGCAACGCTCAAGGATCCCGTCAGCTCGCCCGGTCCTGCGGCCGGTCGGCGCCCCACATCTTCTCGAGGTTGTAGAATCCACGAACCTCGGGACGGAAAATGTGAACCAGGATATCGCCGGCATCGATCAGCACCCAGTCGCAGGCTGGCAGGCCCTCGACGCGTGCATTCCCGAAGCCCTTGTCCTTGAGATCCTTGACCAGACGATCCGCGATCGCGCCCACGTGACGGTGGGAACGGCCCGACGTGATGATCATGGTGTCTGCAAGCGAGGTTTTGCCTGCGAGGTCGATTTCGACCGTGTTCTCGGCCTTCATATCCTCGAGGCTGGCCAGGGCAACGGCCCGGATGTCCTCATCCTGCGGAGCCTCCGCTCCGGAGAGAGGGGGAAGCGGATTCAGGTCCGCTTCAACAGAAGATAGTCGGTTCAGGTTCAGACCCTTTCAACCAGCGCCACACAATGCGCCGTGACCCTAAGATAATGTCGAACGGCACCCTTTTTCAACGTCCACCTACAGGAGAAGTTCGTCTCAAACGGCGAAGGTCCGTGGAGGAAAGGAAGGATCGGGGGCCGTGCAGGAAGACCCAGGCCGGGGGCGGAAGGTCCATCAGGGACGCCGCCTCCCCCTCGGGAATGCGGGCTTCCGACAGGGAGATGGCCGCCCGGGACGTCATGGCCTTCAGAGTCCAGCCGGGACGGTCGATGACGGCTATCGGCATCATCGCGGCGATCCGTCGCCACCCCCGCCAACGGTGGAACCCCGCCAGATTGTCGGCTCCCATGATCCAGACGAAACGGACAGCCGGGTGTCGCCGCTTGAGGTACGCCAAAGTATCGACCGTATAACGTGCTCCGATGGCCTCCTCGAAGACCGTGACGTCGATCCGCGGGTGGGCCGCGACCCGCCTTGCCTCCCGCGCGCGCTCGGCCGTGGAGGCGAGCTCTCCCGGATCCTTCAGCGGATTGCCCGGCGTGACGATCCACCAGATCCGGTCAAGTCCCAGCCGTTTGAGGGCGAGCAGGCTCACCAGGCGATGGCCCGCATGGGCCGGGTTGAACGACCCGCCATAGAGGCCGATCCGCATTCCGGGCGCCGCGAGGGGCAGACGGGCGAGGCCGGAAGGCCTCAGGCGGAACCTCGAGGGCGGTGCGGTCACGGGCGCGTCTGACCTGCGCCGCGGATGCGGTACTTGAAGGAGGTCAGCTGCTCGACCCCGACCGGGCCGCGGGCATGCATGCGCCCTGTGGCGATGCCGATCTCGGCCCCGAAGCCGAATTCACCGCCATCGGCGAACTGGGTGGAGGCGTTGTGCAGAACGATGGCGGAATCGACCTCCGCCAGAAACCGCTCCGCTGCCGCGGTGTCCTCGGTCACGATGGAATCCGTGTGATGGGATCCATAGGTCTCGATGTGGTCGATGGCTGCCTCCAGCCCGTCGACCACCCGAACCGAGATGACCGCGTCGAGATACTCCGTACGCCAATCCTCCTCGGTCGCCAGGGCGACCCGTCCGTCAACGGCCTGGGTGGCCGCATCGCCGCGGACAGCGCAGCCCGCATCGAGCAGCACGGTCACGAGGGGCTTCAGGTGCGTCCCGGCGCAGGCCCGGTCGACAAGGAGCGTCTCGGCAGCGCCGCAGATCCCGGTGCGCCGCATCTTGGCATTCAGGACGATCCGTTCGGCCATCGCCAGATCGGCCGCAGCATGGACGAAGACGTGGCAGATGCCCTCGAGATGGGCGAAGACCGGCACGCGCGCCTCTTCCTGGACCCGGGCCACGAGGCTTTTGCCGCCGCGGGGCACGATCACGTCCACATTGCCGTCGAGCCCAGCCAGCATGGCCCCTACGGCAGCCCGGTCCTTGGTCGGAACCAGGCGGACGGCATCGGCCGGAAGGCCTGCCTCGGCCAAGCCCTCGCCCATGGCCTGCGCGATGGCGAGCGATGTCTGGAAGCTATCGGAGCCTGTCCGCAAAATGGCGGCATTCCCGGCCTTGAGGCACAGAGCCCCGGCATCGGCCGTCACGTTCGGCCGGCTCTCGAAGATTACGCCAACGACCCCGAGAGGTGTCGCGACGCGCTCGATCAGCAGCCCGTTCGGGCGCTCGAAGGTGGTCAGGACCCGTCCTACCGGGTCCGGGAGGCTGGCAATGCTGTCGACGGCGGACGCAATGTCCTCGATCCGTTTCGGATCAAGAGTCAGGCGGTCCAGGAAGGCAGCCGTCTGCCCCTTGGCATGGGCCTGCGCGACATCCTCCCGGTTGGCGGCCAGGATGTCCCCCGCCCGGGCGCGGATCCGCGCCGCCATGGCGTGCAGGGCAGCTTCCTTCTCGGCGGTGGTGGCGGTGGCGAGCCGCCGCGCCGCCTTTCGCGCCCGGCGACTCAGATCCGCCATGAGCTCCACGATATCCCCGCCTTCGACCGGCTTGAGCGTATCCATATCGTCGTTTCCGTTCCTATCCCCTCGCACGGGCTCTCGCCGGCCGGAGCTCGCCTTGCTCGGCCTCCATGCTGAGCGCCATGTCGTCCCGGTGGACCATCTCGGTCCGGCCGGGATGGCCGAGGATCGCCTCGATCTCGCGGCTCGGGCGGCCGATGATACGGGAGGCCTCCTCGGCATCGTAGGCCACGAGGCCACGCCCGAGGACCCTGCCCTCGTCGCGAATCGTCACCGCATCGCCTCGCGCGAACACGCCCTCGATCCGGCGCACGCCTACCGGCAGGAGGCTCGCGCCGCCTTGGAGCGCGCGTGCAGCGCCCTCGTCCACGTATAGGGTGCCCCGCGGCTCGATGGCCCCGGCAATCCAGGTCTTGCGCGCCGTGGCGGGGTTGGAGGGGGTCAGGAACCAGGTGCAGCGGCCGCCCTCGGCGACCCGCCTGAGGGGGTTCTTCACCCGCCCGTCGGCGATGATCATATGGGTCCCGCCGGCTGCCGCGATCTTGCCGGCTTCGATCTTGGTGCGCATGCCACCCCGGGAAAGCTCGGAGGCCGCACCGCCCGCCATGGCCTCGATGGCCGGCGTGATGCGCTCGACGACCGGAATGTGCTCCGCGCCGGGATCCACGGCCGGCGGGGCCGTGTAGAGCCCGTCGATGTCCGAGAACAGCACCAGCAGGTCGGCGCCGATCATGGTGGCGACGCGGGCGGCCAGGCGGTCGTTGTCTCCGTAGCGGATCTCGCTTGTCGCCACCGTGTCGTTCTCGTTGACCACCGGGACGGCTCGCATCTCCAGGAGCTTCAGGGTGGTGGCCCTGGCATTGAGATAGCGGCGGCGCTGCTCCGTATCGGACAGGGTGACGAGGATCTGGCCGGCCGTGATCCCGTGATGGGCCAGCACCTCGGCCCAGGTCCGCGCCAGAGCGATCTGCCCCACGGCGGCTGCGGCCTGGCTCTCCTCGAGCTTCAGGGGGCCAGGCGGCAGGTCGAGCACCGTGCGGCCCATGGCGATAGCGCCCGAGGACACGACCAGCACGTCCGCGCCCTGCGCATGGAGATCGGCGATATCCTCCGCAAGGGCCGCGAGCCAGGCATGGTTGAGACGCCCCCGCGCCCGGTCGACCAGGAGCGCGGAACCGACCTTCAGGACGACCCGGCGAAACTGGCGCAGGTCGGGGCTCATGGATGCCATTCCTCACGGGCCTCGGCGACCTGCTCCTCGGCCCGTGCCGTGTCGATGACCTGCAGCAGCGCCTGAAGGACCTCCTGAACGCCGCGCCCGGAAGCGGCCGAGACCACGTAGGGGGTCCGCTTCGCGGCCCGCTTGAGGCGCGCCAGCTGTTCCTTCAGGGTCTCTTCGTCGAGAGCATCGACCTTGGAGAGCGCCACGATCTCGGTCTTGTCGCCGAGACCGTGGCCATAGGCCTCGATCTCGTGCCGGACCGTCTTGTAGGCCTTGCCCGCGTGCTCGCTCGTGCCGTCGACGAGGTGCAGGAGCACCCGGCAACGCTCCACATGGCTCAGGAACCGGTCGCCTAGCCCGATCCCCTCGGAGGCGCCCTCGATCAGGCCCGGGATGTCGGCCAGGACGAATTCGCGGTTATAGGCACGCACCACGCCGAGCCCCGGATGGAGCGTCGTGAAGGGGTAATCGGCGATCTTGGGCTTCGCAGCCGTGACGGTGGCCAGGAAAGTCGACTTGCCCGCATTGGGCAGGCCCACGAGGCCCGCATCGGCGATCAGCTTGAGGCGCAGGATGATCCAGCGCTCCTGTCCCTCCTGGCCGGGATTGGCGCGCCGTGGCGCCCGGTTGGTCGAGGTAGTGAAATAGGCGTTGCCGAAGCCGCCATTGCCACCCTTCGCCAGAAGAACCTTCTGGCCGACCTCCGTCATGTCGGCGATCACGGTCTCGCCATCCTCGTCGAGGATCTCGGTTCCAGCCGGCACCTTGAGGACCACGTCCGTGCCCTTGCCGCCGGCACGGTTCTTGCCCATGCCGTGCTCGCCCTTCCGGGCCTTGAAATGCTGCTGGTAGCGGTAGTCGATGAGGGTGTTGAGCCCCTCGACGCACTCGGCCCACACATCGCCGCCGCGTCCGCCGTCGCCGCCATCCGGCCCGCCGAACTCGATGAATTTTTCACGGCGGAACGACACGCACCCGGCGCCGCCGTCGCCGGAACGGATATAGATCTTGGCTTGGTCGAGAAATTTCATAACCCGCTTCCTTTACGGGACAAGGCACGCGGGAGCAACGCAGACGATGCGTCAGGCGCTCCCGATATCCTCGAGAGCGCCTGACGGGTCTCAGCAGGCGAAGGACAGCTCCGCCTCCGCCTCGGCGGGCTCCCGGACGAGACCGGTATGGCCCCAGCTCTTCAGGCTTTCCCAAGCCCGCCGGTCCAGCCGGAAATGATCCGCCGGGTAAAAGCCGCCGCGCGCCTGAAGCTCCGCAAGCCCGGAGCCCTGATAGGCGAAGCCGCACTTCTCCAGCACCCGGCGGGAACCCGGATTGATGACCCTGGCCGAAGCCGTGAGCTCGTCCTCATGGCCATAGGCGAAGAAGGCGTCGATGAGGGCCCGCGCCGCCTCGGTGGCATAGCCCTGCCCCCAGAACGGGATGCCGAGCCAATAGCCGAGGCTGGGCTTGCCATCCTCCGGCGAGGGGCCGATGCCGACGAGGCCGATCAGGCTGTTCGGCTTGCCCTTCGGCGTGATGGCGAGCTGGAGGCTTCGGCCGTCCGCGTTGGACTGCCGGGCCTGGAAGACGAACCGTTCCGCCATTTCCGGGATGTAGGGATGCGGAATTCGAGCCGTCATCTCCGCGACAGCTTTCTCACCGGCAAAGCGTACGATGGCTTGGGCATCCGCAAGGCGGGGCCAGCGCAGCCACAGGCGCCGGGTTTCCAGGCGGAAGACATCGTCACGGGTGAGGTCGGGAAACATGGTCCTGCTCCGATCCGGGCGGGCCCTTTCTTGAGCCCTGAAATGACGAAGGGGAGGTGGACATCCCACCTCCCCTGTCGATTTCGGATCTGGAGCTTGGCCTTTTTGGGGCCTTTTCAGGAGCTGCCTGGATCCGCCGGGTCGGTGTGATGCCGGCGGGAGCTCCTTCGTTTTGCTCTCGCCGTTTACTCTGCGGCCTCTTGGGCCGGGACGACCGATACGAAAGCTCGGCCTTGTTTCGTAAGGAATCGGACGCGGCCATTGGCCGTGGCAAAGAGGGTATGATCCTTGCCCATGCCAACATTGACGCCCGCATGCCACTTGGTGCCGCGCTGACGAATAATGATGTTGCCGGCCACGACCTGCTGATCGCCGAACTTCTTGACGCCAAGACGACGGCCGTCGGAATCGCGACCGTTGCGAGACGAACCGCCTGCTTTTTTATGAGCCATGGGTGTACTCCCGTGTTCCTGTCAGTTGGGCCGCGCTTATTCAGCGGTGGCCGGCGCAGCCTCGTCAGCCGCAGCCTTGGTGGTCTTCTTCTTCGCCGCAGCCTTCTTGGGCTTCTCGCCTTGGCCGAGGATCTCGGTAATCCGGATCACGGTGTAGTCCTGGCGATGCCCGCGCTTGCGGCGCGAATTCTGGCGACGGCGCTTCTTGAAGGCGATGACCTTCTCGCCGCGGGTATGCTCGACGACCTCGCCCGCCACGGTGGCGCCCTCGATCAGAGGCGCACCGACCTGGGTGCCGTTGTCGTTCGTGACCATCAGAACCTGGTCGAACGTGACGGCGGCGCCCGGCTCACCCGCGAGCTTGGCGACGGTGATGACGTCATTGGCGGCAACGCGATATTGCTTGCCGCCGGTCTTGATCACTGCGAACATCTTTCGATCCTCGTGTTCAAACCCAGCTCTCCGCGGTGACCGCGGGGCCGGCTTTTTGGCAGTTCCGGCTTCAATCCACGGCAGGCCAAGCCCACCGCAACGAAAAAGCGCGGGCGGACGTCCCCACGCTTAAGAGTGACCCTCCTACGGGACGCTCCGCCGATTGTCAATCAAATCTCTCGATTTTGGCGCTTGTGAAGTCAAAAAACGCATGATATCCACCCGGCCTCAACCAGCGGGGCCTCAACGCCTCCGCCCTCCGGAGAGGTGGCAGAGTGGTTGAATGCACCGCACTCGAAATGCGGCATACGGGCAACCGTATCGGGAGTTCGAATCTCCCCCTCTCCGCCATTTAACTCGCTGATCCCTAAGGGATTTCAGAGTTGAGGCCGAGGACCGCCAGAGCGTCCGAACCAGCCCAATAGATCAGCCCGTCACACGGGTGTCACAGCGACGGACAGATGACGATGGCGACGCTTCGCAAGCGCGACTCTTCCTGGCAGGCTCAAGTGCGCCGCCAAGGCTTACCCCTCCTCACGAAAACCTTCGCCTCTCACGCTGATGCGACGGCATGGGCAAGGGATAAGGAACGGGCAATCGACTGGGCCGAACTACCCGCAAACTTCGGAGGCTTGAGAACCACTACGCGCTCTTGAAACCCATCTTAACCTTGTCGAAGCCATCGTCGTCCCGACAAGCGACCAGACGGAAGCCAGCATCTCGACAGTGGTGGGCCATGCAACGGGCCAGTACCTCTCCAAGGAGCTGGCTAACGGCATATCGGTTGGCGTGGGCTGGGGGGCAACCCTCAAAGTGTGTATGCAATCTCTGGTCCAACAGGACATTGAGAAGCTCACTGTCGTCTCTTTGCTGGGCGGATTGACCCACGCAACAGCAGACAATCCATCCGCAGTCGCTTGGCGCTTGGCGGATCTATACGGCACCAATCTCTATCAGATCACCGCGCCAATTTTTGTACCTGAGTCAGGGATGGCAAAGGCGCTATGGCAACTGAAGGATTTCCGTCAACTCGGTGAGCGGGCGCGCGATGTGGACATTGCGTTGTTGAGCGTTGGCAATATCAGCGAAGAGGCCTCCATCTTCCGAAGAGGCATTCTCGACTTCTCTGAAATGACGAGCCTTCGCAAGGCTGGCGCCGTCGGCGACGTCCTATGCCACTTTGTTGACGCAGAAGGACGAATTGTCGATCATCCTGTGAATCACCGAGTGATGGCGATTAGTCCAACAGCAATTCGTGACGTTCCAAAAGTCATCATTTCCTCAGGCGGTCAGAGCAAGGCTCGCATCATCCGTGCGGGGGTAGCAGCGACCAACGCCTCTGTCCTGATTACCGACATATCCGCAGCCGAGGCAATCCTAGAACTCGATCCGATCGCGAAGAAACCTCCGACGAAAAAGAGTTCAGGAACCGGCAAGTCCGCATCGAACGAAGTTTCCTAGAGATGCTGACTTCGGCCGCATGCTGGAACCAAATTAGCAACCTGTACCAATTAGATTATTGCCTGTCCTATGCATCTGATGGACTTCCGAACCGGGCAAACTCTATGTCATCGACACCACGTCCGCTGATTTGACTGCTATTATAAGAATAGACCTTGCATTCATCAGCTTCGTCCCTTGCATGCGGCTGTGCCAGCGGACCTATCTTTAGACCTGCGATCCAACTCGTTTCGAAGCTCCAGAGATTCCCTTTCGCGCGAATTTATTACCCACATGTCATCGCGCAACCTGGCTCCTCGCACAGGGATGAGGCCTGTACGGCCTCATCCATATAATGCCATGCTCACGCCGCCCGTGTCGATTGCGCTCCAGCGGCTTTGAAGTGCTTGGCGATCGCTCCAGCCTTTGCAAAGGCATGCCGCATGTCTTCCGACGTCATGGCCAGTGTCGTCTTTAGATCAACAACACCTCCTGCAGCAGAAGCGACAATCGCAGATGTGGCAACTCCCTCGTATGGCCCTTCAGAAACAATCATGAAGTCGTAATCGCCAAAGGTCATATAATAGGCCAGAAGCTTGCCACCTGACTGGGAAAACAGTTCGCGCACAGCTTCTTCCCGGTTCTCTGGCTTAGATAACATCCCTTTGACGGCATCAGGCGAAAACCGACCCTGTGTGATGAATATCGGCATAGCTCCCTCCATTATCAATTTTCTGCTTCTAATCCGTGAGCTGGAAACTCATATTGCGAAAGATCAAGATTTCTAATGCGCCATCGACATTATCTGGCGGCAGCATCCAAGTAGCGCTCCATACGCCGAGGCAACGTGCCAGTGTGCCTTTTCAGGGCTGCGCAAGTAATGCCTGACGGTGGGTCAGCTAGACTTTAACGATCAAAAAATCTGCAAAAACCGCTTCGTAATTTTGACAATTGGCAAGTCCTCATGACACCCCGTGACCAAAATGGAGAACAAATAGCGTTGGGGAAGCCGAGTCTATGCCAAAGTACTTCTTCAATGTCGTTCTAAATGGTCACTCGACGGTAGACGGGTTGGGCCAGCAATTCCCGGATGACGGCGCCGCGCGCGCGCATGCTCACCACCTTACCATATTATTGGCTGACCGCTGTCGCGACCCGGCGAATAGTTTTGTCGCCGTGAGTGGGCTGGATGGTCGCCTTGCCTTCAAAGTGCCGTTCCGATTACCTCAATCGGAAGTGCCAAACTAGAAGGTGACCACCCTCGAACTAGCGTTCCAGAAAATCGACACTGGCTGGTCTCGAAATGGGAGCCGAAACACTTTTGTGCAAACTCTCCCTTGGTCAACAAAAGCATATAAGACCATCAGCTATTCGCATGAACGGCCTGACCGCTGATCTAGGCTCCATCATTCCTTGGGAGGGGTCTTACTGAGAACGTCGCGGAGCGTCTGTGCTAGCTGCCGCATGCTGTAGGGTTTTTTCATCCACCCTGCTTCGGCGGCTTTCCCCCGTTGGACTATGTCCGGCTCAGCGTAGCCTGAGCAGAAAAGTACTCTTACGCTATGTCGCCTCGCGCGTGCAGCATCGGCCAAATCTGTGCCCGTCATGCCGCCAGGCATCACCATATCGGTGAACAATAGATCAATTTCTGGATGTTCATCAAACAATGCCAATGCCGCTGGACCATTGGCAGCATCAAGCACACGATATCCGAGACTGCGCAGGCGCACGGCCGTCATCCGCCGCACCCGCGGTTCATCCTCCACGAGCAGTATGGTTTCCCCATGCCCGCGCAATGCCTCTATTGGCGGTTCGGACATGGTGGCCCGTCGACCCGCCTCACCAGCCATGGCGTGCGGGAGGTACATTCGGATTGTCGTACCGTGGCCGGGCTCGCTGTAGATCGTCACGTGCCCGCCTGATTGCTTGACAAAGCCATACACCATGGAGAGACCCAGCCCGCTGCCAGCGCCTACCTCTTTGGTAGTAAAGAACGGCTCGAAGGCCCGCTCCTGCACCTCCCTCGGCATACCCGCACCGGTATCGGTAATGGCAACCAGCACATAGCGGCCAGGCAGAACCTCCGGATACAGTCCGGCGTAGTCAGCCTCGAGCTCAACATTGTCAGCTTCAATTGATAGCCGTCCACCGGTAGGCATAGCGTCGCGCGCGTTGATCGCCAGGTTCAGAATCGCGCTCTGCAACTGGCTTGGGTCGACCAAGACTTGCCACAGATCGCTATCGAACTGACTCCGCACCTGGATGTTCTCGCCCAACGTGCGCCGTAAAAGAGGGGTCATGTCGCCTAGCAAGGCCCCGATATTGATCAGTCTGGGCTGCAGAGGTTGCCTACGCCCGAAGGCAAGCAAACGCTCAGTCAATTGAGCGCCGTGCTCAGCTGTCTCGCGCGCTTCTCTTAGCAATTCCAGCTGACGCTCACTAGTAAGCTGCATCTCGAGCATTTCAAGATTGCCAAGAATGACAGTGAGCAAATTGTTAAAGTCGTGTGCGATGCCGCCGGTAAGCTGACCTACCGCTTCCATCTTTTGGGCCTGGCGTAGCTCTTGTTCGATCTTCTGAGTGGCAGTGAGGTCACGGATGAACCCGGTGAACAGATGCTGGCCGCCGATCTTCACTTCACCGACTGCAAGCTCGATCGGGAATATGCTTCCGTCCTTACGTTGGCCGCTGACCACTCGGCCGATGCCGATGATGCGCTTCTCGCCGGTGTGCAAATAGCGCTTAAGATAGGAATCATGCTCATCACGGTAAGGTGGCGGCATCAGCATACTGATGTTCTGTCCGACGACTTCGCCTGCGTTATAGCCAAACAGGTCCGCAGCCGAGCGACTGAAGGATTCGATAGTTCCTTGCTCGCTGATAGTAATGAGGGCCTCTGGCACGGTATCAAGAAGGGAGTGAAGGCGCGCCTCACGATCGTGCAGAATAGCCTCTGACCGCTTACGCACTGTGATGTCGACTGCAGCCGCGATGGCTCCAACCACGGCGCCGGTTTGATCTCTTAGAGGCGAAGCATTGTACAGAAGGTCCACGCTCCGCCCATCTTCGAAGCAGATCCCCCATTCTTCGTTGCGAATCTCTATACCTTGGATCGCACGTCGAAGCGGTGCCTGATCTAGCGAAACCTCTACCCCGTCGCGAAAGATGCGACGCTGCGGCCACTTCTTGGCCTCCCAGTCCAATACATTGAAGATGAGGGGCAGGTCGAACAGTTTGGAAGCGAGCCGATTGGCCCTGACTTCTTGAAGACTGAGATCATATGTAAACCATACCGCGACTGGCACAGTCTCGATGAGAGCCTCCCATTGTGCTGTCCTCGCCTGCAAAGCCTCCTCGGCTGCCTTGCGTTCCGTCAGATCAAGCACGAACACCGCAAAGGCGCGCCCCTCATCGACTGCAGCGAGCCGCAAGAGCACTGGGATGCGCCGACCATTGCAGAGATATTCTTTCTCGTACATGGTCGAGATCCCATGGGTTCGAGCCTCGTCGATGGCCCGCTTATCAATGTCCAGCCATTCGGGTGGAGTGATCTCATCCCAACGCACGCTGCCGGAACGCAGATCATCCTGTGTGCGCCCGATGAGATCGAGATAGGCCTTATTAGCTTCGATCACCTGACCGTCTGCGTCTGACAGAATGGCTCCAATAGGTATGGCTTCCAGAACTGTGTGCAGCCGCGCCTCGCTGACCCGCTGCACTTCCTCCCCATGCTTTCGATCACTGATATCTTCGACAATTGAAAGTCGATAGCTTTGATCGGCGGTGGCGGCGACCAATGATGAAGTTACCCGAACCCAGACAGGCCTCCCATCTTTGTGCAGATAACGCTTCTCAACTCGATAGCTTGGGATTTCTCTCGCGATCAATTGTGCGGCGAGCGTCCGCACTCGCGGCAGATCTTCGGGATGAATAATCTCCTCGAAGTTGAGCCCGATCAGTTCATCTTTTCTAAAGCCCAGCAATTCACACACAACGGCATTCACATCGAGCAGGCGGCCGGTACTGTCTACCAGCTCAATACCGACGGCGGCTTGATCGAACACGAGTCGGAAGTGCTCAGCATTAGGCGGCCCGTAATCGAGGCTTTTGGCTGGATCGCTCCCGCTTCCGGCTAATTTCGATGAACACCTTCTTTTGTCGCTCTGGTGCATCGATCCGATCCTTAACGCGGCCTGTTATGAATCAGCGATCTGAAATAGGTAAAACCCGTTCAAGTGTATGCCCATCTCTGCTGCTGCTGGGTCAAAACCGAGCGGGAGCCGATGGTTACAATGCAGAGTACCAGCATATTTCCAGATTGATCGATCCAGAAAACCTGGCACTGGGCGATCTTCCGCCACCGCGCAGCACAGATCCGGTGTTAACCTGTAGCGGAACAAGTTATAGGCTAAACCTGGGGCCAAGTAAGAGGTCTGATGGGGCGAATTCGCAAAAACCTCTATAAGCCGCCCCTCTTCCGTGGAACTCGATGCCGGTTCACTCCTGCGGAAAAGCGCCACTGTAAGCTCCATCAATGTCAGTGAGGCCATTTAGTAGTATTCCAAATCGAACCTTTCGCGCCCCACGGCTCAGCGTCGTCGAATTCCCCTGCGAGCTGCTGCAGGTCTACAATTCGAAGCAGGATCACTTTGTGACGCCCCTCCAGCGCGACCAGCCCGTCCCGTTTGAGCTTTGACATAACCCGACATACGGTCTCGATGGTCAGGCCGAGATGGTCAGCAATGTCCTGACGCGTCATCGGCATTTCGATGATTATAGGCCGCCTCTGATCCGCCCCCGTCCGGCGCGCTGAGGACATGAGAAAGTGGGCTGTTCGCTCCTCGGCGCCAAGTTGCCCTAAGACGATGATATGCTGCTGGGCAGCACGGATTTCCTCGAATAACTTCCTAAAAAGCAGCGGCTGCAGTTGAGTAGCCGTCTCACTCATTGCCTGAAGGCGGGCTCGACTTAGCCGATGCAACCGTACAGGAGTAACGGCCTCGGCGGTGCAGCAATAGGTGCTCTCGCAGGAGAGCCCGAGCATTTCACCGGCAAACTTGAAGCCTAGGATCGCACGTCGCCCATCGGGCAAGATGCGGTAGAGACGTAGGCATCCCTCTGTAAGTTGAAAGATGTCGGAAGCCGCATCGCCTTCCCAGAATATGCCCTCCCCCGCAGCATATTTGGCTGTTGGTTGGACAGCGAACAGCTTCTCCAGACTATGGGCTTCGGATGATAGGCCGATCGGCAGGAGGGTTTCGCTGCCCGTGGCGGAAAGAGGATAGGAGATGTGCATAATGTGCTCCAATCATTATCCTAGGGTTTCGACTAGAGCAGGCGAATGTCACGTCCGTACCAACGTCCTATGCAAAATTATGCCATTTTGTAGCAGATCGTAACAGAAAGCTGAGCAATGAACTGGCACTCCGACTGACCTGATCCAAAGGAACTACTATGGACTATAACTCCACTGCGGCAATTTAGGAGAATTTCCAGTTCTTTGAGTTTTCGAGTAACTTGATAGCACCAAAGTCAAGAGTGGCGGGTTTCGTGGGTCTTGGCCTTTGACAATAGATATACCGCATATCCTTGTCGTTGATGACGACGCCAGAATCCGTCAGATGCTCACTCGTTATCTGACCGATGAGGGATTCCAAGTCAGTTCGGCTGCCGATGGCGCAACTTTGCGGGAGTTTCTGAAGTGCCATAAAGTCGACTTGGTGCTCTTGGATCTCATTCTGCCCGGCGAGGATGGCTTCCAGCTTGTTCGTGAAATACGAGCTCAACCGAGCAACGGCAAAGCCGGCATCATCATGCTGACTGGGCGATCTGACATGATCGATACAGTCGTCGGACTAGAGATCGGGGCTGATGATTATATCGCCAAGCCGTTTCATCTGCGCGAGGTTCTGGCACGAATCAGGAGTGTGTTGCGCCGAATACAGCCCGCTTCCCCAGCAGAAGGGGAGACAAAGTCGCTGCCGAATATAGCCGAGATAATCCGGTTCGATGGGTGGCAACTGGACCTGGGGCGGCGGGAGTTGAAAGCCCCGGACGGGTCCGAAATCGCGCTGACCACTGGCGAGTTCGAACTTTTGGCAACGCTAGCTCGGCATCCAGGCCGGGTATTCAATCGCGACCAGCTTATGGACCTGACGCGTGGCCGCCACTGGGAAGCCGTTGACCGCTCGATTGATGCTCAGGTCGCACGCCTGAGGCGAAAAATCGAACTTGACCCAAAGCACCCCAACTTCGTCAAATCAGTAAGAGGAGTAGGGTATGTATTTACCGGCCATACTCAGTAGAAGTATTATTTATACCCTGGTCCTCGTCAACTGACTGCTATTTCTTCCTGACAGACAGCGACCAACATTCCATAGGCTACGCGTGGGGTCAGGTCTTTCTCCCTGCGAGGGCCAGCCCGGACAACTTGGATTCAGTCCGGTGATTTAGCCGTGCCCTGGCACCACAAATGCGAGTAAGCAAATCGACAGGGCATGACTGTTGCCTCACCTTTTGACCTAGCACGGCTTTGCATAAACCTCTCGCCTTGCTTGCTCGGCCTTGTCTCTCAAGCCTCTTGGCTCCGTGCTGCCATCTCCACGTGGGAATGTGGAGAACATCCGCTCCTTCTGTCAGTTTTCGATACCCGTGACAGCGTTTTCCAGGCAGGAAGATCCGAACCTTCTTTCATGTTCGCTTACATAGCTATTATCATAACCAAGATTGGTCGATCTCAGGCCTTAGAAACAGACTCTATTCTAAGCGGCCTCATCCTGTTTATAAAGCCACCTGTGTCTTAAGCTTAAAGGCACTTGTCATGACGAGGCGATGATCGTCTGGTTTCGGCCGGCTCGCTTTGCTTCGTAAAGCGCCTTATCCGCTGCTTCAACAAGGTAGGCGTAATCTGGATGCCCCTCATAGGCCGCCAAGCCAATTGAGGTCGTTACAGAGAACTTCGTTTCGTCCGAAAGGCGGAGCTCGTGTGCCATTAGAACTTGTCGAATTCGCTCCGCCACTTGGAAACCTTGCTCGACATCTGCCTCGACCAACCCAACCAAGAATTCCTCGCCACCATAGCGAAACACAAAGTCGCTCGGACGCACCGTGTCTAAAATTATCTCAGCGATTTGACGCAGAACTAGGTCGCCCGCGGAATGCCCCCATTGATCATTGATATTCTTGAAATTATCGATGTCGATCATCAGGATTGTAAATGGCGTACCGTTTCTGCTTGCGATAGCGACTTCACGGCTCAGGATCGATGGCAGAAAACGCCGATTAAGCGTCCGGGTCAGAGGATCCCGTCCATTCTCAAGTCCAACAACGTTCTGAAACAGCTCTGTCATCAATAACTTGATTTCTTCGATTAAGGCTTGCAATCGCTCCAGCGGCTCAGCCAGGGTGGAACTGCCTGCAGTCCGAGCATCATGAAGTTTCGGAAGCAGAACCTTATCGATCTGCTGTATAGCGCCGTCGATGCTCTCCAGGATCGTTGCTTCCTGGAACAAAATCCCAGCCCGATGATAGAACCACAGACCGAAAGGTGAACTTGATATTGGCTTCAGGCTCGCCGCTGGACCGGCTCCAAATAGAGTGAACAGAATATTCTGGCTCCACTCCATGAGGGCGGCACGCTGCGTCTCCCGCTCGAGTGTAATGTCTTGGCCAAGAGAGAAGAGTCGAAATGACTCGTCAAGCTGTGCGCGCCGCATTGTGCCGGACACATAGGCCTGGCTCATAAATTGCATTGCACAATCGACTCGATGATTGAGCAAAATGAGAGCCTCGCCAAGAGTTTCCCGATCGAGACTAGAACGCATAAGGTAATGCGCGACAGTCCTTTTGATGAGGGAGGCCCCTTCCAGAACGAGATGTATAGGGATCTTGATACGAGCATGGACTTCGCCGATAGCGCGCTGCCTGTCCGCGAAATCTGTATGGTCGTTGCGAGTGCCCGCCTGTAAGAGTTCCAGTAGCCAATCGCGAAGAGAATGACTAAGCCGATCGTGAACGACCGAGTGGCTTAAAAAGGCTGAAGCTTCTTCATCCTTGAGAAACGCGTCATAAAAGAGCTCCACAAGTTCGTCGGCCTTCGCGAGCACGATGGACTTCAGCACGGATGCCGCAAGGTCCGAAGCACTGACACTCAGCTCACCTGGATTTCGTGCACTAGGTCTGTCTGCCGTCTTCATGTTTCTCATCCCGGAGAGACAGTGGGAGTGCGCTCGCTAACCGGAGAATGGGCGGAAGGCAAGTTGACTGAACCCGCATTAGATTTCGACCTAAGCGAGGGCGTATTAAATTCTTTAAGGAATTTGATGCCCCGTGCACAGCATCTGCAAATTTGCCTTGGCTATTCCTAGGCACGTCTGTCAGTGGTACATGGTTCCAGCTAAGGATAACCTTGTGTTTCCTATATCTGGGACGTTCACGCTTGTTGGAGTTTGCCGTGGACAGGATTATCTCATCTGCAAGCAATTTTCACCTTTCAAGCATGATTCAATTACAGGGGACGAAATTTGCCGAGGGGCAGCTTAAACTCGTCCTGCTTCAGGACTTTTGCTAATGACCGATTCCATTACGATTTCTCGGGCGCCAGCACGCGTCTGGCCATCGGAATTTCGCAATTCGCTGGCTCTTGGCTGGCCACTTATCTTCACAAATGTCTCTCAGGCGGCTTTGAGTGCGACCGATTTGATTTTTATAGGTCGCCTCGGGCCTGAGGCCCTCGCCTCAGCCTCCCTTGCGACGAGCCTTTATCATACATGTATGATCTTCTGCATGGGTATTGCCTCCGCGACGATGCCTATGATCGCGACGACACTGGGCCACCATCGCCACTCGGTTAGGGATGTCCGTCGAACGGTCCGCCAGGGCCTGTGGAGCATAAGCATCATCTGTATCCCTATCTGGGTCATGCTCTGGCACGCGGAGGCGATCTTCATATGGCTCGGTCAGCGCCCTGATGTTGCCTCACGCTCGGCCGAGTTCATGCATACCCTTCAGTGGGCCCTCCTGCCGTATTTGGGATATTTGGTTCTGCGATCCTACCTGGCGGCCATGCAGCGCCCTATCTGGAGCCTTATCATCGCTGTATCGGCCATCCTCATTAATGCTGTCGCGGGCTATGGCTTGATCTTGGGCAATTTTGGCCTGCCAGCCTTAGGCCTCACAGGCGCTGGCATTGCGACCACCTGCTCAAGCCTATGGATGATGATCGGATTAGGAATCATCGTTTCAATTCATCCCCGATTCAAACGCTACCGCCTCTTTGGGCGCTTCTGGCGCCCCGACTGGCCACGCTTCCTGCAGATATGGAGGATCGGGCTTCCCATGGCGCTGACCTTCGCATTCGAGACAACCATTTTCTATGCTGCGGTCGTGATGATGGGCATCATCGGCCCTACGGCTCTTGCGGCCCATGCAGTGGCAGCTCAGATATCGATGCTGAGTTTCATGGTCCCTGTCGGTTTCAGCCAAGTTGCTACGGTGCGGGTCGGCCGTGCAAACGGTGAAGGCGACCCAGACGGTGTCACACGAGCCGGATGGAGCGCATTCGCCCTCGGCGTTGGCTTTATGGGTTTGATGGCTATCGTAATGCTGCTGAAACCCAAGCTCTTGATTGGTGCCTTTCTCGATTTGGGCGATCCGGCGAACGAAGCGGTGATCCAGCTCGCTGTCGTCTATCTAGCAATTGCCGGACTGTTCCAGATCGTCGATGGAGCCCAGTCGATTGCCTCCGGCATGCTCCGTGGCTTACAGGATACTCGCATTCCTATGCTCCTCGCAGCCCTGGGCTACTGGGGCATTGGTTTTCCCCTCGGGGCGCTGTTGGCATTCAAGGTTGGTCTGAACGGCGCAGGCGTATGGATCGGGCTTGCAGCAGGCCTGGCCGTCGTAGCAATCCTCATGACAGGTCGCTGGGCGAGGCGGAGCCAACTTGGTCTCCTGCGAACGGGTAACCCCACAGTCAGACACAACAGGGCAAACATCGTGCCCTGAAGGATTCGAGCGCAAAACCTATGAGCTTTTCCCTCTAACAATCCCAGGCAGATCTGCCGCGAGCAAGCTCAGTACAAGCGAGATGCCCGAAGCTGGGCAAAGCTTGCCATCGCTCCAACACTTACATCGGAACTATCTGCAGCCTGAAAGAGCATGGTCACAGGTGAGGACGCCGTATCATTCTCGATATCAAAGCGAATGCTGAAGCGCGCCAGGAATTTTTCCAGCTTCTGTGGATCCTTAAAATCCTCAATCTTAAGTCTGCTCTTGAGAAGCTCTGCTTGGTGGTCAATGGGTGCCTGCGCCATTTCGTCAGGCAGTCCGAGAGCTTTGAAAACAACCTGCTGAAGCGCCCTGTCCGCCAGGATACCATACACGGAGGAGATTTCAGGAGCCTTCCTTTGGAAGTACAGGGCCAGGCGAGTTCCTTCGCTCTCTGTTCCAGTCTGCTTCTCGAGGGTTTGGCGGGTATGTAATTCAATGGTGTTCAGGATGCCGCGGCGAGATTGTGCCGGATCGGCAGGCTGCACGACGAGGGACCCATCCGGCGCAAAGTTAAAAGAGGCCGCTATTTGAGCAAAACGCCTGTCCTCAAGCTTGTTGGCAAAACTGTCAGGATCTTCCAGGTCGCTTTTCATGACCTGCTCCATGAAGTCTGCAGGGGCACTTGGCAAGGTTACGCCGAATGCATCAAGAACATAGGTGAGAAGGCGCTTATCCTTTAACAAATCGCTCAAGGATGAAACACGCTCAATTTGCTCTCTATAGTAAAGAGTCTCTGCTTTAGCCGCGTCCAATGTTTGGCCGCGTTTTGTCGCTCCTGCCAGATAGGCACTCGCTGTTGCGGAGATCTCACCCTCTGACTGCGCCAAACGTGCGGCTCGTATCTTACCGTCGACTCCAAAATTGAACGCATTCGCAAGGTCGATATAGCGGCTGTCTCTTGTCTGATTGGCAAAACTGTTGCGATCAGAGAGGTCACTCGTGAGCACTTGCCGGATGGTCGACTTGGACTCTGTCTCCGGATCAAGACCAAAAGCCTCCAGGACATAGTCGTAAAGAATGAAGTTACTCAGGAGTCCGTCGACATCTTCTACCGTATCAATCATGTTCTGATAGAATGTGGTCTTGCTACTGTCTTTCTTCTGATCAGCGTCGTCATAAGCCGCCATGTAGGTGACTGTAATCTCTGCAAGCTCGTCGCGGCCCAGTATGGCCTGCCCTGCAGGAACATGACCGTCTGTTTGGAAGTTGAAAAGACGCGCAATCTTACGGTACGTATCGTTATTGGATTGATTAGCGAAGCTCGTTGGGTCTGAAAGATCGCTAGCCATCGCTTTGGCCATGGCCTCACGGGTGCTTACGTTATCCTCAATCCCGAACGCAGTCTGCAGATAACCGACAAGTCTGCTGTCGCTCATGAAAGCTGACACCGACGTGATTTGAGATGCCTTGCTTTCAAAATAATCCGTGTTCCATTGAGCAGCCAATGGAGTGATACGGTCAGGCACCGAGAATACGTAAGCCTCAGTCACCGACTTGATTTGTACTTCGGTCTGAGCAGGCGCTCCGCTCGCAAGTGTACCGTCGGTTTCGAAGTTGAATGCTTGAGCTAAGGACTGCAATGACCGGGCAATATCCGCATATGCAGGATCTTTAATCGAATTTACATAACTATTAGGGTCAGAGAGATCGCTCGTCAGAATGGACTTCATCGTACGAGAAGAATAATAGGTCGGGTCAATGCCAAATGCTTTAAGAGAATACTCAATCAGACGGCGATCATTGACGAAGTCATCAGCGCTTGTCACCTTATTAATAGCAAATTTATAGTACTCTGTGTCGTCCGCAACCTGATCGGCTTTCTTGACGATCTGCTGATTGTAGAGGCCGATCATATCCTCCTCTTGCCTTCCGGTCTGGACATCTAGTTTAGAGCCCGACGACTGGTCTGCGGAGAATTGAAAGGCCTTGGCGAAATCGCGGTAGCGTTCGTCAGACAGCCTGCTGACGAAGCTATTCTCATCATTCAGGTCGCTTTCAAGGACCTTGCGCATGAAGGCCTTGGCATAGATCATATCGTCTAAGCCATAGGCCTCCATTGCGTATTTATAGAGGCGGTGATCCGCAAGAAATTCCTTAATCGATGTAACTTTGCCGATATTTTCTTTGTAGTATTTTGTCTCACGCGCAACCGTAGCCTGGTCAGCGACTCGATCAAGACTCTGCCGGAGGTCCTTATTAATCAGCTTATAATTCAGGTATGTAGAAAGCATTTCTGCTCCTGCCGGTAGAGTGGTGCTGCCCGAGGGAGCATACACTTCTATTCTTGTGCGAAGCTGAATCCCGGGGGTAGCGCAGATGCGTATAGTCCTAAGGAATTCAATCCTTGGAAGCAACTCCACAAGCGCACCTAGCGCCCCGGGTCAAGACTTAGGCGGACAGCTTCTGGGCAGCACTATCTCGGAGCGGCGTACCAATCGCGGCATCGTAGAGGATTTTACGCAATAACGTTAGCCCAGACCGAGCTGTCGATATAGCCTTTTCGGATATTCCTGAGCGGCCACTTCATTCATGCCCTCGCTGTCGCCGCCGACGTTCAACCTCCTGCTTGATCAGGGCATCCAAAATTTCGCTCGGCACAGCTTTTGAAGGGCGTGTGTTAATCGCTCGTATTCGATCCCGATCGAACTTTGGTTGACGGTCGACTGTGAGCAAACCATTGGTCTCTTGAGCAGTGTCAGTTAATTGCGTGTAACAGAACCCCGCAAGAGCCGTAGATGCGAGCAGAGCCTCAACGAGCTCTTCATAACGGGTTAAAAGTTCATCAGCATTGGCGAACTGGCCATATCCAAACCAATCCTCGCTCTCCGTTGGCACAAAAGCGAGGCCTCCGAACTCGCTGACAACGATCGGCTCGTCTTCGAGCTCTATACCCTCCCCTAACAGTGGATGATGATGAGGCCTGACCTCTCGGAATGTACGGGCAATTGTCTCTCTATCGGAATATCGCTCACGCAGCATGTCGCCCGTCGGCGCGTAATCATGTACGCCGAAAACATCACCGACTGCATGTTGCCATCCATCGTTTCCAATTACCGGCCGGGTAGGATCAAGCGCCTTGGTTAGGTGATAGAGCGCCCGCACATAATCCCGTTGCTGTCCCGATCGATCGAGGTCCGGCACACCCCAACTCTCGTTCAACGGTACCCAAGTAATTATGGACGGATGATTATAGTCTCGACGGACCGCTTCAAGCCATTCTCGTGTGAGCATCTCTACAGCCCGATCAGAGTATACATAGGCATTGGCAGCCTCACTCCACACGAGCATTCCCAGTCGGTCGCACCAATAAAGGAAGCGAGGATCCTCTATTTTCTGATGAATACGAATGCCGTTAAACCCCAGGTCTCGGGCCAACTCCACCTCATGCCTTAGTGCGTCAGCACTAGGCGCAGCCAACAGACTGTCAGGCCAATAGTTTTGCGCCAGGACAAGCCGCAGAAAGATCGGAACGCCGTTGATTATGAAGCGCCCATCACGGGCCTCGATCCGCCGGAGCCCGAAATAGCTTTCAACATGATCGATAACAGTACTGCTTTCGTCGAGCAACTCGATGGTCGCCTCAATGAGGTTGGGATGTTCTGGAGCCCACAGAAGCGTGCGGCGACGGCGTATTGCGGCATTGTTAATATCGAGAAGCAGGTCGCGTCGAAGCTCGCGCCCGAAAAGTGAACACGTATCATCGACAAGAGTGCGAAGCGGTCGGTCTCCTGTGAGCCGGACACGGACTTGCCAGCCCTCAGGAACAGTACGGTTCATCCTCAGAACCAGTGAAACTCCAAAGCGATCCACATCAGGTGTCCACCGCAATTCGGTGATGGCCACGAAAGGAACAGGCTCGAGCCAGATAGGCTGCCAGATGCCTGTGGTTCGATGATACCAGATATAACCGGGCTTCTCTTCCCAATACTGTTTTCCACGCGGCTGCTGAAGATCACGGGGATCATCTTCGGCGCGTAAGACGATCACTTGAGCCTGACCTGGAACGAGGAGCGGCGTAATATCTACAGAGAATGGCGTCTGACCGCCGACATGTTCGACGGCAAGACGCCCGTTGACCCAGATGGAGGCCATATAATCCACTGCACCGCAGTGAAGGAGGAGACGGTTTCGGCGATCTTCCTCATTAAGGCTGATTTCACGTCGATACCACACAACCGGATGAAAGCCCGCATCATGCACACCAGATAGCCTGCTCTCAGGTGGAAACGGTACGACAATGTCGCGATTGAAAGGCTCGGCAGTCTCAAACCAGCGTTCGTTCAATCCACAATCACTATCGTCATAAGCAAAGCCCCACTTACCGCACAAATCAATCCAACGCTCTCGGCGCAACAAGGGTCGTGGATGGAGATTTGTCTCAACCATATCACCTCTGCTCGACTGATTTCTTGCTCGCTAATGCCGGTCTCAGACGCATTGCAGGTTTGCCCAAGAGCATTCGCTGGTCGGTTACTCCACTGATCGGGTCGAGTCGATTTGGAGAGTAGACTGGACGAACGAACTCGGCATATCTCTAAACATAGCCCTAAGGAATATTTCCATATTCGACACACTCAGCCCATTCACATACTCGCGCTAGGGGTCGAGTTCGGCATCGTCTCATCTTGTTGCTAAGCGCCTGGCTACGCCACCCTCACTGCTACCAACGCCTTAGAGTGAGAGGGGTTCTCAAAGAATGTTAGATGCAACTTTTCGAGACATAAGCCGTTTCCTAGCTTGGATCACGTGACGGCCGAGATTACCCGCGGCCCAACCGCTGTGCTGCAGTGGAACCACTGACGCCCAAGGGACGGCCCCGGCATGACCCAAACGCTTCCAATTCGCTCCGAGCTCTGGCGCCTGACTACATCCGATAGCTTCTGGTGGTCGACCGGCATAGAAGACACATTCATTACAGCGCCACATCCAGTAACCGGACGCACGCTGGACGAATACGAATTGACAGGCCACTACGACCGGTGGCGAGATGACTTGGACCTTATTGCCGAGTTAGATGTGCCCTGCGCCCGCTATGGTGTGCCATGGCACCGAATCCAGCCTGCACGCAATAAGTGGGACTGGACTTTCCCTGATAGGGCCCTAGGGCATCTGCTTGATCTCGGCATTACACCTCAAGTCGACTTAGTTCATTATGGGCTGCCTGCGTGGATCGAAGATGCATTTCTTCATCCAGACTATCCTATGCTTGTTTCTGAATATGCAGCCCGTTTTGCTGACCGCTTTCACGGGCGGATCAGGTGGTACACACCGCTTAACGAGCCACGCATTACGGCATGGTATTGTGGGCGCCTTGGCTGGTGGCCACCTTACCGGCGCAGCTGGTCTGGCTTTGTCACACTGATGCTCGCCATCGCAAAAGGGATGGTTGAGACTGTAAAGGCTCTGGAAAGCGTCGACCCAGAAATTGTTCCGTACTTTGTCGATGCCACCGACTTGTATGATACCGACGAGCCCGCCCTTGAGCCTGAAGCCAAGCATCGCCAACGAATCGTTTTCCTTGCACTTGACCTCGTTTCGGGACGGGTCAGCGAGCAACATGAACTTTGGCCATGGCTCCTAAAGCATGGCGCCAAAGAAGCTGACCTCATCTATTTCCTCGATAATGCCATTCCGCTTCCGGTTATTGGTATGAACCTCTATCCAATGTTCACGCAAAAGATGCTGATGCGTGACGCGGGAGGGCGGTTCCGAATCCGGATGCCTTATGCGAAGGCGGATCTCATCAGCCGCCTCGGGCATATTTACTACAACCGCTACGGCGTTCCGCTCATGATTTCGGAGACCGCGTCAATGGGTTCCTTGCGCCGTCGCTTTGAATGGCTCAGTCAATCGGTTGCCGCCACAAAGCAATTGCGCAACGAGGGGGTTCCACTTGTTGGCTACACATGGTGGCCCATGTTCTCCCTTGTAACTTGGGCATACCGGCAGGGCCGTCGTTCCGTAGCAGAGCATCTCGCTCCGATGGGGTTGTGGGACATTGTGCCGACACCAACAGACCCTTTAGGTCGGGTGCGGACATCCCTTGTGGACGCCTATCAACATCTCGTACAGGGCGGCATAGAAGCGGTAGGGACGCTGTCGAGAACCTCTGTTGAGAGCGCTGGGGCTCGGTGAGACCACGGAGAAGAGTATGTTCCGCAGCTTCTTTCTAGCAGGCTTTGAAGGTTCAACGGGATACAACCGCCACGGTCACTGGTTTGATCAGGTGGTCGCAACGGGCCACGACAAGACTGTCAATCAAGACTACCGCCACTTAGCTGAACTCGATATTCATGCTGCCCGTGAGACAGTTCGATGGCCTCTTGTTGACCTTGGGAAGGGTCGTTATGACTTCTCTACGATTGCCCCATTTATCGAAGCTGCCCAGCGCTACAATATAGAGATAATTTGGGATCTTTTTCATTATGGCTACCCCCATGGCCTTGATCTCTGGAGCGAAGAGTTCCCGAAGCGCTTTGCCGATTATTGTTACGTCGTGGGCCGCTACATCGCTCAACATGGCCATGGCATCCGCGCCTTCACTCCCGTCAACGAACCCTCCTTCATGGCCTATGCGGCAGGCGAGGCCGGATTATTCGCGCCTCATGCGACAGGGCGCGGCTGGGACCTCAAAGTTGCCCTTGTGCGCGCAGCCATCCAAGGTATCAACGCCTTGTGGGCTGCCTGCCCGGATGCACGAATCGTCAATGTTGATCCCTTATGTCGTGTGGCATGCCCTCCCAACCGACCGGATCTTCAGGACGAAGCAAGAGACTTTAACGAGCGCCTTGTTTTTCAAAGCTGGGACATGTTGTGCGGGCGCCTTTTACCTGAGCTCGGAGGCAGTCGTGCCCATCTCGATGTCGTTGGAATAAACTATTACTGGACCAACCAATGGGAATGGGGAGGATCCTCAGGTTCCAATGGCGTCATTCCTCCGCTTGAAGAGAACGATGTCCGCCGCTGGCCTTTGGGCGATCTTGTTCGCTCGGTATGGAAGCGATATGGCGGCGAAGTCCTGATCACCGAAACTAGCCATGTCGGCGATCACCGAAGCCGATGGTTGCGCGAGGTTGCCCAAGAATCCGAGGCCCTGCTCCGTACGGGGATCCCTCTGCGTGGCGTATGCCTTTATCCTATTCTTGGCATGCCGGAATGGCATGATCCGGACATTTGGACGCCGATGGGTCTTTGGGACCCTATCTGTCACCGCGACCCATGTGGCGAGCGCCTGATTTGCGAACCTATGCTCGAAGCACTCTTATCTGTTCGTCACATCGATGAACTTCATAACGGCATGCTTTCAAGAACCGCCGTTCATGAGAGGCGAGAGTGGAGCTATGATCTAACTTAGATTTTGAGCACATTGAACGCAGCAATACCGAAGTAGATACCTTTCACCAGTTGCTTATATCGGAAATCCCCATGTGCATTGACTAATCTATTCGCTGCACGGAGCGATCTCGTTTCAGCGTTTCTCCGACCGCGCGCTCCAATAAGATTATGAAGCACTTTCTGGGCCGAGTATTTCCCCCTGTTTGGATACCTTACCAGCCAAAAGACAGAGCGGCGGTGCCCTTTCGGCCCACTCCATGCGTTGGTTCCAGATCAGGACGAAGCAAAGGCGGAACTCATCGATGAGGTGTAGCATTCCTCTTTAGCCCTGAGTGCAAACGCGCACTCGGATAGCTGGAGGGATGGCCTATGTTGCATCTCTGCAGGTTCACTTTCTTCCTACGCACAAGCTTGGTCGCCAGCATACTGCTCTTTACGGCCTCGATGGCTCCCACGTGTGCTTTAGCCCAGCAGGCTCCTTCGGACTTTACAGCCATCGTACGCGCCAAAGCGCCCGCGGTGGTCGCCATTACGACAAAGCAACGGGTCGAGGAGCAGCGCCAAGCTCAGTCCATACCGGAGGATCTCCCCTTCCGAGAGTTCTTCCGACGCTATTTCGACGAAGGCGCCAATCCAGAACAGCCGGAGCCTCGGCAAGCACTTGGCTCTGGCTTTGTAATCAGCCAAGATGGATACATCGTCACCAACAATCACGTCGTCGAAAACGCCGCAGAGATTCACGTTGTCTTCGGTGAACAGAACATCGTGCCAGCCAAGCTGGTCGGACGCGACACATCCAGCGATATCGCAGTCCTCAAGGTGGACCCTCAACCCAATATGGCTGTCGCCGCGTGGGGCAACTCGGAAACAGCAGAGCCAGGATCTTGGGTCATTGCCATCGGTAGCCCCTATGGGCTTGGAGGAACCGTAACGGTCGGTGTCGTATCTGCCCGCTCGCGTGACATCCATTCTGGTCCATACGACGATTATATCCAGACCGATGCTGCCATTAACCGCGGCAATTCAGGCGGCCCGCTCTTCGATGCAAGTGGTGAGGTGATTGGCGTCAATACGGCGATCTTTTCGCCTGTGGGCGCCAATATCGGTATCGGTTTCGCTATTCCCTCTCGCACGGCGCAAAGTGTTGTCGATCAGCTCATCCGAACCGGGCATGTTGAGCGTGGTTATATCGGTCTGCGGCTCCAGGAGATCACGCCCGCTATCGCTCAGGCTCTTAATCGTCCGGACGAGAAGGGTGCCCTCGTCGCCTCCGTAGAGCCTGGAGGCCCAGCCGAGAAGGCTGGCATGAGGACAGGCGACATCATTACCCAGCTTGGAGAGCAACCTATTGAAAGCGTACGTGATCTCTCTCGAGCCGTCGCGGGAATAAAGCCCGGGACCCAGACACGTCTTACGGTCGTGCGAAACAAAGCAACCCAAGAGGTTATGATAACTGTCGGCCTACGCCCGGACGAGCAGGCATCCAAAACGAGTGGGCAACAAGGCCCAGAGACTGAAGGGAAGCGGCTTGGAGTGACGCTAGCGCCTGTCGATGACGCAGTCCGTCAAAGACTGGGCGCGAATGCACAAGGCGTATTCGTGCAACGAGTAGAGCCCAATAGCCCAGCAGATGAGAGTGGCATCCGTCAAGGGGACCTCATCGTTTCGGCCAATGATCATGAGGTGGCTCAGGCGTCCGACGTGGCTAAAGAGTGGAATCGTGCTCAGAAAGAGAAAAGGCCGATCCTCCTTCGTATCAAACGTGGGGATCAGTATCTTTTCGTCGCTGTGCCAGCATAGCTTAGCCTGAACGCGTTACACTCGAATGCAACCTGCTGGCTCCTTGGCAGCATGGACGAGGGAATACCTGTAAGCGAGGCTATCCAACTTATCGATCCCCATGGAGTGCGTCGAACTCAGCATCTTTATAGGCGCAGGCCCCTCGACAATGGAAAAGCCCCGCAACAGAGCGGGGCTTTCGAAAAGACTTTATGCGGCAAGACGGATCAATCGTGCAGATCTGAACTCTCAAAAAGGATTTCGCGTTTTCCGGCGTGGTTGGCCGGGCCGACGATGCCCTCCTTCTCCATCCGCTCCATCAGCGAGGCCGCCCGGTTGTAGCCGATCTGCAGCCGACGCTGGATATAGGATGTCGAGGCCTTCTTGTGCCGGAGCACGATGGAGACGGCCTTATCATAGAGATCCGCTGAACCGAGATTCAAATCCTCCTCTTCTGGAGTAAATGTCTCTTCGGTCTCTCCCTCTATCTCATCCTCCGCCGTCACAGCGTCGAGATAGACAGGCTGCCCCTGGCGCTTGAGGTGGGCAACGACCTTCTCGACCTCCTCGTCGGAGCAGAACGGCCCGTGCACGCGCATGATCCGCCCGCCGCCCGCCATGTACAGCATGTCGCCCTGGCCCAGAAGCTGCTCGGCCCCCATCTCGCCGAGAATCGTCCGGCTGTCGATCTTCGACGTCACCTGGAACGAGATCCGGGTCGGGAAATTCGCCTTGATCGTGCCGGTGATCACGTCCACCGACGGACGCTGGGTCGCCAGGATCACATGGATGCCGGCCGCACGCGCCATTTGGGCGAGGCGCTGGATCGCGCCTTCGATCTCCTTGCCGGCCACCATCATCAGGTCGGCCATCTCGTCGACGATCACCACGATGTAGGGCAGAGGCTCGAGGTCCATCACCTCGTCCTCGTAGACCGCTTGGCCGGTCTCGCGGTCGAAGCCGGTCTGGACCGTGCGGGTGATCACCTCGCCGCGCGCCTTGGCCTCCGAGACGCGGGCGTTGAAGCCGTCGATGTTGCGCACGCCCAGCTTCGACATCTTCTTGTAGCGGTCCTCCATCTCCCGAACCGCCCAGCGCAAGGCAATGATTGCCTTTTTCGGGTCGGTGACGACCGGGGTGAGCAGGTGCGGGATGCCGTCATAGACCGATAGTTCCAGCATCTTCGGATCGACCATGATCAGCCGGCACTGATCAGGCCTGAAACGATAGAGTAGCGATAGGATCATGGTGTTGATGGCAACCGATTTGCCCGAGCCGGTGGTGCCGGCGACCAGCAGGTGCGGCATGCGTGCGAGGTCCGCAATCACCGGCTCGCCGCCGATCGTCTTGCCGAGGCATAAGGGGAGCTTATGCTGTGAAGTCTCGAAATCCTGGGAAGCCAGGAGCTCGCGCAGGAACACCGTCTCGCGTTTGTGGTTCGGCAGCTCGATTCCGATGGCATTGCGACCGGGAATGACGGCAACACGGGCCGACGTTGCACTCATCGAACGGGCAATGTCGTCTGACAGAGCGATTACGCGAGAGGATTTCGTGCCAGGTGCGGGCTCGAGCTCATAGAGCGTCACCACCGGGCCAGGATGAACGTGAATGACGTCTCCCTTCACACCGAAATCTCGGATGATCTTCTCCAAATGCCCGGCCGTCTCTTCGAGAATGTCCTCTGTCAGGATAGGTTCCTGGCGTTCAGGCGGAAGGGCCAGATAGGATAGATCCGGAAGCTCATAACTGCCTGATGTTGGAACGAGGCGATGCTCCACTTCCTGCTCATCCGGAGCTTCAGGTGTCATATCCGGAGTTGTTGGTGCTGAGACCTCCAATTCCAGAGCAGAGACAGCCGACACAGGAGCAGGCGCAGGTCCCAGGTTCACCTGTAGTGCAGCATCCTTGACGACAGCATCCTCTCCCGCAATTTCCTTGGCCTGAGCGACGGCCGAACGCTTGCCAGCCTCTCCCTCGTGGGACAGGCCAGGATTCAGTTCATCCTTATAAAGCAGCAGGTATCCGGAATCGGCTTCCAGATCGTCGTCGCACTGGGTGGCATTGCTGGCCTCTTCGGTCACCGCGATAGTCGGCACCGCCTCGGGAGCCTTCAAGGATGCCGGAGAAGGAGTGGCTGCCAGCAACACCTCGCCAGCCTGATAATAGCTATAGGCCCATTCTGTGAAAATGACCTTAGGGGAGGAGTATAAGATCGGTGCGCTTATTTCCTCTTGTCCTTTCGGCTCTGTGGTATCTGCAACAAGTTCCGGATCAGCTTCGGTCTCTTGTACTAACGTGCCAACCTTGACTTCCGAGCGGGCGTCAAAGGATCCGCCATCCTGCGCATCCTCATCTGCCACCATCATATCGCTTGCTTCATCAGCGATGCCTTCCGACTGCGCGACTTCATCAGAGCGAGATGAGTAAGTTGCCAGCAAGTTTGCTATCTGGCGGCGCACCGCGGGCTCCTCGGATCCTCCGTCATCAGCTTTTTGGTCGACCGGTGGCTCAACCGCTTGAGGACGCGGCACAGCGGTTTGGCTCGAAGGGTCCCCTGCCCGACCATTTCTCTCACGCAGAAACTTGTCGGGTGTCCGTGTGCAAGTGGCACCAGCAACGACAAAAGCCTGCCACCAAGCCGGATGTGTTGCAGGTGCCGCGTCGGCGCTACGGCCGGCTATCGCCCCCCCTGAAACAGGTTGCCCCTGCGGCACTACTCGCGCCGATTCCCGGGCATCCGAAGGAAAGGCCCGCCTCGGCTGATGACGCCCTGAAGCCGCCGGATCGATGGATTGGGCGTTTTCGGCCTCTTGGGAGTGTTGAGGTTCAGGTCTTGCAGAGGAGAAAGGTCGGTTGGGACGCATCTGTTCTAGAGGTTTGGGAGGCTTAGAGCCTCATGGCGGGTGTGTTGGCCCCAATGTGGATCCGACAGGTAAAAAGAGGGTTAGGCCCCTTGCTTCGCCTCCTGACTTCTCAACGATGAAATCAATTTTCCCTATACGATCAAACAGTTACCCCCCCTCTCATGCCTCGTCTCGTGGTCCAGCTCCCAGGATAAGGGGCACGAATCGAGAAATGGCCGCTTTCTTATCGGCCGGGAGGAAATTACCGAGGGAGAGACTTTGACGGCGGCCCCGATTTGAGACAGAAGCAGGGCAGGTCCTGCTCCAAGGATCCAAGTTTGGAGGCTCCGCGTGGCGACAAAACACGCCATATTGGTCTTCGGCTCAATCAACTTAGATCTGGTCGCTCGAGTGGATGCTATTGCGCGCCCTGGAGAGACCGTTCTGTCTCCCCGGGCAGACAGCTTCTTTGGTGGCAAAGGCGCCAATCAGGCTGTTGCGGCAGCCCGTTCTGCACAAGGCACAGGCATCACGGTCACCATGGCCGGGGCGGTTGGGCCAGATCCATTCGGGGAAGCCTGTCTGAGTAATCTCAAGGACAACGGAGTTGATACACGCCTCGTCAAGATCGCTTCTGAACCGACCGGATGCGCTTTCATCACGGTTGATCAACGGGGCGAGAACGCCATTACGGTTGCTAGCGGCGCCAATATGGCGCTTCAGGCGGATGAACTCCGCGAATATGAGGCAGCACCCTTTGCTTTGATCGTGCTCCAGATGGAAGTCCCTTTGGAGCAGAGCCTAGCGGCAGCCCGTTGGGTGAAGGAAAGCGGCGCGAAGGTTCTGTGGAATTTAGCCCCTGCGCCGCCCGCGCAGCAGCGTGGACGGCTCGACGAGATCCTGGCTATCGTAGATTTTCTAGTCGTCAACGAACATGAAGCGCTTGCTGTTGCGGCAGCCCTAGGGCGCTCGGAGGCTGAGCAGCCTGAAGAGGCGGCGGCATTCCTCGCACGGCTCCACGATCTGACCTGCATCGTTACCATGGGAGCGAAGGGAGCCATTGCATTTGAGGGAAGCGGCTCCCGCACGTCCGTATCAGCTCCAAGAATCGCCCCTATCGACACGACAGGCGCGGGTGACACGTTCGTGGGGGTCTTGGCTACCGGCATCGCCGAAGGCTTCCCTCTTGAGTCCTCCATGGAACGGGCTACTTTTGCGGCATCCCAAGCATGCCTCATGCTGGGAGCCCAAGCAGGCATGCCTTGGCGCGGGGACCTCGAAGGATCTAGCAATAAAATCTGACGCAACGCAGGAACATTGCCTTTTCTTTCTCAGACCGAAGGCGAGACTTTTCGTTACCGCTTCTACCTTTTGCGCATTTAGGATTCGACACAGGCGTGAATTCGCGTAGTAGTGATTAAACGCTTAATCATGTCCACGGTCGAATGTGTCTTCCTTTCGCCCACGCCCCAATCTAGGCGATATCGCTGCCGCGCTTGGCGTCTCCGTCGCAACGGTTTCGAACGCATTGTCGGGGAAAGGGCGTGTGTCTGCTGACCTGATCGCGCGCATCAGGAAGAAAGCCTCTGACCTCGGATATATTCCCAGCATGACAGGGAAGGCTCTTCGTACGGGGCGAAGCGGAGTTCTCGGGCTGGTACTTCCCGACATCGCGCATCCGCTCTTTCCTCAGCTGGCCCAAGCTATTGCCCAAGCGGCCGAAGATGTGAGCTATGGGATCCTAATCGGCGATTCTCGAGGAGATATCGCGGCGCAGACCGACGCTATCAACTGGCTCATTGAGCGTGGGGCGGATGGGCTGATCGTCGTGCCGCGCCGAGGCTCTCGGATCGGCGATATAGGACGTCCGGTTGCTGTCATTGATAGCCCCTCGACGCCCGGCAACACTGTTGCGGCAGACCATTGGGGTGGAGGACGGCAGATTGCCGAGTATCTGCTGTCTCAAGGACACCGCCGCTTTGTCATCATTGCGGGCAGTTCTAACTCGAACGTACAGAACGACCGTATCGGCGGCATCCGTTCCTCCCTTCCCGACACTGTGACATCTGAGATCATTTGGGTCGAAGACATCGAGCAAAAGTCCGGAACGGGATGCGACCTTGGTCTTTCGGCCAAGGTCAGCGAGGGGTTTACAGCCTTCTGCGCCGTCTCCGACCTCCATGCCCTGCGCGCGCTAATGGAACTGCAGCGCGCAGGAATTCGGATCCCATCAGATGCCAGCGTCACCGGATTTGACGATCTGCTCTGGTCCTCTGTCCTTACACCGGCTCTCACCACCATGCGTATGGACATGAGGACTATCGCGGATATCGCCGTCGCGAGCCTTCTGAACGAAATTGAAACGATGGCACGGCCTCCACGCGACGGAGGTACGTCAAGCAATCCCACATCGTCCTGGCCTCCCGCTGAGGCTCAAAGGCCGAGTGTCCCTATGCAGCTTATCATTCGCCAGTCGAGTGGACCGGCACCGGCTGTCGAATTTCACCCCCGGAGGAACACCCTGTCATGAAAAAGATTCTTCTTGTATCAGGCGCGGCGCTCATGCTTGTCGCGTCCTCGGCTCAAGCTCAAGAGCGCAAACTCGTCATATCGGTTTACGGCTTCGCGCAGGACGCATTTAAGACGATCCTCTACGATACCTTTGAAGCCAAATGCGGCTGCAAGGTCGTCGTGGAAACCGGAAACAGTGTGGAGCGCTTAGCCAAGCTAGAGGCCAATAAGGAGAATCCGGTCATCGATATGGCTGTCGTAGCGACCCCTGACGCGCTGGCAGCGACACGCGCCAAGCTGATCGAGCCGATCGACGTCACAAAGCTTTCCAACTACGAGAAGCTTTATGACATCGCCAAAGACCCGATTGGCGGCCACATGAGCGTTGGCTACACCTTCTACGCGACATCCATTGTCTATCGCTCTGACAAGATAACGATCAATTCCTGGAACGATCTCTTCTCCAAGGAACTGGCCGGACATGTCGCCTTTCCGAACGTGACGACTAACCAAGGTCCGCCGACCCTCTACATGATCGGAAAGGCCATGGGGAAGGATACCCCCGATCTTAAGGCTCCAATCGAAAAGGTTGCTGAGCATAAGGACGACTTTGTAACTTTCTATGTGCGGTCCTCGCAGCTGACTCAACTCATGCAGCAGGAGGAGATCTGGGCCGCACCGATCGGGCGCTTTGCCTGGGAAGGTTTCGCCAAGATGGACCTTCCCATAAAATGGGCAACTCCCAAGGAAGGTCAGACTGGCGGCATGAACGTGATGGTTCTTGTCAAGGGCGCCAAGAACAAGGACCTGGCTTATCAGTTCATGGATTTCTGGCTTTCCACCGAGATCCAGACCAAGCTTGCGGAGCGGTTGATCGACAGTCCTGCAAACAAGGAGGTCAAGCTTCCTGCTGCCGTAGCAGAGAATCTGACCTACGGCGAAGATCTCGTGAAATCGCTGGACCTTCAGCCTGCAGAGGCCATCCTAGACAATCGCGAAAGCTGGCTTTCGCAATGGAACGCAAAGGTCGGTCAGTAACCTCTGGCCATAGGCGCAAGTGCACAAGGTGCATTGATGCACTCTGTGCGCTTGCGCCGCCCCTGATTATGGATTGAAAGCCCGATGTTCCAGAACCGAGCCGAGTCTCTGGCTCTCGCCCTACCTGCCGCCTTGTTCGCGGCAGTGGTTTTTATTGTACCCGTCCTAATTCTCTTATCCGAAGGACTTCGCCTAGGCGGGGACTGGTCTCTTGCGCACTATGTTTCCTTCCTCAGTACGCCGCTGAACCTCACCGTCTTCATTCGCACTCTGAAACTCGGGGCCCTCGTAACGGTTGCCGCCGCCGTGATCGGGTATGCGGCGGCCCTATGTATCGTGAATCTTTCATCCAGGAACCGAGGACGTATGGTCGGACTGATCGTCCTGCCACTCATGATCTCCCCGGTGGCACGGACTTATGCCTGGATCGTCATCCTTGGACGAACAGGCATTGTAAACCAAGCCCTTACCTCAATTGGCCTGACGGATGCGCCTCTACGTATCCTTTTTTCTGAAACCGCCATTTTCATCGGCTTGCTGCAGCTCTTCCTGCCTTTGATGATCATCTCACTTGTCAGTGCGCTGGAAAATATGCCGAGAGATGCGATTTCGGCAGCGCGTGTGCTCGGCGCAAACTGGCTCCAGGTCTTCTGGAAGGTGATCCTCCCACTCACTAAGGAGGGCCTCGTCATCGGCGGAACGCTCGTGTTCACTGGCTCTCTGACCGCCTATATCACTCCCGCTATCCTCGGTGGATCGAAGGTCCTGATGTTGGAGACGCTGCTTTACCAGCGTGTCACGATCGCAAACGACTTCGCATCTGCCAGCGTCATTGCCATGATCCTGATCGTCATGAGTTTCTCCGCGAACCTGCTCCTGAAACGTCTTGCAACCGCGAGGGCCAAGCGATGACGTCCCGCTTCGTCTCGTCGGCGATCCTGACCGCCGTCATCACCTTCCTGATTGGTCCCTTTTTCATTATTGTCGCAGCATCCCTTTCGGCCGGCGACACACTTGCCTTTCCACCCAGGGGGATCTCTCTCAAGTGGGTGCTAAAGGTCTTCCAGATTGAGAGCTTCCAATCGAGCTTTCTCATGTCGATGGGGCTCGCCATCTTCGGGACCCTGACGGCGCTCGCGATCGGAACGCCAGTCTCATATGCTCTTGCCCGCTATAAGCTCCCCTTTGGAGAAACCATACGGACTGCCGTTTCCGCGCCGATCATCGTCCCTGGGATCATCGTCGGGCTTGCCCTCCTGCGCTATCTCGTAATCCCGTTTGGCTTCAATCTTACCCTGGCCCTGTTCCTGGCCCATACGGCTCTCGTTCTGCCTTATGCCGTACGTGTCGTTTCAGCCAGCATGAACAATCTGCGAAGCGACATTGAGGAAGCTGCTGTTCTGCTAGGCTGCACACGGTTTGGGGCTTTCGTCAGGACGGTCCTTCCGAATATTCGCGGCGGTATCCTCGCTGCCTTCATCCTCGGCTTCGTCACAAGTTTTAATCAGGTTCCCGTGTCGCTATTCCTTTCGGGGCCGGGTGTCCGCACGCTCCCAGTCGACATGCTGGCATACCTGGAGACGACTTACGATCCATCCGTTGCTGCTCTTTCGGCTCTTCTGGCCTTCATGTCGATTGGAATCGTCTTCCTGGCCGAACGCTTCCTAGGATTTTCTCGCTATGTCTGATGCGTCCTTTTTGTCTCTTGAGCGGCTGACCCTCGCCTATGGCGATACGACAGCCGTTAAGGATCTCAACCTTCAGATCGGTCGCGGCGAGCTCATCGCACTTCTTGGTCCTTCGGGTTGCGGAAAGACAACCACGATGCGCTCCATTGCAGGCCTCTTGAAACCAAAAGCCGGAGCCATTCGGCTGGATGGCAACGACATCACACGCGTCGCCGCCAACAAGCGCGCCGTTGGACTTGTGTTTCAGTCCTATGCTCTTTTCCCTCACCTGACGGTCTTTGAGAATGTCGCGTTCGGTTTGCGCCTGAAGAGAATTCCTAAGTCGGATCTGGAAAACCGCGTGCAAAATGGGCTGCAATCTGTCGGCCTGGGTCGGTTCGCCGAGCGCAGACCTGCGGAACTCTCAGGCGGCCAGCAGCAACGTGTCGCTCTGGCGCGCTCGATGGTCATGGAACCGAAGGTTCTGCTCTTAGACGAACCTCTCTCGAATCTCGACGCTCGGCTGCGCCTTGAAATGCGAGCCGAGTTGCAACGGGTGCAGAAAGAGAGCGGCATCACGATGATCTTCGTCACGCATGACCAGGGCGAAGCCCTGGCGCTGGCCGATCGGATCGTCGTTATGCTGGATGGGCGCATCGAGCAAATTGGCACACCGGAGCAGATATACAACACACCTGTCTCGGCCTTCGTCGCCGACTTCGTCGGCTTCGAGAACGTCTTCGCTGTCGAAGACGGAAAGCTGAAGACATCTCAGGGCCCCATCGCACCGTCAAAGAACGTCCCTTCGGATGTAGCAGGGCTTGCTTGGCGCCCGACAGCAGTCACGCTTGGTAAGGGTACCTATAATGGTACAGTGCGCGGAACATCTTTCGCCGGGAGAACCCGAGAATATCTTCTCGATACACCTCTCGGCGCCATCAAGGCAGAAGTCGATGCCGGCATGCCTCCCTACGAAATTGGAGAATCCATTCCTTTCGATCTTCCGCTTGAGAACGCCGCTCACCTGACGCGTTATTGAGGAGACACTTGATGGGCGTTTGGATCGATACGGATATGGGCTTCGACGATATTCTGGCGATCTCTATTGTCAGACAGTCGAGCCTCCCGATCGACGGCATCTCCCTTGTCTTCGGAAATGCACCACTCGTGATCGTGAAGGATAATGCTGCCCGAGCCGCACAAGCTCTTGGATGGGAGTATCCCATCCATAGCGGGCGCGCACAGTCCGTCCTTGGCTTATGCGAAACCGCTCAGAGTATTCTGGGAGATAGTGGGATTCCCACAGTCGGACGAGAGTTCGCTTCCGCGAGAGCCCTGCCGGAGAGTAACGCGTTTTTGGCTCTGGTCCGATGGCTTGAAGGCAAGGGGGACGATGAGCGACGGATTTTGGCGCTCGGTCCCCTTACCAACATTGCAGCCCTTGCGTTGGCGCGCCCTGATCTCGCAGCGAGGATCGACGATCTTGTCTGGATGGGGGGTGGCATTACGGCCGGCAACCACACGCCATCTGCCGAGTTCAATGCCTATGCTGACCCTGAAGCTCTCGCCATCGTTCTGGCGAGCAGGATTCCATTTCGAATGGTCGATCTTGACGTTTGCCGTAAAGTTTTGGTTGACCCATCTGCTGTTCCTCCGATCAGAGGCGAAGGCGGAGCAAATGCATTAGCCCTAGCCGACATGCTTGAGGGCTTCATCAATATCGCGATCCAGCGTCACCGGCCTGCGATGGCGCTCTATGATCCTATTGCGGCAATCGCCTTTACCAGGCCCGATATCGTTCGCTTCAAGGCTGCGCGAATCGAGGTTGAGCTTGGCGGAATTCATACCCGCGGGCGCACGGTAGTCGATAGTCGCCATGGGGCAGCCTACAATGCTCAGATTGCGAATGAGATCAATGCCGACATGGCGCGCAATCTCGCTCTTACGGCGTTGCAACGGGAGGCAGGACGATGACAGTTGGATCGAATGAACCAAACGATCTCCATGACCGCATCCTGCGAGATCGAGCTGTCGCGGCTGCACGAGGCGATCTTCCGTTTGACCTGCTGATTCATGGCGGCACTCTCGTCGATATGGTCACCGGCGAGCACCGCCGGACTGACGTCGGCATCGTTGGACCGCTGATCGCGAGCGTGCACGAACCCGATACATTGTCGGAGGCTGTCGAGAGGATCGATGCGACGGGCACCTTCATCGTGCCAGGTCTCATCGACACTCATATGCACATTGAAAGCTCGATGGTCACCCCGAGCGCCTATGCTCGGACGGTCCTTCCCAGGGGCGTCACGACCATCGTCTGGGACCCGCACGAATTCGGGAATGTGAGTGGGCTCGATGGGGTGCGCTGGGCTATCGAAGCGTCTCAAGGCTTGCCACTGCGTGTGATTCCCCTAGCACCATCCTGCGTTCCGTCGGCTCCCGGATTGGAACTTGCCGGTGCCGACTTTGGACCGCGTGAACTGGAGGAAATGCTCGCCTGGCCCGAGATTGGCGGCGTTGCTGAAGTTATGAATATGCGCGGTGTCATCGACCGCGACCCTCGCATGACTGGCATCGTTCAGGCAGGTCTCAACTCAGGAAAGCTCATCTGTGGCCATGCCCGTGGGCTTGCGGGGACAGATCTGAATGCTTTTCAGGCTGCAGGCATCATTTCCGACCATGAGCTGATATCTGCAGAGGATCTGATGGCGAAGATCCGGGCTGGACTCACGATTGAGCTCCGCGGGTCACATGACCATCTGCTTCCGGAATTCGTCGCGGCTCTCAATAAGCTCGGGCACCTTCCCCAAACCGTGACGCTGTGCACGGACGATGTCTTCCCGGATGACCTGCACGAGAACGGCGGCCTCGACGATGTTGTCCGCCGGCTCGTCGCTTATGGCCTACAGCCCGAATGGGCCCTCCGGGCTGCAACTTTAAACGCTGCCCAGCATCTCGGGCGGAGGGACCTAGGTCTTGTCGCTGCAGGACGCCGGGCCGATCTGGTTCTTTTTGAGGACCTGAACGGTTTCAAGGCACGCCACGTTCTGACAAATGGACGTCACGTCGCATCCAAGGGCGTGATGAAGGTGGAGGTTCCGGCATATCCTGCGAAAAGCCTTCACGGGACGGTGAAGCTACAGCCGCTGACGGAACGGGACTTCAGAATTCCGGCTCAAGGCCATAAAGCCCGTGTTGCAACCATCGACCGCCCACGCTTTACGCGCTGGGGCGAGATCGTCGCTGAGATCCAGGATGGATTCGTTAGTCCGCCTGAAGGTACGGCTTATATCGCCGTGGCTCACCGCCACGGGCGCAAGCCTGGTCTGCCGCGCGTGGGTCTCCTCACAGGTTGGGGGAAATGGACCGGTGCATTCTGCACGACCGTATCCCACGACAGCCACAACCTGACCGTCTTCGGAGGAAATCCACGGGACATGAGCATTGCGGCCAACGCGGTGATTGCGGCAGGCGGCGGGATGGCTGTCGCATCCGAGGGCAAGCTTGATGCGCTCCTTCCGCTACCTCTCGCAGGCTTGGTCTCGGACGCCGAAATGGCCCACGTCGCAGAAAGCTTCAAGGACATCCGCTCGGCAGTTGGGCGCATCGCGACCTGGCAGCCGCCCTACTTGGTCTTTAAGGCCTGTTTCGGCGCTACGCTGGCATGCAATGCAGGCCCCCACCAGACCGATTGTGGCATCGCGGATGTGCTGGAGGGCGGAGTTCGCGAAACGCCGATCCTGGAGATTCTCGCCTGAGCCTCAATCGGCTAGTTCCTGTTCGACGAGGGTGATCCAAAAGGCCACTCCGGTGGGAATGGCTTCGTCGTTGAAGTCATAGGCTGTGTTGTGATGGAGCGCCCCATCAATGGCCGGGCCGTTACCAAGCCACACATAGGCACCTGGAACGGAGCCAGCGAAAAAGGCAAAGTCGTCACCCGCGGTCGATGGCGGAAAGCTTGTCACGACCTTCTCGCCGCAGACGGCTCGCGCTGCGCGGAGCGCTCTTGCCGCGGCATCCGCATCATTCACGACGGGCGGAATGCGGCGACGAAACTCATAAGAGGCCGAAATGTCGAACATCGCCGCGACACCATGCGCCAGACGCTCGATCTCCTTTTCGAGCTGGGTGCGAACCTCAGCCGAATAGGCCCTTGCCGTCCCACCGATTTCAACCAGATCCGGAATGACATTGAGCGCTTGAGGATCGCCAGCGCGTATTGAACAGGCACTGACGACGGCAGGCTGCAGAGGATCGACCACGCGGCCGACGATCGTCTGCAGGGAAGCGATAAAGTAGCCGCCCGCGGTGATCGGGTCCTTTCCCAGATGAGGCTTTGCTCCGTGCGTGCCTACGCCTTTAAAAGTCACGAGCCAGCTGTCCGAGGAGGCAAGTTGTGGCCCGGCAACGACGGCCATTTCGTCCGTCGAAAGACCAGGCATGTTGTGAAGCCCGTAGACGGCATCGCAAGGGAAAAGATCGAAGAAACCGTCCCCGATCATCTTCCGGGCACCTCCCCTACCCTCCTCCGCAGGCTGAAAGATGAAGTGAACGGTCCCTGAGAAACGGCGGGTTCGGGCGAGATAACGTGCGGCACCGAGCAGCAGCGTCGTATGGCCGTCGTGTCCACAGGCATGCATCTTCCCCGGATGCCTGGACTTGTAGGGACGGTCGGCGGTTTCAGGCATCGCGAGCGCATCCATGTCCGCACGCAGGCCGATCGTCCGTGAACCATTGCCGACGCGAAGGGTCCCCACGACTCCGGTTCCACCTAGGCCCCTGTGAACCTCCACTCCCGCCTCAGAAAGGATCGACGCCACGATCTCGCTCGTGCGAACTTCTTCGAAGCCTAGTTCCGGATAAGCATGCAGATCACGGCGCAGCTCGCGCAGAAACGCCACGTCGTCGAGAAAAGCGTCTTCCAGCACCATTACCATATCACCTCTTGGAACCGGTTATTTAGGCGATCCCAAAGCCAAGCCGCAAGCATAAGCAGCCTCGCCCTGTCGGAGGCAAACAATTCTGGCGAAAGTCCTGCAGGTTCGCTATAGGCGCTCGGAAGATAGCAATGCTTGTAGAGATAAGGCTGATGCGTCCTCACGAATTCTGGCAGGAAATTCATCCTCCGGCGACCTTCCAGAAGCATCCCGCAGAAGGTCATCGAGAATTCTTCCCTGCAGAATTTGAAGATGGAAGACAGCTGCGCCTGCCGATCCGAGAGCTCTCCGATGGGAGGCACGCTCTTGCATCACTAATCATCAATCAGGCGAGCTTTGATGTCGAGGATACGCTTTCCGCGGCCCTCGCGCTGAGAACCCAGCCTTTTGAGCCTGAAATAGTCGTCGGGCTGCCTACACTCGGCCTCACAGTCGCGCGGGGCGTCGCCCGACATCTGGGCCATTCCCGGTACGTGCCGCTCGGAACATCTCGAAAATTCTGGTATCGGGACGACCTTTCCGTACCGCTAAGTTCGATTACCAGCCCCAGCCAGAGCAAAAGCCTTTATCTTGATCCGCGAATGATGCCGCTCATCGAGAACAAGCGCGTTCTCCTTGTGGATGACGTGATCAGCAGTGGCACTTCGATCTCCGCAGCGCTCCACCTTCTATCGAACTGCGGCGTTGCACCCGTCGTCATAGGAGCCGCCATGCTGCAGACAGATCGCTGGCAGGCGAAACTGGCAGAGCTCGATCCAAGCTGGCCCGAGCGGGTTGTTGGGGTCCTGAAAACTCCTCTACTTCAACGGATGCCCGGCAATGGCTGGTTGGAGGCAACACCGGAAAGAGAAGCCAGGGAAAGCTGAAGGCTTTAAGTCCACCTTGTTCGAGCACGAAAGCACGGATCGCAACAACAGAACGTCATTCTGATTTTTTTTTGGCCGTCAAGCTTCGGTAATGGGAACTCGGGGTGGCCTCTCTGCATATCAAGGGCGGCATTAAAGCTGCGGGGATGGGGTTGGAGGACTCTGTTCGCGCATATCGGAGACGAGCGATGATGAAGTCGGCTCTCCTTGTCGGTTCCGCCTGCCTCGCGGTCACCCTCAGTGTTGCTCAGGAAGCCCAGGCCCAACCTCGCTTCCACGGTGGATATCACCCTGGCGGCTTCGCCCGCGGAGGCTGGGGTGGCTGGAGAGGTGGATACTATCGTGGATATGGCTATCGCTATGGTGGCTGGGGCGGCGGTGGCGCTCTGGCCGCTGGCCTGATCGGCGGCGCCATTTTAGGAAGCATAGCCTCTGCGGCGGCCGCCCCGGCCTACTACAATTACCCATATACTTACGGCGGCTACCCGTATGGCAATACCTACTACGGCGTCGGTTATTCCTATCCGGCCTACGGTTATGGTTACGCACCTTATGCGTATAGCTATCCAGCCTATGCCTATCCGGGTTATTCGTACCGCTACGCTTATCCGGTAGCACGTTATTACGGCCGTCCTTATTATCGGACCTATCCCGCTTACCGAGTTCGAACAGTTTATCGGGCGCGCCCAGTCTACCGGGTTGCTCGGCCGCTTCCGGTCGTTCGGACAGTCGGCTCAGTCCGTGTAGCGCACCCAGTCGCCGTGCGGCATTCCGTTCGGGTTCGTGCCCGATAGAATTGCCATCGGTGGCCCTCAGAGCTTGCCCTTGCCCGAGAGCGCACTTCTAATGCGGAAGAGCGCTCTCGACGCTTAAGGCGATTTCGAAAAGCCGCCTGTCCTGGTCATGGCGTGCAACGAGCATCAGACCGACAGGAAGCGGCACATCAGGAATTGGAAGGGAGATTGCTGTCAGGTCGAACTGATTGATGGGCGTCGTATTCCGCAGGACAAGCGTATCTGTCTTATTGTAGAGCTTCTCGTCGGCGATAAGCGGAGCCATAAGTGGGGCCACAATAGGAATTGTCGGCAAGGCCACTACGTCGAACGGCGCCAACCTTCGGTCCATGGCTCTCGTGAGCTCATCGCGCTTGCGCATCATGCGAATGTAATCTGCAGCCGTCGTAGCGAGCCTCAGAGCGATCCACTTCTGCACACGTGGATCGATTTCAGCGGCTCGCGTTTCGATCCAGTCTGAATGAATAGCTGCCGCCTCTACCGAGGCAATGGATGCGCGCGACGTCGCCTCTCGCATCTGCTCCAGGAGATCCTCTAAGTCACAATCACTGACCCGAGCCCCTAAGGCTGACAACCGCCGCAGACTCGCCTCGAAGGCGTCAGCAACCAGTGCCTCTGTCTGAGAGAAAAGGCGCCCCCGCGGTACACCAACACGGAGTCCCGAAAGAGGATAAGGGGTCGACACCAGCGCCCCATATCCTGCCATGACGGCGTCCGCAGCGATGCAATCGGCGACGCTCCGCCCCAAGGGCCCGAGGGAATCGAGACTGTATGAAAGCGGAAAGGCCCCTTTCAGCGAAATTCTGTGCGCTGTCGGCTTGAACCCAACGACGCCATTGAAAGCTGCGGGAATCCGGACGGAGCCGCCCGTGTCGCTGCCGATGGAGATGTCGCTTGTCCCCTCCGCAACCGCAACGCCGGCTCCCGATGACGAACCGCCCGGAATACGCTTCGGATCGATCGCATTGCCGGGGGTCCCGAAATGCGGATTAAGCCCGATGCCCGAGAACGCGAATTCGACCATGTTGGTCTTGCCGATGATGACGGCACCAGCTTGACGCAGGCGCCGCACGACGTCGGCATCCTCTCCAGCGGGAACGCGATCCCGAAAAATCCGGGACCCTGCCAGGGTCGGTTCACCTTTGACGTCGAGCAGGTCCTTAACCGAAACCAGAGCACCATCCAGGGGCCCCAATGTTACGCCTGCACGCCTTCGCTCATCGGCCGCATCGGCGGCCGCACGGGCGGCCGCCCAATAGACTTTCGGATAGACACGCTCATCGGAGGCGCGCTTTTCCAGCCGCTCGAATACCTCTTCAAGCCGATCACGCACGCTCATCATGACAATCAACCGATCCTGGGCACGGGCTTTTCCTTCGTCGGAGAAAGCGCTCGTTCATTCAAGCCCTGGGCTTTGCTTATTCCACTGATTTTGGCCCTTCCCTTCTCTCGCGTTGCCCTGGGCACCTAACTGCTTGGTCTCAACCCGGCCAGCGCATTAGCGCTTCAGTGCGGCGGTTGCGCCTCCGCTCTAAGGGTGTCGCAATAATTTCGTTCGACTGACGCGCTCTCTCCAACTCCTCTACGAGCCGGTGCGCAACAATGCTTTCCTGCCCTGGGTGAAGGTTGCAAGGATCCATGTAAAAGAAACCGTGCTCGATCTCATGGTCGCGGACAATGATTGGTGTTGGGCCCGAGGCCAGGGCATCGGCAAGGTCCCACGCCGTGATGTGCGCCTCGTGAGGCTCTACGGAAACCTTGAGACGGTCGAGGGGATTGTGGGTCGGGTCAGGCTCGACCACGGCCTTCACGCCTGGGCGTCCGTTCAACGCATCCATCCACAATTTCAGATAGCCGCTTTCCCGCTCGCGGATTGCCTGATGATCCCGCGTCTCCCACGCCTCAAGGGCCGCGATGGTCCCGGCCATACCTTCCTTTCCGATCTTCATGCCGCGGCCGATCCCGTAATTCTGGAGATAAGCCGCACGGACAAGATCAGTCTTGCCGGCCACAATACCGCCTGTCGGACCGCCCAGGAATTTATGAGACGAGTAGAGCGCAATATCCGCTCCCGTCGCCAGGAATCCCTTGAGATCATATTCGGAAGCCGCATCGACGATGACCGGAACACCGCGAGCGTGGCATACGGCAACGAACTCATCGAGCGGGATGAGGCCGTACTGCACCGTGTGATGCGACACTACGTAAACCGCCGCTGCCGTTCTGTCGGTGATCGCCCCGTCAAGCTGATAGGCCCGAGCGGACGTTGCCTGTCCGACAGGGACCACCTTGGCGCCGGCAAGTCGAATGCCTTGCTCCACCGGCGCACCGTAGCTCACCATGTGCCCCGTCTGAATCAGAACCTCGTCCTTGAGCCCTGCCGCGTCCGGGAGCCGTTCGATTGCGGCAAGGTCCGAGCCCGTCATAGCTCCCGCCACAGCCAGTGTGATTCCGGCCGAACAAGAGGCGGTCACGAAACCGGCTTCGGTACCGCAGAGCCTGGCAATCACCTGACTCGCCTTCTTCTGTAGATCGTCGATCTCCACGAATTGCGGGAGAATGGCCGAGATGGCGGCAACCGCTTCGGGAACCACGATGGATGCCCCCAGGGACGTCATGGTCCCAGAAACGTTGACGATAGGGCGAAGGCCGAGCGCGTGGCGGATATCCTGTCGGTCCATGGTGGTTTCCTTTGTTAAGAAAAACGCTGACGTGTGTATTCCACTATTCGGGAAGATACTTTATTGTACCGCAATCACATGTGACGAACGATGCCTGGAGACATGACTTTGGACGCTCAAACACCAGCTGGCTTGCCCGCCTCGGGCCGTACGAAGCCGGCAAGAGGAGCGCGCGTCAGCGGCATCGACCGGGCGATCCAGATCCTCGACTATCTTCGGCATACCGAATGTCCGACCAGTGCCTATGCCATCGCCAAGGCCGTCAAGGCTCCACTCTCGACGGTCTATGCGATCATCGATGATCTCGTCGACAAGCACCTTCTTCAGCGTAAGGGTGACGGCAGCCTCTGGCTCGGGCCGCGCCTTTACCATTACGGTCTTGCCTATGCGCGATCCCTCGACTTCCTCGACGTCGCGACCCATGAGATGCAGGAGCTCTGCCGGGCTGTGGAGGAAACCGTTCAGGTATGCGGCCGCGACGACGACCATATGGTCGTCATGGCCATGGCCGACGGGCCTGGCCATTTTCGCGTGATCTCCCGCGTCGGGACCCGGGTTCCCTTGAACTGGACGGCCTCGGGCCGTCTGCTTGCAGGGCATTTGTCGGACGATGAACGCCTTGCTCTCTTCCGGCAGGCAGCCCGCAACTCTCCTACGGGACATGCAGAGACCAACCCTGCGGCGCTGTCCGACGCCTCCGCAGCTGCCTTGAAAGAGCGCCTGTCGATCCAGATCAGCGAGTCTGATTTTTCCGTCGCTTGCGTCGCATCGCCGATTTGCGATCCTTCCGGCGCTTGCGTTGCAACCATGTCGATCGTCCTGCCGGAGCATAAGGTCGTCCAGGCGCGCGCGCGCTACGCAGACGCCGTCCAGGCAGCCGCCGCGCGAGTCGAGACGATCCTGGGTTGGCGCTGACATCGGGATCAGTCTCGAACCGCTATGACGGCCTCGATCTCGACCGTAATGTTATTTGGAAGGGAGCCGAACCCGACTGCCGAGCGGGCATGTCTGCCTCTCTCGCCGAAAATCTCCACCATAAGGTCAGAGCAGCCATTGATGACTTTCGGATGCTCGGCGAAATCTGCGGTCGCGTTGACCATACCCAGCAGCTTCACGATCCGCTTGACACGATTCAGGTCGCCCAGGGCCTGCTGCATGACGGCAATCAGGTTAATCCCTGTCAATCGGGCATGCTGGTAAGCGACCTCGACACCCACGTCTGCACCGACCTTGCCGCTATGGAGGAAGCCGTCGACTTCCTGGGGGCCCTGCCCCGAGAGAAAGAGCAGGTTTCCCTCTCGAACATGCGTAATGAAATTTGCAATCGGCGGCGGAGCATCCGGCAGAACGATGCCGAGATGCTTCAGGCGCGCATAGGGAGTGTCGCGGCCGGTTTCCTGAGCGTAGCTCACAATTTTTTTCCTTGAGAGATGATATCAGGATCGTCCTTGCGGATGCACGCCACATGATGCTCCGCCGCGACGGGATCGAGTGGAGGAACAATCTCAGCGCAAGCCTGAATTGCATAAGGACAACGGGTACGGAACACGCAGCCGGATGGTGGATTCATCGGGCTGGGGATGTCACCCTGCAGGATGACTCTTTGTCGGTGCGCCTTGGGATCCGGCACCGGTGCGGCGGACAGGAGAGCCTGCGTATAAGGGTGCCGCGGCATAGCATAGAGGCTTCGGCTTGGCCCACGCTCCATGACCCGCCCGAGATACATGACGACGACCTCGTCACAGAGGTATTCCACCACTGAAAGATCGTGGGCGATGAACAGCATCGTAAGCCCAAAGCTCTGCTGCAGATCCTGAATAAGGTTCAGGACCTGCGCCTGGACAGATACGTCGAGCGCCGAGACAGGCTCATCCGCAACGATAAACTCGGGCTCGACGGCCAAGGCTCGCGCAATGCCGATCCTCTGACGCTGCCCGCCGGAGAACTCGTGTGGATAGCGCCTGCCATGTTCTGGATCGAGACCGACCCGACTCAGAAGCTCTGCAATGCGCTCCCGTCTCGCGGCCCCTTTGGCAAGCCGATGAGTGTCGATCGCCTCTCCGATGATCTCCTCTACTCGCATTCGCGGATTGAGGCTTGAATATGGGTCCTGAAAGACGATCTGCATTCGCCGTCGATAGGATCGCATCTCGCGATCCGATAAGGTGACGAGATCTTTCCCGTCAAAAATGAGGCGCCCCGCGCTCGGCTCGATCAGCCGAAGAGTGCAGCGGCCGGCCGTCGTCTTGCCAGAGCCAGACTCCCCAACGAGACCGACAATGGTGCCGCGCTTGACGTCGAACGTGACACCATCAACCGCCTTCACGGATCCGGCTTTGGTTGGAAAGTGCTTGCTAAGGTTCTCCACGCGCAGGAGGATATCGGAGGCTGTCATAGCTCGTTGTGCCTCCAACAGCGGCTGAGATGGTGAGGCTCAGCGAGGAGCAACGGTGGGTCCTCCTCGCACCGCTCGATTCTTAAAGGGCACCGTGGCGCAAAGCTGCATCCCTCGGGCAGGGACATGACACTGGGTACATTGCCCGGAATGGGCTTGAGGCGAAGCCGTTCCCCAGTCGGGCTTCTGTCTCGAGACGCGTCAGGGATACAGGCGAGAAGACCGCGTGAATAAGGGTGCTTTTGGCGCTCGAAAAGCCGCCCCGATGGAGCATGCTCCACCACTCGGCCCGCATACATGACCACCACGTCGTGCGCAATTTCAGCAACGACACCAAGATTATGCGTGATGAAGAGAATGCTCATTCCGATCTCGGCCTGCAGCCGTCGCAACAGATCGAGAATCTGCGCCTGAATCGTCACATCGAGAGCCGTGGTCGGCTCATCTGCAATCAACAGGTTCGGATTGCACGAAAGGGCGAGCGCAATCATGGCCCTCTGCCGCATTCCGCCCGACATTTGATGCGGATACTCGTCCAGACGTCGCTCGGCCGCAGGAATCTCGACGAGCTCCAGCATCCGCCTCGCACGCTTTCGTGCTTCCGCCTTCGATAAGGGTTCGTGAAGCCGGATCATTTCCATGATCTGATCGCCAACCGTGTAGAGCGGGTTGAGGCTCGTCATCGGCTCTTGGAAGATCATGGCGACCTCTCGCCCCCGGATCTTCTGCATTTCCTTTTGCGACAGCTTGGAAAGATCAACTATGCGGTCATCGCTGGTCCGATAGAGGATCTCCCCGCCGACGATCCGACCTGGCGGCGCAAGGAGCCGCATGATCGAGAGGCTTGTGACCGATTTTCCCGAACCCGACTCGCCCACGACCGCAACAGTCTCGCCTCGCCTGACATCGAAGCTGACGTCATCGACGGATTTTGCTACCCGGCTTCCCAGCTCGAAATGGGTCCGCAGATGGTCAACCCGTAGGACGATATCGTCGGGTAGCGAGGTCATTGCGCTCCGACCCAACCGCAGTGAGGGCAACCTGCACTCTTGAGCGAATATTTGCTCTTCGGCTCGTAACGGCTGGCTTTGGTTGCCTGCGCGCCTACGATAGCCCAGCGCGGTACGATCAGGCGATCGAGATGTGCCTCGTCGCCCATCGAGTCGCGGATCCTGAGATCACTATCCTCAATATCGAACACGGTGAGTTCGGCCCGCGCCCCGGGTGCGAGGAGGTCGGTCGTCGGAAGGCCGATGACTGACATAGGCGCACGGGTCGAAGCCTCTATGACGGCCTCGAATGGCATGCCGACAGCCAGCAGCTTCGACATGGTCGTTCCCATGTCCCATACGGGATTGTCCAGCGAACGGTTGTGCAGGTCGGTCGAAATCGAAAACGGCAAGAGGCCTCGCGCAATCGCGGCCTTGGCGACTCTGAACGAGAAGGATGCGCCTCCGTGTCCCACGTCGAGGCGGATGCCATCGCTCGCGCAACGCTCGGCCAGTTGGATGAGATCTTCGTCCTCCATGAGGCTGCCGCCGGCTTTACCGTTGAAGCAATGGGTGATCACGTCACCAGGGCCGAGCACCTCCAGCACCTCATCATAGAGCGGAGGCGGCTCACCCACATGCACCATCAGGGGCAGCTTCAGGATCTTGGCAAGCTTCTTGGCGATCTTGACCGGCGTGATGCCCCAGGAACCAAGGATCACATGGCTCGCTCTCACTTTGATGCCGACGATGACGTCCCGATTCGCCTCGACGCAAGCAATCGTGCGGTCGAGGTCGATGGAACGGATGTCGATCAGCTCACTGACACGGTTGCATGCCACGAGACCGATGGAGCCTATGTTCAGGAAGGCCTTGATGCGCTCCCGCGCCGGCTCGATGACGAATTCCCTAAAGCCGTGGAAATTGGCCTCTCCGGCTGATCCCGCATCGACGATCGTGGTCACACCCCGTTCAAGCCCGCAAAGCTCCGGCCGGATCGAGATATCTGTGCCACCATGCCAGACATGGACATGAAGGTCGGTCCACCCAGGAGACACGAAAGCGCCAGCGGCATCGATCCGGCGATAGCTCTCCGGCGCGGCGAGCCCGGATCCGACGGACTGGATCCGCCCGTTACCATCGATCAGGATGTCGACGGGCTCCCGAGGCGTTCCTGGCCCAAAGCCTACGGGCCTGACCCGCGTCAGAAAAAGCCCGCTGGATTGATCTGCGGATATCGTCATCGGCTCAAAGGTCCCTTCTGAAACGCGGATCGAGAAGATCTCTCATGCCGTCCCCCACCATTTGCAGAGAAAGAACCGAGAGAATGATGGCAATGCCTGGGAAAAGCGTCATCCAGTCAGCACTGCCGACATATTGACGTCCTGCTGCGATCATCGTGCCCCATGTCGGGATCTCGGGGCTCACGCCAAGTCCAAGGAACGACAGACCGGCCTCGGCGAGCATTGCATAGGCGAAGATGAAGGTTGCCTGCACGAGAATTGGAGAAACCAGATTGCGCAGGACATGCCGAGTCATGATGCGCCATGTGGGCACTCCAAGCGCCCGCGCCGCCTCTACATAGGGTAGTTCGCGAATAACCAGCGTCGATGCGCGGACGATGCGGGCGAGACGCGGCGTGTAGACAATTCCCAAAGCCACGATGACGGTCGCAAGTGATGGACCCAAGGCTGCCACCAAGGCGATGGCGAGAAGAATGTCCGGGAACGCCATCATCGCGTCGATGAAGCGCGCGGTCGGTGCATCGAGCCGACGAAAGAAACCCGCAACGAGTCCTAGGGCAATGCCGAAAACGGACGCGAAGCAGACCACCGAAGCGCCCACAAGGAGGGAGAGTCGGCCAGCATAGATGGTGCGGCTGAAGATATCGCGACCGAACTCATCCGTTCCGAACCAGAAGCTCGTTCCCGGAGGCTTCAGGCGGTTGACGATGGAGAGCTTGTTCGGCGCATAAGGGGCAATGACGGGCGCGAGAATCGCCAGGCAGGCAATCGCCAGGAGGATCGCGAGGCCGACGAGAACTGCTTTGCGGCGGATCAGGAGCGAGAGAAGACTTGCCTGTTCCGGTGTGGAAGCGACAGCGGCCATCAGTAACGGACTCTCGGATCGACCGCGAGATAGAGCATGTCGATCAGGAAATTGATGAGAACGTAGAGTGCCGCGATGATCAGCAGCGCTCCCTGGATGATGGGGTAATCCCGACGCAGAACGGCAGAGACGACGAGGCTGCCGACGCCCGGGAGGCTGAATACGGTTTCGGTCACTACGGCACCTGAGACCAGAAGGGCCGCTGTGAGGCCGATAACGGTCAATACAGGAATCAAGGCATTCTTGAAGGCATGCTTCATGACGACCCTGAATTCGCCCATTCCCTTTGAGCGTGCTGTGCGAACATAATCGTCGCTCAGGACATCGAGCATGCTCGCCCGCGTGAATCGCAGGATCAGTGCCGACGATACGACCCCAAGAGCAAATGCTGGCAAGACGAGATGCGACAGCCGCGTTGCAAAGCTCGCTCCGGGACCGCCATAGCCTGATACGGGGAAAAGACTGAACCGCACGGCGAAGAACTGGATAAGCAGAAGACCGAGCCAGAAGCTCGGGATTGAAGCAGCCAGCATGGCAAGAGTGGTCGCCGTCTGATCGAAAAGCGAACCACGCTTGTAGGCAGAAAGCACGCCGATCGGGATTGCAATGACGGCGGCAATCAGGATCGAGAACAGCGTGAGAAAGAAGGTCGGCTCAGCGCGCTCGGCAAGGGCCGAGAGCACAGGTTGATTGAGAAAGATGGATTCGCCCAGGTCCCCTCGGATAAGTTGGGCAAGGAAGAAGACGTATTGCACAAAAAGTGGCCGGTCGAGCCCGAGACGCGCCCGGAGCGCCGCAATGTCTTGCGGCGTCGCATCAGGACCCAACATGACGGCGGCTGGATCACCCGGCGCGATCCGCACGATGATGAAGACGATCGTCACCACGACGAACATCACCACAAGCATGCCGAGCAGACGTTGAAGGACGTAGCGACCCATATCGTTTCTTTTTAGCTCCCGTCGTCAGGAGGCGCCGTAGGCGCCTCCTGCGGTGATCCGTGCGTTATTTCTTGATGGACACGTTCCAGAAATATGGCCACGGCGCGGGAACGACCCCTTCGAGTTTCGGGGATTGCGCCGCGAGAGCATTGAAGTCACCGATCTTGATGCTCGGCGTTTCGTCGTACATCACCTTCTGCACATCGGCCCAAAGCGCAACGCGCTTTTGCGGATCGCTTTCCGTATTGAAGGCATCGACGGCCTGCTTGCGGGCAGGCGTCGACCACCAGCCCGGGGAGCTCTCGGACAGCTGGCCGATCAGGGCAGGCTCAGGCAGGAAGGGGCTGTGGGTGATGTAGATATCCCAGAGGGCCGGATCCGCGCGGCGCTGGGTGAGCGTCGCCCAGTCAACCACCTGCATGTCGACCTTGAAGCCGGCCTGCTTCAGATATTCGGCGGCCACCTGTGCCATCTTGTAGTGGAACTCGTATTGCCGGCTCGTGAGGATTCGCACCGGCGATCCGTCGTAGTTGGCTTTCTTCAGGAGAGCCTTGGCCTTGTCGGCATCGGCGACATTGTACCGGCCTTCCGTTCCGGCCATGGTGTGCCACACGTAACCCTCCGGATACATGGCGGCATCAAGGCTGTAGAACTCCGTGCTGCCGAAGGCGGCGGCAAGCATATCCTCCATGTTCAGCGCCATGCGTACCGCCATGCGCGCATCGACATTGGCCATGTTGCCCTGCTTCGTGTTCATCACGAAAACGGGCCAGCCGAACGGCTTCAGGACGACAGGCTTCGTAGTCTGCTGTCCCTTGAGCCTGTCATAGGACTCTACTGGCAGCGCATCGACATAGTCGAACTGACCGGAAATAGCGCCCTCGATGCGTGTGTTGGGGTCCGGCACGGGAACGAAGCGGATTTCGTCCAGCACAGGCTTTCTTGCGCCACCATAGCCGTCCGGCTCGCCCTGGCGCGGCTTGTATCCATCATACCGGACGAGCTGGATATACTGATCGGCCTTACGGTCTTTCAGCATGTAGGGACCTGTTCCGACCGGCTCCTTAAGAGGGTTCTCCATCTTCTTCGCCGGCATGATCACGGCGGCGGAGTTGTTGAAGGCAAGCAGGGCCAGAAGCGGCGCATAGGGCGCCTTCAATGTGATGCGGACCGTTCCCGGATCGACAGCCTCGACCTTGTCGATGTTACCGGCGGTCTGCTTGCCGCGCGAGGCGAGCTCCATCCAACGCTTGAGCGACGCCACCACATCGTCGGCGGTCATGGGGGAGCCGTCATGGAAGGTCACGTCCCGGCGGAGCTTGATGGTGTAGACTTTGCCGCCTTCTGTGATCTCCGGCATGCTTTCGGCCAGGAGCGGCGTGACTTTCCAGTTCTTGTCGAACGTGAAGAGGGTTTCGAAGAAGTGCTGGGTCACGATGCCGACGAGATCGGCCGTGGAGACCATGGGATCCATCGTCGGCGGCTCGCCGATGGTTGCTACGTTGACGATGCCGCCTGGCGTTTGGGCGGAAACAGGACTCAACCCGAGAGCGATTAGTCCAGGCAACAGAACACGACTGATGAGCTTCACGGCCTTCCCTCCTTATTCCATATTTGCGGTATATGGATCTTAATTGTGTCATAGTGCGGCAGAATGAGCGGGTCGTCAACGCCCCCTTCCGCTAGGGAGCAAGGCACCTCTTTCGAGCGTCGTTTAGGGAAAGATGGAGAAGGCAGGCCTTCCGGCAGTCTCAGCCGAGAGACGACCCGGTTGCAGGAGGCCGCGGCCCCGCGACGCTGTCACGAACGACGAGCTCGGTTTCGAGCCGGATGCGCTGGGGTGCTTCACGCTTCTCGAGGAGAGCTACGAGCACCGATGCCGCAGCACGTCCCAGTTCCTGGCGAGGCTGGCGGATCGTCGTCAGTGCCGGCTCGGCCACAGCCGCGAATTCGATATCGTCAAAGCCCGCGACAGAGATGTCTTGCGGGACACGGATGCCTGCGGACAGGAGTGTCCGCATCAGGCCGATTGCCATCTCGTCACTGGTGCAGAACACGGCGGTGGGGCGGCGGGGGCTCGCTACGACCATCTGGCCGGCATGGACGCCAGACTCGATGGTGTAGTCCCCCGCCACAACAAGAGAGGAATCGAACGGGAGTTCAGCCTTGTCTAACCCGTCGCAGTAGCCCTTGAAGCGCTCCTGCTCAAGAACGTTGCCCTTGGGGCCGCTCACATAGAGAATCTGCCGGTGTCCCAGTCCCGCAAGATATTCGGTCATCCGCCGCGCCGCCGCACGATTGTCGATCTCGATTTGCGGGATGTCCGCCTTAGGGATTGCTTCGCAGAGAGCCACTACGGGAATGTCGATCTCCGCAGCAGCGCCCTGACCGTCCTGGCTTTGGCCGAAGAGATGACCGTTCAGGAGGATCGCTCCGTCGACACGCCCGGCAGCCGTGAAGGCCGCAAAATGTGCTTCCTTTTCGGGAGAGCCATCAAGGCCTCCGATGATCATTCCGTAGCCGGCCTCAAAAAGGATCTCTTCGATTCCCCTAAGGATGCGGGAGAAGAAGGTATTGGCGAGATCCGGCAGTACTACCAAAACCATGCCGGTCTTTTGGGAGCGGAGGGAGCGCGCCGTCAGGTTCGGCGTGTAGCCCGTCTTGGCAATCGCCTCGAGGACACGGGCCCTTTTCTCAGCTGAGACTCGCTGAGGCATAGCCAGAACTCTGCTCACCGTTGCGGTCGAAACCTCGGCAAGTTTTGCTACATCCTGGATACGGACCGCACGGGGCGGATGGGTCCGGCGTTCCACGCTGCGTTTCTTTGCGGTCTCATCCATCCCGAGGGCCTCTTCAGCCTCTGTTTGACAGAAGCCGGCTTTGCGGTAAAGTTTATGTAATCGATTACATCGCGCTCTTGCATACCGTCGCAGGAGCACGCCCTGCCGAGCATCCCGGAAGAGGATGCGGGTATCGATCCGGAGGAAAGCCATGCACTCACCGACCACAATGCCCCGATTGCGCTGAAGCGCCCCGTTTCGCCGCTAAACGTTCGACGGCGGAAAGACGTCATCGCCCATGGTGCGGAGCGACCGATGGCTTCTGTTTTACGTGCGGAGCATATTTCGAAAACCTTCGGATCCATCGAGGTTCTGAGCGACATCTCGCTCGACCTCCAACCCGGCGAGGTTCATGCGGTTATCGGAGAGAACGGGGCCGGCAAGTCTACCCTCATGCGGATTTTGTCGGGGCATCTGCGCCCATCCGGCGGAACGCTTTATCTTGACGGAGACCTAGTTCACTTCACCGGCCCCGTGGAAGCGGAAGCCAGGGGCATCGTCCTTGTGCACCAGGAGATTCTGCTCGCAGAAGATCTTACTGTCCTGGAGAACGTGTTTCTGGGACGGGAGATGACCCGCCTCGGGTTCGTCGATGATAAGGCCATGCGGGACAGGACCCGCGCGGTCCTCAGGGATCTCGGTTCCGCTATCGATCCAGACCGTCTGGTTCGCACTCTTTCGATCGCCGACCGACAACTCGTCCAGATCGCCCGTGCGCTCCTCGTGCCCCATCGTATCGTCGCTTTCGACGAGCCCACGGCGGTGCTTACTCCGGTTGAAGCAGAAAGCCTTTTCGCCATCATCCGACAGTTGCGGACCCATGGCGTTGCTGTTCTTTACATTTCCCATCGGCTCAACGAAGTGAAGGCCATCGCTGATCGCGTCACGGTCCTTCGCGACGGGCGCCTGGTGGCTAACCGCACCATCGAGGGCCTCGAGCCTTTGGAAATGGCCCGCCTGATGGTTGGCCGCGATATGTCGCGGCTATACCCCGACAAGCCCGCCACACATGCTGGCGAAGTCATTCTTTCGGTCGAGGATTTCAGCGTTCCGGGCCATGTGCAGGATGCCTCCTTTGTCCTGCGCCGCGGCGAGATCCTCGGGTTCGGCGGGCTGATCGGCGCAGGGCGAACCGAACTCTTCGAGGGGCTCGTCGGCCTGAGGCCGAGTTCGGGATCCTTGCGCATCCGTGGAACCCCTGCCCGCTTCAGGGACGCCCTGCAGGCCATGCGAGCGGGCGTCGTTTATCTCTCCGAAGACCGGAAAGGCAAAGGACTTCTGCTGCAGCAAAATCTGCGGATGAACGTAACCCTTGCGGCCCTGGACAGGTTTACCCGCGCCACGATGGTGAAGAGGCACGAGGAGGAGGCAGCTCTCGACGAGGCCATTCGGGACTTCGATATCAGAGCCCGCCGTCGCGACATGTTGGCCGGCCAGCTTTCGGGCGGAAACCAGCAGAAGCTGCTTCTCGCCAAGATGATGCTGATCGACCCTGAGATCGTCATCATCGATGAGCCCACACGCGGTGTGGACATCGGAACCAAGCAGCAAATCTACCGCTTCATCGCCGAGCTTGCCGAGCAAGGCCGGTCGGTGATCGTCATTTCGTCGGAAATGCAGGAATTGATCGGCCTGTGCCATCGCGTCGTCGTGATGCGCGGCGGGCAGATTGTAGGAGAGATCGAAGAGGCAGACCTGTCCGAGGATGCCATCGTCTTTCTTGCGACCGGAGTTCACGAAGAAAGGGCGGCCGAAATCGCCGCAGGACATCCATGACAGAAACGGCTCTTCGCAGCGCCCCGTCGGCGCGCCGCTTTTCCTTGGACATGCGGGCTCTTTCGCCCTTCATCGCCCTGATCGTTCTGATCGCGGCCGGCGCGCTGATCAATCCGGACTTTCTCACAGCGTCCAATCTCCTGAACGTCGTCACTCGCTCGGCCTTTATCGCCATCATCGCGGTGGGCGCGACCTTCGTGATTTCAGGTGGCGGCCTCGACCTGTCGGTCGGGTCCATGGCCGCGCTGGTTGCCGGCGCCATGATTCTCGTTCTCAATCAGATGGGCAATGCAGATCCAAGCACCCTTGCCCTGGGCATGGCAGTGGCTCTTGTTCTGGGTGCACTCTGCGGATTGGCCAACGGCCTCATCGTCACATTCGGACGGATTGAGCCCTTCATCGTCACGCTGGGAACGATGGGAATCTTCCGTTCTCTTGTCATTTGGCTTGCAGCAGGCGGTACCATCACCCTGCGCAATTCCGATCTGCGGGAGCTTTATCGACCTGCCTATTTCGGAACGGTGGCCGGCATCCCGGTGCCGATCCTCGTCTTTCTGGCTGTCGCAGCCATCGGCGCGGTTCTTCTCTATAAGACCTCTTTCGGACGTCATGTGATCGCCATTGGGTCCAATGAGGACGTCGCCCGCTATTCCGGTGTACCGATCTGGCGCGTGCGGACGTTGACCTACGTCATCCAGGGCCTTTGCGTCGCCATTGCGGTTCTTGTCTATGTGCCGCGCCTTGGGTCGGCAACGCCGACGACAGGCCTTCTCTGGGAGCTTCAGGCAATCACCGCTGTAGTGGTGGGCGGAACGGCCCTCAAAGGCGGGATCGGACGCATCTGGGGCACGGTGGCCGGCGCCATCATTCTCGAACTCGTAGCCAATATCATGGTGCTGTCGAACTTCGTTTCCGAATTTCTCGTCGGAGCCGTTCAGGGCGCCATCATCATTATCGCCATGCTCGTGCAGCGCTCATTCCAGCGCGGGCGATGAAGCCGGTGAGAGCCCACCGGTTCTACATGCAAGGGCTCGAACGCATCCTTTCAGGGAGGAAACGATGAGAGGAACGGCACTGAAACTGGCAGCTGCGGCAAGCCTTATCGCCGGGCTTGCGACGGGCGCGGCAGCGCAGGAGAAGAAAAGCGTCACCATCGGCGTATCGATTCCGGCCGCAACACATGGCTGGACTGGAGGCGTCGTCTATCATGCGCAGGAGGCGGCAAAGCAGCTTGAGAAAGCCTATCCTGGGCTGAAAGTCGTAGTGAAGACCTCTCCGGATGGCGCTTCGCAGGCGAATGCACTCGACGATCTCACCGCACAGAAGATCGACGCGCTCGTCGTCCTCCCGTTCAATTCGGACGAATTGACGGACCCGGTCCGGGCCGTGAAGAAGCGCGGCACCTTCATCACGGTGGTGGATCGCGGACTCAAGGATTCCTCGATCCAGGACATCTATGTCGCGGGCAACAACCCTGAGTTCGGGCGGGTTGCCGGAAAATACATGGTCGAGAACCTGAAATCCGGCAACGTGGTGGTCCTGCGGGGCATTCCGACCGTGATCGACGAGGAGCGCGTCTCCAATTTCGAGAAGGCCCTTGAAGGGTCGGGCGTCAAGGTAATCGACAAGCAATACGCCAACTGGAACCGCGACGACGCCTTCCGTGTGATGCAGGATTATCTGGCCAAGCATCCGAAAATCGATGCCGTCTGGGCCTCCGATGACGACATGGCCCTCGGCGTTCTGGAAGCAATCCGGCAGGCTAAGAGGGAAGACATCAAGTTTGTTCTCGGCGGCGCGGGCATGAAGGATATGGTGAAGCGCGTCATGGAGGGCGACAAGATGATCCCTGCCGACGTTTCCTATCCGCCGGGCATGATCGCTACGGCCATGAACGTGACGGCGGCACAGTTCTACACGGATGCTCCTATGCGCGGAACCTATGTGCTGAATGCGCAGCTCATCACCAAGGATAATGCGAAGGAGCACCACTTCCCCAACTCCCCGTTCTAAAACTCCTTCGTCCCTCCCTTCCTGGGAGGGACGTTCCTTACTGAAAGATCGGCCTTAAACCTCGCATCGCGGACGAGATCGGAGATTTCCATGAAAACCATGAAAGGACCGGGCCTTTTCCTGGCTCAGTTCGCGGGCGACGAAGCCCCTTTCAACTCGCTGGATTCCATCTGCCGCTGGGCCGCATCCCTCGGCTACAAGGGCGTGCAGATCCCCACATGGGACGCCCGCCTCTTCGATCTTGCCAAAGCCGCCGAGTCGCAAGCTTACTGCGATGAAGTGCAGGGAACCGTGCGGTCGCATGGACTGACCATCACGGAATTGTCGACGCATCTTCAAGGCCAGCTCGTGGCCGTTCATCCTGCTTATGATGAGGCTTTCGAGGGATTCGCGGCTCCTGCCGTGCGGGGGAACCCGCGGGCACGGCAACAATGGGCTGTCGACCAGATGCTGATGGCGGCAAAAGCCTCACGACGCCTCGGCCTCAAGGCGAGCGTGACCTTTTCAGGCGCCCTGGCCTGGCCCTTTGTCTATCCCTGGCCGCAACGCCCGGCTGGCCTCATCGAAACCGCGTTCGAGGAGCTGGGGAGGCGCTGGCGGCCGATTCTCGACGCCTATGAGGATGCGGATTGCGACCTCGCCTACGAGATCCACCCCGGCGAGGACATTCATGACGGGGCGACCTTCGAACGCTTTGTAGACGCAGTCGGTGGCCATCGGCGGGCTTCGATCAATTACGACCCGAGCCACTTCCTGCTGCAGCAACTCGACTACGTCGCCTTCATCGATCTGTACCATGAGCGGATCAAGGCTTTTCACGTCAAGGATGCTGAGTTCAATCCGACGGGACGCGTCGGCGTCTATGGCGGCTATGAGAGCTGGATCAATCGTGCCGGTCGCTTCCGCTCGCTCGGGGACGGTCAGGTCGACTTTGGTGCTATCTTCTCCAAGCTGGCGCAATACGACTACGCATCCTGGGCGGTGCTGGAATGGGAGTGCTGTCTCAAGCACCCGGAAGATGGTGCCCGCGAGGGAGCGGAGTTCATCGCCGCTCACATCATTCGCGTCACGGAAAAGGCCTTCGACGATTTTGCGGCAGGCGGCACAGACGAGGCAGCCAACCGCCGACTTTTAGGCCTCGATGCCTGCCCTAAAGCTGCGGAGTAGGCAGCCATGACCATTCAAGGAGCCGATACTCAAAAGCTCAACCGGCGTCTCCGTCTCGGCATGGTCGGGGGAGGACGAGGCGCCTTCATCGGCGCCGTCCACCGCATCGCGGCGCGGCTCGACGACCGCTGGGAACTGGTTGCAGGAGCTTTGTCGTCCGACCCGGACCGTGCGCGCCTGTCCGGACAGGACCTCCTGCTTCGGGAGGACAGGATCTATGGCGATTTCAACGAAATGGCCCGCCGGGAGCGCCGTCTGAAAGACGGCATCGATGCCGTCGCCATCGTGACGCCCAACCATGCGCATGCAGCGGCCGCACGCGCCTTTCTCAGGGCCGGCATCCACGTGATCTGCGACAAGCCGCTCACCACGACACGCCGCGAGGCTGATCAGCTCGCGAAGCTTGCCCAGGAATCGGGCCTGTTCTTTGCCGTTACGCACAACTACACCGGTTATCCGCTTGTGCGGCAGGCCCGCGCCATGGTGAAGGCCGGTGAGCTGGGAAGCTTGCGCGTCGTCCAGGTGGAATATGCGCAGGATTGGCTTGCGACCCGGCTCGAAGAGACGGGCAGCAAGCAGGCGGAATGGCGCACCGACCCTGCCCGGTCCGGTCCGGCCGGAGCGGTCGGCGATATCGGGACACATGCGTTCAATCTCGCCGAGTTCATCACGGGCGACGAGGTGACGGCTCTCGCGGCGGATCTCCATACCTTCGTGGCGGGCCGCCGGCTCGACGACAATGCCCACATGATGCTGCGCTTCACGTCCGGCGCGCAGGGCATGCTGTGGTGCAGTCAGGTTGCGGCAGGCCAGGAGAACGGCCTTCGCATCAGGGTCTATGGTGAGAAAGGCGGCCTCGAGTGGCACCAGGAGAACCCTAACGTCCTGATCCACTCCCCTCTCGGCGAAGCGCCGCGCCTCATCCGCCGCAACGGAGCCGGCACGATGAAAGTCGCACAGGCGGCCTCGAGAATCCCCGCAGGGCACCCGGAAGGTTATCTTGAGGGCTTCGCGCAGCTCTACCGGGACGTAGCCGAGCAGATCGCAGCACGCCTTGAGGAGCGGGAGCCAGACCCGTTCGCCATGCAAGTCCCGACGGTCGAGCATGGCGTCCGCGGCGTGCGCTTCATCGAAGCGGCGGTCCGCTCGTCCCAGCGGAAAGCCGCCTGGGTCAGCCTTTAATTGTACGCGGAAGCGCCTGATCTGGTGCCCCCTGGCGGCTCGATGGCCCCATCGTCACACCTTGGGGTGAGAGGCTGGTCATGCCTCCTCTCACTGCCTATAACATCTCCAGATGCGTGCAACCGGCGCTCAGGCTTTAGGGAGCAAGGCCGGGTCACGAGAGGGAGTCCTAGTCCGCCCATGTCCTCGACACACTGCCACAACCATGCCGTCGAGGGGCTGAACGAGACCCAGAAACGGGTCCATCGAATTCTCACAGCGGCGCAGAACCCTCTTTCTGCCTACGAGGTTCTGGACAAGATGCGGTCCAAGGGCGCTGTTACGCCCCCGACGGTTTACCGGTCCCTTGAGAAGCTGATCCAGAAAGGGCTGGCCCACCGGCTCGAGAGCCTGAACGCCTATGTCGCATGCAAGCATCCCCATCACCACGACATGGCCGCCTTCGCCATCTGCGAAGCCTGCGGGCTGGTGACGGAGTTCACGGATTCTCAAATCGACGAGCGCCTGACCGGCTGGAGCGATGCTCATTCATTTCACCCGAAGAAGGTGACGGTCGAGGTTCGTGGCCTGTGCGGCGGTTGCGCTCAGGACTGAAGACCTAGCCCTAGGGTCTCTTTTCAGAGGTTGGCATCCCTCTGCACCCCACCCTCCATTTCGCGTAGCAGCATAGGCCCCTATGCAACTTTGCAAGTAAAAATTGCAACGATACCACATTGTACAAGCGGAGCTTTACCTATATGAACATGTAGGATTCGAAATTACAGGAGCCAGGTATGAACGCCCGAGCCCATCGGAAAGAAGAAGAGGAGATGCTCCTCCAGCGTGCGGACGATCTATGCCGTGCCAACAATCTCCGCCTGACGCCCATTCGCGAGCGGGTTTATCGCGAGCTCGTCCAGAGCGGCGGTCCCGTCGGCGCGTATGATCTCGTCGACCGCCTGAGCAGCGACAAAAAGCGCCTCGCCCCGGTGACGATCTACCGGGCGCTCGACTTCCTGCGGGATGCGGGGCTGGTCCACCGTCTGGCGACACAGAATTCCTACATCGTGTCCCACGGTCAGCCTGAAGTGAATGCGATGAAGGTGATGTTCGTCTGCACCAAGACGGGCCAGACCGTGGAGATTCACTCGAAGGAAGTGGCCGAGGCCGTCCGGAAGGCAGCTGAGGAGGCTGGCTTCAAGTCCCTGTCCCCCTTCATCGAAGTTGAAGGCGAGATGGCCTAAGGCAAAAGAAAAGGGCGGATCCCGCCCTTCCTTCTCAAGGCAACGAAACGAAAAGGCCGGGCAATGCCCGGCCTTTCTCTTTATTCGGCTGCCAGAGCCCGATGGGGGGCGGGGATCTTCTTGTCCTCGGCCACCACATTCTTCCTCCGCTCATGGGCAATGAAGGTATAGAACATCGGCACCACGAACAGCGTAAAGATCGTACCAATCGACATGCCCGACGCGATCACGAGTCCCATGGAGAAGCGGGCGGCCGCACCCGCACCGCTCGCATAGAGCAGCGGCGCAACGCCGAGCACCATGGCGGCAGTGGTCATCAGGATCGGACGCAGACGCACCTTGGCCGCCTCCTCGATCGCCTCACGCCGGTTCACCCCGTGCTTCTCCTGGAGCTCGTTGGCGAACTCCACCATCAGGATACCGTGCTTCGTGATCAGTCCCACCAGGGTGATCAGCCCCACCTCCGTGTAGATGTTCAGGGTCGCGAGGCCGAGATTCAGGAAGATCATCGCGCCGAACATCGATAGTGGCACCGACATCATGATGATGAACGGGTCACGGAAGCTCTCGAACTGAGCCGCAAGCACGAGATAGATTACGATGATCGCCAGACCGAAGGCGAGCGCAATGGAACTTCCCTCCTGAACTTCTAGGCGGGACTGACCCGCGTAATCCTCATAGAAGCCTTGGGGCAAAATATCCTTCGCGATCGACCGGAGGGTCTGCAACCCCTCTGAGGTCGTCACACCCGGCAGCGGAAGCGCCGACAAGGTCGCCGAGTTCAGCTGGTTGAACTGCTCGATCGACGCAGGTGCGGCATTCGTCTCGATATGGACGAGCGCCGAGAGCGGTACCATCGATCCATCCGACGCGCGCACGTAGTATGTGCCGAGACGCTCAGGATTGAGACGATCCTCCTGCTTAACCTGACTGATCACGTCATAGCTGCGATTGTCCCGGTCGAACTTGGAGATCGGCGCACCACCGACGAGAGCGCCAAGCGTGTTTCCGATTTCGTTCACCGGCACGCCCATCGCGGCAGCCCGGTCACGGTCGACGATGATCCGGGCCCGCGGCGTCTGATAGGTGACCGAGTTCTGGACGACGATGAACTTGCCGGTCGCCATCGCTTTCTGCTTCACCTGCTCGGCCACCTCGTAGGCCTGGGCGGGGTCACCGATCGTACGCAGAACATATTGGATCGGCAGACCGCCGGCCGCGCCGGGCAGTGAAGGCGGTGCGAAGACGAAAGCCTGCACGCCGGCGTTCTCATTGAGAAGCTTCTGAATTTCGTCCTTGGTGACGGCGCCCTTCTTCTTGCGCTCGTTCCACTCCTTGAGCTTGAAGCCCACGAAGCCGCCACCGCCGCCGTCGATGCCGATGATGAGGAAGGAATCATCGATCTCCGGAATCTTCTCGGCCGCGTTCGTGAACTGGCTTGCAAAGGCCTGCGTATAGTCGGCCGTCGCATATTGCGGCACGTTGACGAGGCCGAGATAGGCGCCCTGATCCTCCTCGGGAGCCAGCTCGGACGAAGTCTTCGTGAACAGAAAGACCGTTGTGCCCAGAAGCGCCGCGACGATGGTCAGCGTGACAAAGCGATAGTCAAGAGACCCCTTGAGCCGCCTGGAGTACCAGTTCTCCACCCGTGTGAAGGTCCGGTCGACGAAGCCGGCAAAGCCGGTCTGTCCGCCATGCCCATGGGGCTTGAGGAGCTTCGAGGACATCATCGGCGACAACGTGACGGCAATGATGCCCGAGATGATGACCGCTCCGGCGAGCGTGAACGCGAATTCCCGGAACAATGTGCCCGTGAGGCCCTGCGTGAACCCGATAGGCGCATAAACCGCCGCAAGCGTAATCGTCATGGAGACGATGGGCAGGAAGATCTCCTTCATGCCGACGATGGCTGCCTCAACCGGCTTCAGGCCTTCCTCGATGTGCCGGTGAATGTTCTCGAGCACAACAATGGCGTCGTCGACCACGAGGCCGATGGCGAGCACCATGGCCAGAAGGGTCAGGAGGTTGATCGAGTAGCCCAGCGCATAGAGGACGAAGCATACGCCTACGAGCGAGAGCGGAATCGTCACGATGGGAATCAACACCGACCGGAAGGATCCGAGGAAGAGCAGGATCACGATGATGACGATCAGAGCCGCTTCGCCGATGGTCTTGAACACTTCCTCGATGGAGGCCGAAATGAAGTTCGAGGCGTCGTAGACGATCTGGACCGTCATCCCCTTCGGCAAGGTCGGACGGATGTCGTCGATGGCCTTCGTGACGGCATCGGCCACAGTCAGCGGATTGGCCGAAGGCGTCGGCGTGATGCCGATGAACGTGCCTTCCTTGCCGTTGAAGCTCACTTTCGTGTCGGTGCTCTTCGGGCCGAGCGCCACATCCGCCACGTCACGCAGGCGCACGACCTGGTCACCGTTGGAACGAATCGGCAAGGTGCCAAAGGATTCCGGCGTTTGGAACGTTGCCTGCATCTCGAGCGCGTAGGCCACGAACTCATTCTGGGTCTTGCCGGGGGCGGCCAGGAAGTTGTTCGACCGGACCGCCGCCACGACGTCGCCGGCGGTCACGCCGCGCGCCGCGAGACGAACCGGATCGATCCAGACACGCATGGAGAAATCGCGCCCGCCGAGAATTTCGGCGGAGCCGACGCCGTCGAGAGTGGCGAAGCGCGGCTGCACGACACGCGTCAGGAACTCCGAAACCTGCTCCGGATTCATCTCGGAGCTCGCGAAGGTTAGATACATGAGCGCGAAGGTCTGGCCCGTGCCCTTCACGATCACCGGATCCTCGGCATCCTGCGGCAGCTGGGCACGCACAGTCTGCACCTTGGCGGTGACTTCGGTAAGGGCCGCGTTCGGATCCGTGTTCAGGCGCATGCGCACGGAGACCGTGCTCAGGCCGAGACGGCTCTGAGAGGTCACGTAATCCACGCCTTCGGCGCTCGATACGGCCTTCGCGATGGGCGTGCTGATGAAGCCCTGCATCAGATCCGCACTGGCACCCGTGTAGGTGGTCGTGATCGTGATGGTGGTTTCCTCGACCTCAGGATACTGGCGAACCTGAAGGCTCATCAGACCCTGCGCGCCGAGCAGCAGGATCAGGAGGCTCACCACCATGGAAAGGACCGGGCGGCGGATGAAGAGTTCTGTGAAACTCATGGGAGTATTGCCTATTCTCCGGTCGCGAGCTTCGTCGCGTCGATTTTCGACAGATCGATCGTGTTGTTGATCTTTACGGTCGACCCTGCCTGGAGCTTGTTCTGTCCCGAAGCGACGACCTGCTGGCCCACCTCCAGACCGGACAGGACCTCCACTGTGGCACCACGGCGGCGGCCGGCCTTGACGAAGACCTGCTTGACCACGTCAACCTTCTGCCCGCCCTTTTCTTCCGGCTCGACCGTGTAGACATAGTCGCCGTAAAGGCTGGTGATCACAGCCGTCTGGGGGATCGTGAGCACGTTGGGCTCCGGCGGAAGGATGGCCTCGACGTGGAGGAACTGGCCCGGAAGGATCGCGCCGTCCTTGTCGGTCGTGACTGTCGCCTGGACGGAAACGAGGCGGGTCTTGGGATCCACGCGCGGATCCTTGCCGGTGACGCTGCCGGTAAACCGCAATTCGCCCTCTGTGACGCCGACGCGGACCTCCTGGCCGAGCTTGATCTTGCTGGCCTCCTGCTCCGGAACCGTGAAGTCGACCTTCATGGAGGAGAGATCCTGGAAGCTCGCAATCACTGTTCCGGGCTGCAGGTACTGACCGATATCGATGCGCGGAATACCGATGACGCCGGAGAATGGCGCCTTGAGAGCCTTCTGCTCGATGGTCGCCTGAAGACGCGCGAGTCGCGACCGGGCAGCCGCCATGGCTGCGCTCGCCTGGTCGAAATTGGCCTCCGTCCCATAGCCGCGGGACGACAAGGTTTTGGCGCGTTCGAATGCGCTCTCCGTGACTTTAACGGCAGCCTGCACGTCCGTGAGATCGGCACGCTCGACCGTATCGTCGAGCTGGACCAGGATCTCGCCCTTGCGGATATCCTGGTTCGCCTTGAACTTGATTTCCTTGACGATACCGGGAGTCTCGAAGGACAGCTCGACCCCGTTGGCCGCGCGCGCCGTACCGATGGCGCTCACGGCTGGGGTCCAAGTCTTGGACTCGACCTTCGCGGAGGACACCACCTGGGCAGGCGCCTTCATGTTGGCGAAGAAGTCCTTAATCATCTTCTCTTTAAAGAAGTTGAACCAGACCAGACCTGCGCAGAGTCCAATCGCAAGAATGAACACAATAGAGACTACGATGCGCCGTTTCATGGGCTGGTTCCGAATTTGGGGGACCGAAGAATCTGGTCCTATTTGGATGAGGAGGGGGCGGCTTTAGCGCATCTTCCCCTTGACGCCAATGCCACCGGGCCATTTATATACCGTCTGGACGGTTCAGTGCAAGAGGTGCGAATGTTTGCGTGTGTCCGGGGCCGGAAGAGTTCCCGCGAAAAAATTCTCGACGCAGCAGCCGAGCTAGTCGGCGAAATCGGCTCGGGGCGCCTGACCCTCGATGCCGTTGCGGAACGGGCCGGACTCAGCAAAGGCGGGCTTCTTTACAACTTTCCGAGCAAGGAAGCACTCCTCCAGGCAATGATTCAGCGCCTCGTCGATGAAGTATCCCTTGAGAAAGAGGCGCTGAGGAGGCAATCGCCGCCCAAGCGCAACCTCGAGGCCAGACTATGTACGGCCGCGCTTCTCAAGATGTGCGGCAGCGGAAAGATGAAGGAGATCGCCACCGGCATGCTGGCCGCCTCCTCGGAGAATCCGCGCCTCCTGGAGCCCGTACGCGATGTGGTCAAGGAAACCCTTGGCAAGCTGAGGGCCACTTCGGACGATTTCGACGCCAGCATCGTGGCCTGGCTCGCCGTCGAGGGTCTGCGCAGTATGGAAATGCATGACATCAGCCCCTTCTCGGACGAGGACCGGGAGCGGATCGTCAAAGTTATCAATCGCCTGCTCGACAACGGCATCGCCGAGCAGGCCCCCTGAAGGCGGGCTTTACGCCATCCAGGACGGGTCGTTCAGAACCTCGTCCGTATGCTCCCCGAGGCGTGGGGACGGGCGTTTGGCTGCCAGCGGCTCCCCATCCATCACGATGGGCGAGCGTACGGACGGAATAGCGCCGGCCTTGGCGTCTGGCGAGGGCAAGTCGATCCTCATGCCGCGGGCGATCACCTGAGGGTCGGCAAACACATCGGCCACGGTGTTGATCGGGCCGGCCGGAACCCCCTGACGCTCCAGGGCAGACAGGAGCGCCTCCCGCGTCATCTGCAGGGTCAGCGCTGTGAGCAGGGGAACCAGTTCGGCGCGGTGGCGCACCCGGCCAGCATTGGTCTTGAAGCGCTCGTCCTGGGCGAGGTCCGGCTGTCCGAGAACCTCGACGAAGCGGGCATATTGCCCGTCATTGCCGACAGCCACGATCACGTGCCCGTCCGAAACGGGGAAAACCTGATAGGGCACGATGTTGGGATGGGCGTTGCCCATGCGCCGAGGGGCCTTGCCGGAAGCCAGGTAGTTCATGGCCTGGTTCGCCAGGACGCTCGTCTGAACGTCGAGGAGCGCCATGTCGAGATGGGCGCCCTGCCCGGTCTGGTCGCGCCGGCGAAGGGCCGCAAGAACGCCGACGACGGAATAGACCCCAGTGAAGATGTCCGCAAATGCAACACCGATCTTCTGCGGCTCTCCCTCCGGATCACCCGTCAGGTCCATGATCCCGCCCATGCCCTGGATCATGAAGTCGTAGCCGGCCCGGGACGCGTAGGGGCCGTCCTGCCCGAAGCCCGTGATGGAGCAATAGACAAGGCGAGGATTGACGCTTTTCAGGCTCTCGTAGTCTAGGCCGTATTTCTTCAGGCCGCCGACCTTGAAGTTTTCGATCACGATATCCGCATGGGCCGCGAGTTTGCGGACGAGTTCCTGGCCTTCCTTCGTCTCGAAATCGGCCGCGATGGAGCGCTTTCCGCGATTGCAGGCGTGGAAATAAGCCGCCGACAGGTCGCCCCCATCGGCCGCCTCGATGAAGGGAGGGCCCCAGCCACGGGTGTCGTCACCGGCGCCCGGCCGTTCGACTTTGACCACATCGGCGCCGAGATCGGCCAGGAGCTGGCCGACCCAGGGGCCGGCCAGGATGCGGGCGAGTTCGAGGACCTTGAGTCCTTCAAGCGGCTTCATCGCGATGCTTCCGGGCCAGAGCTTAGAAGAATGCCTGCAATCCGGTCTGCGCCCGGCCCAGGATGAGGGCGTGCACGTCGTGCGTGCCCTCGTAAGTGTTCACGGTCTCCAGGTTCTGCGCATGGCGCATGACGTGGTATTCCTCCTGGATGCCGTTGCCGCCATGCATGTCGCGGGCGATGCGGGCGATCTCCAGCGCCTTGCCGCAATTGTTGCGCTTGACCAGCGAGATCATCTCGGGCGCCATGCGGCCCTCATCGAAGAGGCGGCCCACCCGGAGCGAGGCATGAAGGCCGAGGGTGATCTCGGTCATCATGTCGGCGAGTTTCTTCTGCACCAGCTGAGTGGCCGCGAGCGGCTTGTCGAACTGCTTGCGGTCGAGCGTGTATTGCCGCGCCCGGTGCCAGCAATCCTCCGCCGCACCCATGGCGCCCCAGGAAATGCCGTAGCGGGCCCGGTTCAGGCAGCCGAAGGGGCCCTTGAGGCCCGACACGTTCGGCAGAAGCGCATCCTCCGGCACCTCGACCCCGTCCATGACGATCTCGCCGGTGATCGAGGCGCGCAGCGAGAGCTTGCCGCCGATCTTCGGGGCGGTCAGGCCCTTCATGCCCTTGTCGAGCACAAAACCGCGGATCTGGTTGTCATGGGCCGCCGACTTCGCCCAGACGACGAACACGTCCGCGATGGGCGAATTCGAGATCCACATCTTGCTGCCGGTGAGGCGATAGCCGCCGTCGATCTTCTCGGCGCGGGTCTTCATGCCCGCAGGGTCCGAGCCGGCATCAGGCTCCGTCAGGCCGAAGCAGCCGACATACTCGCCCGAGGCGAGCTTCGGCAGGTACTTCCGGCGCTGCTCCTCGCTGCCATAGGCGTAGATCGGGTACATGACCAGGGAGGACTGGACGCTCATCATGGAGCGATAGCCGGAATCGACCCGCTCGACCTCCCGGGCCACGAGACCATAGGCCACGTACGAGGCACCCGCGCAGCCATAATCCTCCGGCAGAGTCACGCCGAGAAGGCCGAGCTCGCCCATTTCGTTGAAGATGGCGCGGTCCGTGCGCTCCTCGCGATAGGCCTCGATGACCCGCGGCAGGAGCTTGTCCTGCGCATAGGCGCGGGCCGTATCGCGAATCATCCGCTCATCGTCCGTGAGCAGATCATCGAGCAGGAGCGGATCGTCCCACTTCAGCTTTGCGAGTTCGTGAGCACCGGCCATGGTTCCGATCCTTCTGCTTCGACAGGCCCGGATTTTGGGCTCTGGCGGGAGTTGATGATTTCGGGCGGGAAAATTGCCCTGGACGACAAGGAAGTAAAGCGACATCTTCGAAGCAGGTTATTCTAAATTGGAATGAACTGGTGTTCAGACGCGGCTTTCTCCCCAGTGTCGGCAATCTCCTGGCCTTTGAGGCGACGGCGCGGCACGGGAGCGTTTCCAGGGCGGCCGAGGAGCTAAACCTGACCCAGAGCGCCGTATCCCGGCAGATCCAGCAGCTGGAGGAGGCTCTCGGGCTGTCCCTGTTCAGCCGCACGCGGCAACGGGTGGTGCTGACGGATGTGGGCCGCATGTACGCGACCCATGTGCGCAATACCCTCGCCGAGCTCTCGGACGCCACGCGCCAGGCCATCGCCCTGTCGGGCACGAGCGGGGTCCTCAATCTCGCGGTCCTGCCCACCTTCGGCACCCGATGGCTCATCCCACGAATGCGCACGTTCTTCGCCCATCACCCGGACGTGACGGTGAATTTCGGCGTGCGCCTCGTGCCGTTCGATTTCGCGTCAGAGCCTTTCGATGCCGCCATCCATTTCGGCCAGCCGCATTGGCCCGGCGCTTTGTGCGACCACCTCCTGGACGAGGAATGTGTCCCGGTCTGCAGTCCGGACTATCGCGAACGCGAGAAGATCCGGACGCCCGCGGACCTTACCCGCGCCACCCTGCTCCAGCAAAGCACCCGGTCCACGGCCTGGGCGGAATGGTTCGCCGAAGTCGGCGTGGATATCGGCAATGCCCTGCGCGGCCCCCGCTTCGAGCAGTTCGCCATGGTCGCGCAGGCTGCCGTTGCGGGAATCGGCGTTGGCCTCATTCCGCATTTCCTGATTGCGGACGAGATCGCCTCCGGACGCCTAGCGATCCTGTTTCCGCAAAGTCTGATCAGCAGCGGCGCCTATTACCTTGTCTACCCGGAGCCCAAGGCGGAGGCACCGCTGGTGCGCTCCTTCCGGGATTGGATCAAGGCCGAGACGCGGCAAGCCTCTACCGTGAGAGACCGAACTTCGAACGTCCCAGGACCGTCCGGCTTAAGATAAACGCTCCCCAGCCGCAGAGGGCGATCGCCGCCACCATGGAGAGCGGCGTCCCGTCGAAGAAGGCGCTGACCAGGGCGATCATGACTGCGCCCGTGCAGAGCTGGAGAGTTCCCATGAGGGCGGAGGCCGTGCCCGCGATGGGTCCATGCGCCTCCAGGGCCAGCACGGCAGTCGAGGGAATCACGAGGCCGAGGGCTCCGAACGCCACAAACAGCATCCCCCAGAGAACATAAGGACTGTCGACGCCCGAAAGGGTCACGACGAGGAGCAGGGTCGTCATTGCGGCAAAGACGCTGATGGCCCTGCGAACCACGCGCTCCGCCCCGAAACGGCGCATGAGCGTGCTGTTGAACTGCGCGCCACCGATGAACGCAATGGCGTTGGATGCGAAAACAAGGCTGTAGCGGGACGGCGTGAGGCCGAAATGCTCGATGAACACGATGGAGGAGCCGGCCAGATAGGCGAAGAAGCTCGCCTGGCCGAGACCGCCGATGAAGACGAGCCCCAGGAAATGCCAGTCCTTCAAAAGGCTGCCATAGGTCCTGACGACTTCTCCGATGCTCCGGCGGCTCGCGGTCCTTGCCCGTGTCTCTGGGAGAAGGGTGGCGACGACGAGCAACCCCAGGAGGCCGATTCCCGCAATGGCCCAGAAGATCACGCGCCAGCTGTAGAATTCCGTCAGGGTGCTGCCCGCCAGGGGCGCCAGGATCGGCGACACGCTGAAGACCAGCATGATGGTTGCCATCAGGCGCGCCGCGTCCGCCCCCGTATGCAGGTCCCGCACGATGGCGCGGGTAATGACCATGCTGGCGCAGGCGCCCACGCCCTGCAGGAAGCGGAAGGCAATCAGCGCCTCCGCGCTCCTGGCGAAGCTGCAGCCGATGGCGCCTGCGATGAACAGGACCAGACCGAAATAGATGGGCGGCTTGCGTCCGACCTGATCGGAGACGGGGCCGTAGACGACCTGACAGATCGCGATCGCCAGAAAGAAGCTCATCAGGCTCATCTGGACGGCGCTGACGTCCACCTGCAGGTCCCGTGCAATCGCCGGGAAGGCAGGAAGATACATGTCGATGGCAAACGGGCCGATGGCGGACAGCATGCCGAGGACGAGGGCATTGCGAAGAAATGCGGATCGCATGGAAATGACTTCCGTAGGACCGGTCTCGCCGGTCGGAAAGGAACGAAGGCCCGCGCTCAAGCGAACGCAGGAGACAATAACAATGGGAGAAACGGGGCCGGGCCGGGTCAGCCGCAGGGAAAAGCCTGCCAGCTGCAGCGGAGGTTTTTATGCTGCTCCGACACCTGACGCAAGACAGGAATTTAAAGAAAAGGCCGCGCTGCCCTTCTGAAGCAGCGCGGCCCTCATAGGCAACCAAGTGCTGTCCTTAGAGCAGGGCGCTCTCCTTCCGCCCGGAGAGGTGGAACGCCGCATAGACGGCCACCACGGTCATGGTCAGCAGGATGGTCGAGAGCGCTGAGGCCGTGCCGTATTCGCCGTCCATGACCGACAGGTAGATCCGGACCGGCATGGTGATGGTGCGCCCCACATAGAGCACCAGGGAGGACGAGAGCTCGTTCATGGCCGTCACGAAGCTCATCAGCCCGCCCGCGAGGATCCCCGGAAGGATGAGCGGCACCGTTACCTTAAGGAAGGCCTTGCCGGGCGAGTAGCCGAGGCTGATGGCAGCATCCTCCAGGTTCGGGCCGACCTGCTTGAGGGCGGCCGCGACCGAGCGGGCCGAATAGGGCAGCCGCCGCACGTAGATGGCGAGGACGATGATGAGCCCCGTCCCGGTGAGGGCGAGGGGCGGATCGTTGAACCGGGTGATGAACGCAATGCCCATGACGATCCCCGGCACGATGTAGGGGATCATCAGCAAGGCATCGAGCGATCCCGTAGCGATGCTGGGCCGCCGCGAGATCAGGTAGCCGATCAGGGTGCCGCTGATGACGATGGCCGTCACTGCCATCGTCGAGAAGAGCAGCGTATTCCAGATCGGGTCGGAGACGGTGGAAATCACCTTCTCGTAGCTCTGGAGGCTCAGGCCCGGCTGGAAGACCGGGCCGTTGGTGCGCCGGAAGGAGAACAGCACGACGATGAAGGTCGGGAGAGCGCCCAGGAAGACGATCGTATAGGCGAGGAGGTGCAGGCCGAAAGACTTCAGGCCCTTCACCCGCTGCTGCTCCGGCTTCTTGATGAGGTTGCTGTAATAGACGTTCTTCCGCAGCAGCCAGCGCTGCCCGAACACGACGATCATCGAGAGTACGATGAGAACGACGCTCAGCGCGGAGGCCATGCCGGGATTGCCCCCAACCTCGCCCGCGAAGAGGTTGAAGGCCTCCGTCGCCAGGACGTTGAAATCGCGCCCGATGATGCGGGGCGTGCCGAAATCCGCGATGGACAGGACGAAGGTGAGCAGGGCGCTGGCCGAGATGGCCGGCAGGATGAGCGGGAAGGTGACCGTGAACAGGCGCTTCCAGGGCGGCACGCCCAGGCTCTCGGCCGCCTCCTCGACGGAACGGTTGATTGCCGCCAGGGCTCCCGACGTGATCAGGAAGACGTGCGGGAAGAACTTGAGGCTGAACACGAGGATGACGCCGGCCACCCCGTAGATCGGAGGGATCGAGATCCCGATGGATGCGAGGCCCTTGCGGACCACGCCGCTGGCGCCGAACAGGACGATCCACGCATAGGCCCCGATGAAGGGCGGCGAGACCAGGGCCACGACGGCAAGCGTCTGGATCAGGGGGCGGCCCATGATGCGGAAACGCGTGGTGACGAACGCGAGGGTGACGCCGAGCACGAGAGCCCCGGCCATGCCGCCGAAGCCCGCGATGAAGGTGTTGCCGATAGCCCGCTGATAGGCCTTGACGGTGAAGATATCCGCGTAATGGACGAGGGAGAACGCCCCCGTCTCGTTGTCGATCAGGCTGGCGCGCAGGATCGAGGACAGGGGCCAGACCAAAAGGAGCAGGAGAATGGCCCAGGCCGCGATGAGGACCAGGGTCCAGAGGTCGAAGCGAAAGCGCCGGGTCATGGGGCGGATCATTGGGCCTGCCCCGTCTTCACGAGGTTCCCGTCACGGTCAAACAGGGCGATCTTGGCGAGAGGCAGGAGGATGTCGACGGAGCGTCCTTCCATGGCGATGAAATCGGCGCTCGGGTCCATCACCTGGGCGATGATTTCTCCGGCCTCCGTCGCAAGGGTGTAGTGAGCCTCGCGACCGAGGAACGTCACTTTCCGGACCTCGCCGCGCAGTGCGACCCCTTCTCCCTGGCCCTCCCGGGCGCCCAGATGGACGTTCTCGGGCCTGATCGCCAGTTCCAGCTCTCCGCCCGCCGCACCTGCGGGGAATGCGAGAGACTGATTTCCTACGAAAAGGCGCCCTCCCTCCAGCCGGGCGGGGATGAAATTCATGGTCCCGACGAAGCTTGCCGCAAAGCGACGGACGGGCTGCCGGTAGATCTCGAAGGGCGTGCCGATCTGCTCCGCCCGGCCCTTGTGCATCACGCAGATGCGGTCGGAGACGGCCAGCGCCTCCTCCTGATCGTGTGTCACGTAGATCGTCGTGATTCCAAGCCGCCTCTGAATATCGCGGATATCCTCGCGCAGCTCGATGCGCAGTTTGGCATCGAGGTTGGACAGAGGCTCGTCCATGAGGAGCAGGGTCGGACGGATCGCCATGGCCCGGGCGAGCCCGATCCGCTGCTGCTGGCCGCCGGACATCTCGGCCGGGAGCCGGGACTGATAGCCGTCGAGCCGAACCATCTTCAGGCTCTCGGCGACCCGGTCCTCGATCTCGGATTTGGGCAGGGAGCGGGCCTTGAGGCCGAAGGCCACGTTCTCGGCCACCGAGAGATGCGGGAAAACCGCATAATCCTGGAAGACCATGCCGATATCGCGCTTATGGGCGGGCTTTCCGTCGATCCGCACACCGTCGACGACGATCTCGCCCCTGTCCTGGTGCTGGAAGCCCGCAATGGTCCGCAGGAGCGTGGTCTTTCCACATCCACTCGGGCCCAGAAGGGTAAAAAACTCGCCCGAGGCGATGACGAGATCGATACTCTCGAGAACCCGAACGTCCCGATAGCTCTTGGCCAGTCCCTGGATCCTCAACTCCGCCACGCCCCTGCTCCTGTTTTTTGTATAACTACGTTCTGAGGTTCTACGACTTTACAAAACTTCCAGCTTTCAGCAACATGGCGTAGCTTTGCTACTTAATCCGGGGAGGAAACAATGTTGAAAGCAGGCTTGACGGCCGGCGTCCTGCTGGCGTCGCTGAGTGTCGCCGCCATGGCGCAGGACAAGACGGTTGTCGTCTATACGGCCCACAAGGCGTCAATTGTCGACGCGCTGGTTCCTAAATTCGAAAAAGAGACGGGAATCAAGGTCGATGTGGTGAAGGCCGGCTCCGGCGACATCATCAAGCGCGTGAAGGCCGAGTCCTCCGCGCCGAAGGCCGACGTGATCTGGAGCATCGGCGGCGAGCAGCTCGAGGACAACAAGGACCTGCTGCAGACCTATACGCCCAAGGACGATGCAGCCCTCCTCCAGACCTACAAGGTCAGCCCCGAGTGGATTCCCTATACGGGCATCCTCCTCGTCATGGCCGTCAACAACAAGGAATTGAAGCCTGCCGACTATCCCAAGACCTGGGCAGAGCTCGGTGACGCCAAGTGGAAGGGCAAGGTCTCGTCCGCCCGGGCAGACTCGTCCGGCTCGTCCTTCCAGCAGCTCGCAACCGTGCTGATCGCTTACGGCGACAAGGGCTGGGACGTCTACAACAAGACCCTCGCCAACATGAACCTGTCCGATTCGTCGGGCGCCGTTCCGCGCTATGTCAACGACGGCGAGGCCCTGGTCGGCCTGACCCTCGAGGACAATGCCCTTGATTACGTGAAGGGCGGCGGCAACGTGGCCATCGTCTATCCCGAGGACGGCTCCTCCACGGTGGCGGACGGTGTTGCGCTGGTGAAGGGCGCGCCCCATGCGGAAACCGGCAAGGTGTTCATCGACTGGCTGCTGTCCAAGCCCGTCCAGGAGCAGCTCGTGTCCGATATCGGCCGCCGCTCCGTACGCAAGGACGTAACCGGCGCCGGGCTGAAGCCGATCAGCGAAATCAAGCTGGTCGACTACGACATCAAGAAGGTGGCCCAGCATCGCAACGAGTGGATCGCCAAGTGGAAGGCGGCCCTTCAGAACCGTTGAGTCCAGGCCAAACGTAGCGACACCGACACCATGCTGATCGAGGCGTTTTCCGAGGCGAAGGATCCTTCCAAGCCTCACACCAACGAGGATCGCCTCGTGATCCTGCCGGGCCGCGCCTATGCGGTCATCGACGGGGTCACGGACCGCCTCGGGACACGTTACGACGGCATGCTGTCGGGCCAATACGCGGCCATGATCGTTCAGGGCGCGCTCACGCAGATGCTGAGCGCGCCCGACGCCTCTCTCGACGGCCCGGCGATCGTACGGGCCCTGACCCAGGCCATCCGGAAGGCTTACGAAGCCCACGGCATGGCCGAGAAGGTGCAGACCGACTGGAACCTGCGCCTTTCGGCAGCGCTCGCCCTCGCCCTGGTGCGGGGCGACACCCTCGACATCATTCTCGCCGGCGACAGCGGCGTGCGCCTCAACGGCACGCAGACCCTGCGCATGGAGAAGGACCTCGACCTCATCACCTCGACCCTGCGCCGGCAGGCCTGGCCGATGATCGGCGAAAAGACCCGTGACCCTGCCCTGCAGGAGCAGCTTTCGCGCCGCATCACCTGGCATGGAACGCGCCAGGCGCCGGATTCCCTCGGCGGCCTCCTGACGGCCGACGATCTCGCCCGCCTCGAGTCCCTCGCCATCGCGGCGAACGTTCAAGCCCTGCCGCATGTCCCGCGCCCGCTCATCGAGCACCTCGTCACGGGCGGCATCGTTCACGCCCAGGGCGGCTACCAGAACGATACGTCCACGATCCTCGGCTATCCGTGCCTCGACGGCTTCCCCGTGCCCGAAAGCCTGATCCGCATCGAGAGCTTCCCTCTTTCGGAGATCGAGACGGTCGAGATCTACTCGGACGGCTATTTCCGCCCCGGCGACGGCTTCGGTGTCGCCTCCTGGGAGAGAGCCTTCGCGGAAGCGGAACGCGAGGATCCGGCGAAGGTCGTGCTCTATCCTTCGCCCAAGGGATCGACGGCAACGAACTGGGCGGACGACAGGACTTATCTCGGCGTTCGGCTTTAGGGGCCCGTCCCTTTCGGAATGACAGGATGAATCGCCCCGCGAACCTGATCGAGACCATCGAGCACATCGCGCCGAGCCTGAAGAAGGCCGAGCGGCGCGTCGCCGATCTGGTGCTTCAGGATATCGAAGGCACCACCCGCAGCAGCATCAAGTCCTTTGCGGCGCAGGCGGAAGTCAGCGAGCCCACGGTGATGCGCTTCGCGCGCCGGATGGGCTGCGACGGCTTCAGCGACTTCAAGATGCGCCTGGCGCAGGATTATGCCGTCGGACGCATGTATATCGAGGCCGAGCGCAGGGTGCAGGAGGGAGATGCGGGCACCACCGCGCAGCGGGTCTATCAGTCGGGCATGAATGCCCTGAGCACCGCGTTCGGCAGTCTTCAGGAACAGACCCTGAGCGACGCCGCGACCATACTGGCGAATGCACGACAGATCGTGTGCCTGGGCGTCGGGGGAAGTTCGGCCATCATGGCGCAGGAGATGGAGAACCGTCTCTTCCGCTTCGGGCTCTCCGTGACGGCCTCGGCGGACCCCTACAAGCAGCAGATGCTCGCGGCTATCGCCGACAAGGGGGACGCCTTCCTCATCTTTTCCGTCACGGGCAAGCCGCAATCGCTCGTGGATGCGGCCCGCACCGCAGCCGGGCGCGGCGCCGCCGTCATCGCCGTGACCCTGCCGGCGAGCCCTCTGGCGCAGAGGGCCAGCCTCCTGGTCCCTCTCGCCATTCCGGGCGACGAGGTTCACTTCAATTTTCCGAACCGCACCCGCTACGGGCAGCTGCTCGTGATCGACTGCCTGTCCGCCCTGGTCGGCGCCATGAAGCAGCCGGTCTCGGCCCGCAAGCTGCATCGAATCAGGACTACCCTGCTCGCCCTGCACGGCCACACCGAGGCGCAGCCGATCGGGGACTAAAAGTCCTCGCCGCAGAATTCCCGTGCCATGGTCGTCGAGCCGACGGACAATCCCCCATCGACCGGCAGAACGACGCCGGTAATCATGCGCGCATCGGGACCGATCAGGAAGGCCGCAACTCCGGCGATATCCTCCGGGACGCAAACATCGCCCAGGGGATACCAGCGCTTCAGCCGCTCGAATATTTCCGGATTCTGTTCCACGCGGGCTTTCCAGGCCTGGGTCTTCACGCTGCCCGGCGCGATGGCATTGGCCCGGATACCGTGCCGTCCGAATTCGACGGCCAGGAAGCGCGTCAGCTGCGCAAGGCCTGCCTTCGCGGCGCTGTAGGCCGGATAGCCATAGATCCCCGACCCGTTGACGGACGAGATGTTGATGATCGTGCCCCGCCTGCGGCCGATCATGCCGTCCTGCACGGCGCGGACGCAGCGCCAGGCGCCATTGAGGTTGAGCTCGATATCGGCCAGCCACGCGGCCTCGGACGTCTTGGCGAGCGTCGGGCTGACGACGCCTCCCGCATTATTGACGAGGACATCCACAGGCCCGAGGCCCGCCTCCACGGCGGCAACGGCCTGCGTGACCGATGCCAGATCCGTAACGTCCGCCACGACAGGCATCAGGAGCTGCGGATCGCCGACCGCCGCAACGGCATTCTGTAAGGCGGAGGCATCCCGGTCGAACATCGCGACCCGATGTCCATCATTCAGGAAGCGCGCGGATAGCGCCCGCCCGATATCCCCTGCTCCCCCTGTCACGATGATGGTTTGGCTCATGGCCGCCTCTCCCGATTCCGTCCGGCAACAGGGGAAATGTAGCTCAATAAAAATGCAACGTCGAAAATTACGCAGACGACGACAAATTTCGTTGTTTCACTACTTTTTCCCTTCTAATCTCCTGGCCGTTCCTTTCTGCCGGTGCCCCATGGATCCCAACGCCAAGACCATCGTTCGCTTCGATTACGAAGAGGTGATCGTTCCCGCCCATCCGGGCGTCATCAATTCCGACAGCCTCAACAAGCCGCTCCATATGCTCCCGGTCGGCGGCAAGCGGGCCTGGTCGGTCCAGTTCGACGAGTTGCCCAAGCTCATCCTGCGGATGACCCTGAAGGACGGAACGGTCGGAATCTCGGAATTCTACCGGGACCACAACTGGTCCATCATCGAGGGCGTCTCGAACATGCTCCTCGGCCAGAGCATCGCCGAGATGCCTCTGCAGGACCTGCCCATTGCCCTCTCGCGGGAATATGACGGCTTCGAATGCGCGATCTGGGATGCCTATGCGAAGTCCCTCGGCATTCCGCTGCACCGGCTCCTCGGAGGCGCGGTCCGCAACCATGTGAAGATCAGCGCCTGGTCGAGCCACCGGACCGTGGAGGAAATCGGCCCCTGGGTTCGGCAATACCATGAGCAGGGCTTCGACTGCATCAAGTTCAAATGCGACCTCGAGGACGACGTCGTGGCCTGGTGCACGGAGATCAAGAAGCATGCGCCCGGCATGAAGGTGATCTTCGATCCCAACCAGCGCTGGGAAAATTCCGGCAATGCCCGCCCGATCATCCGGGAATTGGAGAAGATCGGAAACGTCCTCCTGCTCGAGGACCCGATCCAGCGCTGGATGATCCAGGACTATGCCAATCTCCGCCAGTTCAGCGCCATTCCGATCGCGCTTCACGTCTCCCTGCCTTACGTCTTCCAGGGCCAGCGTCCCTATGAGGCCGTGAACGCCATTGCGCATGGGGCGGTCGACGGCTTCAACTTCAACGGGGGGCTGGCGAAGTTCAAGGCTCTTGCGGATCTCGCGACCATGGCCGGCCTCCCGTGCTGGCACGGCTCGGAGGTGGATCTCGGCATCCTGGAAGCAATGTACGTGCACCAGAGCGCAGCGGCGGCGAGCTGCGTCTGGCCGAGCGATATTTTCGGCCGCATGATCCGCTCCCACGATCTGCTCAAGACACCACTCGCCATCACGCCGCCCCACATCGCAGTTCCCGACGGCCCCGGCCTCGGGATCGAGCTCGATGAGGACGCCATCCGCCGCTTCAAGGTGTCCGAGCGGACTATTCGATAGGGAGAGCCATGAGCGACACGAATCCTTTCCCGCCTGCCGACGAGGCACGCCACGCCATCTGGGACATGCTGGTCCGCCGCGACATCGAGGCCTTCGTGGCCGGCGATTGGGAGGCGCATTACCGCGATTTCGCGCCCGATATGTTCTTCGGCATCGATGCCCGCTTCTCGGACAACCCGGACAGTTGGCGCGTCACCTATGCGGATATCGCCCGCTATCGGGAGGCCTGGCTCAACGGCTCGAAGGAGCTCAAGGGCCGGATCGCCGATGCGGATCTGCGCCAGTCCATCTTCGCCCTGACGAGCCTGCGCGACATCGAGATCATGGGCGACTTCGCCCTCGCCCGGAAGAAGTTCGACGGCGCCGTTCGCCTGGACGACGGCGAGACCGTCACCCTGCGCTGGCAGACACAGTATTTCTGCCGGCGGGTCGAAGGCCGCTGGCGCATCGCGGGGTTCCTAGGGTACCTCCCGAACCCCATGGGCAGCCATAAGGCGCCGGAATCCGTGAAGCGCGCCCCGGCTGCCACGCAGGCGCCGGGCCATGGGCCCTATTCGCCGGTCATCGAAGTGGCGCCGGGCCGGATCGTCGTGATTTCGGGACAGGCCGGCGTGGGGCCTGACGGAAAGACCGTCGGTCCCGACATCCGCAGCCAGACGCGGGCGACCATCGAGAACTGCGCCATGCAGTTGCGCAATGCCGGCTGCACCCTCGCGGACGTGTTCAAGGTCAATGTCTATATGACGGACCTGAACGACTGGCCGGTCTTCAACGAGATCTATGCCGAGATGATGCCCCAGCCGCTGCCGGTCAGAACGGCTGTCGAGACCAAGCTGCTGCGCGACTTCGTCGTGGAAATCGAACTTTGGGCGGTGAAGCCATGAGGTGGGAAAAGCTCACGACCGAGGAAGTCCGCCGGCTCGACCGCACGATTCCGGTTTTGATGAACATCGCGGCCATCGAGCAGCATGGCCCGCACCTCCCCCTCGATACGGATGCCCGGATCGGGGGACACTTCCTGGAGGAACTCGACAAAAGGCTCGGAGATCAGGTCCTCATCCTGCCGCCGGTGGTGGTCTGCACGTCAGAGCATCACATGGACTTTCCCGGCACCCTCACGGTGCAGCACACGACCCTGCTCGCCTATGTGACGGACATCCTCTCGGCTGTGGTCGCGCACGGCTTCACCAATATCCTCCTCCTCAACAGCCATGGCGGCAACCAGGCGATCGGCCAGGTGATCGTGGAGAGCTTCGGCGCCCGGCACCGCGACTGCCGCGTCGGACTTGTGACCTGGTGGCGGACCGCGACAGATGCCCTTCTGAAGGTCCAGGAGAGCGGTTTCGGAGGCGTCGGCCATGCCTGCGAGTTCGAGACCTCGCTCATGCTCCATATTGACGAGGCCTCGGTCCACAAGGAGCTGATCCCCGGATACAGTCACGTCATGACGCTCGACTGGGCGAATTCCGACCTCCTCAGAGGGGGGCGCGGCTCCCTGTTCCGGACCATGGCGGAGATTTCAGGCGGGTCGGGCGTCGTCGGCGACCCGAGCCTCGCGTCGGCCGAGAAGGGCGCGGCCATCAGCCGGATCGTGGTCGATGCCCTGAGCGACATCGTCGGCTCCCTGCGGTGAGCCCGTGGGTCGGCCCTGCGCCGGCCCGCAAATCGCCTGACACCCCGCCGACAGTTTCCCCTTACAAAGTCGCGTTCCTGAGCCGCCCCCCTCGGGAGGCATTCGCCTGCCCGGTTAAGCCGGTGAGAAAGACAGGGAAAATGCTTTCCCAAGAGGAAAGCTTCACGTTTCATTAACCATGTTTAGCCATGGCTAGTTAGGCTTTTCATCCGCCCTCAACGATGGGAGCCCTCTGTGCAGATCTTCCTATTCGGTTGACCCGGTTCAGTTCCACGGCATGTTATTTTATTCTCACCCCCTGACAGACTCGGCCTTTCTGCGCCTGCGCAAGGGGTGGCGGAAGCGTGCGCAAGGTCTCCTTGGCGCCCTCAAGACCCTGTCACTCACCGCAACGGCCATCCTGGCAGGCTGCTCGACCCAGTCCGAGCTCCGGTTCGCGTCGCTCATGACGGAGGTTCCGCCCTCCAAGGCGCTGGTCATGCCGCCGCCCGGCGGCCCGGCCGTGGTGGCCGTCCTGCAGCGCACCTATAAGAACGGCGTTTCTCAGGAGATCGCCCTGTCGACCGCCTCGGCGACGGTGGGCCAGAACGCATTCTATGTGAGCTTCGCGACCGACGTGGAGATGCCCTCCGAGAACGACGACGTGCTCAAGATCCGGCGGATCACGCCCGACCGGATCGAACGCGAAATGGAAGACCGCTTCCCCGGCGTCGACATGCGGACGTCTCTCTACTACGTCCAGAATAAATACGGTCCCTTCGGCTTCGCCACGGGCCGCTCGGCAGCGGGCGACGTCTGCCTTTATGCTTGGCAGCAGATCGAACCCAATACGCCCGCGATCATCGTCCCCGGCGGCATCGTCTCGGTGAGGCTGCGCCTGTGCGATGCCGACGCCACGGAGGAGCAGCTCCTCCGGACCATGTATGCCTTCTCGATTTCCGCCTATTATTCCCATTCGGGATGGAATCCCTTTGGGGATCCGCCGCCCGTTCCGCATCAGCTCGGTGGCCTGGATGCCCCCTCGTTTCCTCTCGGCATGGGAAGTACGGTCGAGCGGCCGCCCGTCCGCCCGTCTGTGACGCGGGCAGCCCCACCCCGGGTGCCGGCCCGCTCCACGGTGCGCGTCCCTGCGGCTGCGCCCCGCCCTGTGGAGCCGAGCAGGCCTCTCGAAGGCTACCCCATCGTCCCGCCCCCGCCCTGACCGTCCCGGCGAGCTCCTCGGTCGCATGGGAAGCGCCAATATCACGATAGACCCTTGAACATGCCTGAATTATGCGTAGTGCAACGTAAAGCACCGAAAAGAGATCGATAGCCGATGAAGAAGGGTCTAATCGTAGCCTTTTGGGCCCTAGCGGCTACTTTGATCCTCTTGCTGGTTGCCTTACCGATCAGTCTTCAGGCCCATCTCATCGCAGGACTTGTGGTCGTCTCCTGCATGATCGTGCTGAAATTCTTCCGGGCGCAAGGGGTCTGGCGGCTTATCGCCCTTGCGCTCGGGACAGCCATCGTCCTGCGCTATGTGTTCTGGCGGACCACGAGCACCCTGCCGCCCATCACCGAGCTCGAAAATTACATTCCGGCCATCCTGCTCTACATGGCCGAGATGTACTGCGTGCTGATGCTGTTTCTCAGCCTGTTCGTGGTTTCGAGCCCCCTTCCGTCCCGCCGCCCGCCGCAGATCGAAGACGAGAACCTGCCCTCCGTCGACGTGTTCGTGCCGTCCTACAACGAGGACGCCAACCTGCTCGCATCCACGCTTTCGGCCGCGAAGGCCATGAACTACCCGGCCGACAAGCTGACCATATGGCTTCTCGACGATGGGGGCACCGACCAGAAGTGCCAATCCTCCAACAAGGCTCAGGCAGAGGAAGCCAAGGCGCGCCGGGCCGAGCTTCAGGCCCTGTGCGCGGCCCTGGACGTGAAGTACCTGACCCGCGCGAAGAACGTGCACGCGAAAGCCGGAAACCTGAATAACGGCCTCGAGCACTCGACCGGCGATCTCGTCGCGGTTTTCGATGCCGACCATGCGCCGGCGCGAAGCTTCCTCCAGGAGACGGTCGGTTATTTCAATACGGAAAAGAATCTTTTCCTTGTTCAGACCCCACATTTCTTCATCAACCCGGACCCGCTGGAGCGAAATCTCGGAACGTTCGACACGATGCCGTCCGAGAATGAAATGTTCTACGGCATCATCCAGCGGGGCCTCGACCGCTGGAACGGGGCGTTCTTCTGCGGCTCGGCCGCTTTGCTTCGCCGGGAGGCCCTGCAGGAGACGAACGGGTTCAGCGGCATCAGCATCACGGAGGATTGCGAGACCGCCCTCGAGCTGCATTCCCGCGGCTGGAAGAGCATCTATGTGGACAAGCCGCTGATCGCCGGCCTGCAGCCGGACACCTTCGCCAGCTTCATCGGCCAGCGGTCTCGCTGGGCACAGGGCATGATGCAGATCATGCGCTACCGTTTCCCGCTCTTCAAACGCGGTCTCAGCCTGCCCCAGCGCCTGTGCTACCTGTCGAGCATGCTGTTCTGGCTGTTTCCGTTCACGCGCCTGTGCTTCCTGATCTGCCCCCTCTGTTACCTGTTCTTTTCCCTCGAGATCTTCACTGCATCGGGAGGCGAGTTTCTCGCCTACACCTCGACCTACATGATGGTGAACTTCATGATGCAGAACTATCTCTACGGGCGCTATCGCTGGCCCTGGATTTCTGACCTCTACGAGTTCATCCAGACGATCTACCTGTTTCCCGCCATCCTGTCGGTCATCGCCAATCCCAGCAAGCCCACCTTCAAGGTCACGGCCAAGAACGAATCCCTGGCCCAGAGCCGGGTCTCGGAGCTGGGCGCGCCCTTCTTCATCATCTTCGGCCTTCTGGTGCTCGGCCTCGTGGCGACGGCGGTGCGGCTTTGGGCCGAGCCCTACAAGGCCGACGTCACCTTGGTGACGGGAGCGTGGAACCTTCTCAACCTGATCATTGCGGGATGCGCTCTCGGCGTCGTGTCGGAGCGGGGAACGCGGCGGCAGAGCCATCGCGTCCGCGTTCAGCGCCAATGCCGTTTCATCATGGGCGACAAGGTCGTCGATGGGTTGATCCAGGACGTCTCGGTGGGCGGCGCCAGCCTTCGCCTGTCCCAGTCAGCCCTGCCGGGCCTCAAGAAGGGCGCCCTCGGAACCCTCGAATTCACGCCCTATTCCGCATTGCCCGTCGACCAGTTGCCGATGGAAGTCCGGAAGATGAGCATGGACGAAAAGGGCATCCTGATCGGCTGCCGCTTCCTGACCGAAACGCCCGAGCACCACCGGCTGATCGCCGATCTGGTCTTCGCGAATGCTGACCAGTGGAGTCAGTTCCAGAAGCGCCGGCACCAGGATATCGGCATTCTGCGCGGGACCATCTGGTTCTTCTCGGTCGCGCTCTATCAGACCGGGCGCGGCCTGGCCTATCTCTTCGGCCTGCAGAAACTCGGCACACCCGAGCCGCCGGCGGCCCCCATGACCCCGGCCGGCGAGTCGGCGACCCTTACGAAATAGAGGCCGAGTTGCGCGCGTTTCCATTTTCCCTCCTTCTCGCGCTCGGCGTCTTGGCCGCAGGGCCGGCGCTCGCCCAGCCGGCTCCCTTCAGCATGTCGCCGGACAAACCGATTGCGCCGGCACCCGGAGCGGCGCCGGCACAGCCGCCGGCCCCTGCCGCCTCCCCTTCCGCCGCGCCCTTCGACATGAAGGCGACCCCGGCGGCCCCGGCCCCAGCCGCCCGTACACCAGGCCAAGGCTCAGCGCCCGCAGCGCCGGCTCCCTTCCAGATCGCACCGCCGGCGCCCCGGCCGCCGGTACAGGCGGGGCCCTCGTCCGAACCGGGAAAGCTCCAGAACCAAGCCCCCTCGGCACGCCCGACACCGCAACTCACACAGGGATCAGGCGCGGCTGCACCGGTGCGCGGCACGACTCGCCCCCTCCTGCCGTTCGAAACGATGCGCTTCGAAGGCGAGACGGATTCGCACAGCTGGGCGGTCTTCCTGACCCAGGATGAGGCCGCCAGCGGATCGAGCCTGTCGGTCGGCTACCGGAACGCCGTCGTCGTCATGCCGGAAGCGTCGAACCTCAGAATCTCGATCAACGGCGAGAGCGTGACCGCGATTCCCATCATGTCGGCGCAGGGAATCAAGCGCGTGGTGGTTCCGGTCCGCCAGGGCATTCTCAGGACCGGGCAGAACATCATTCGCATGGAGGCCAGCCAGCGCCACCGGACCGACTGCACCATCAAGGCCACCTACGAGCTCTGGACCGAGCTGGACGCCGCCTCGACGAGCCTGATGTTCACGGAGGGCGCGCCGCGAACCATCCGCAGCCTCGAGGATCTGCCCGCCATCGGTCTCGACAATTCCGGCGTGACGACCATCCGCATCATTGCGCCACGCATCTACCGTCCCGAGATCCGCGACCGTCTCCTCCGCCTGGCCCAGCTCGCAGCCCTGCGCGGCCGCTATGCCCATCCGGTCATCCAGGTTCTGGAAACGGATCCGGGCCCCTCGCCCGTAGGGACCCTTAAGGTCGTCATGGGCATCGCCAGCGAGTTGCGCGGCATCACGGCGACCGTTCCGGAAGCGGCGACGATCCAGCCCCTGGCCATCATGATGCAGGACCCGGGCTCGACCGCCCCCTACCTGATGGTTTCCGGCCCCACTTGGAACGACCTGGACAACGCCATCACCATCGTCGGCGGGCAGGGCTTCGGGGAAGGATCACGCGAGCGGGGAATGGTCGACACCGCCTCATGGCTCTGGCCCGAGGCGCCAACAGTGCTGGGCCGCCGCCAGCTTCGCTTTGCGGACCTCGGGGTCCAGACCCAGGAATTCTCCGGCCGGCGTTTCAGGGCGCGGTTCACCGTCAATCTCCCGTCCGACTTCTATGCCACCGATTACGGCGAGGCGACCCTGTTCCTCGATGCCGCGCACACGTCGGCCGTCCAACCCGGCAGTCGCATTGACATCTATGTGAACGACCGGATCAGCGCGACGATGACCATCACGTCGAGGGGCGATCTGTTCCGACGCCATCCGATCCGCATTCCGATGCGGAATTTCAAGCCGGGCCTCAATCACTTCACTTTCGAGACGATCCTTCTGACCGCTGCCGACGACCGCTGCGTCCCGGGCGAAACCCTGTCGGAGACGAGCCGCTTCGTCCTGTTCGACACGAGCTCGCTCTACATCCCGAACTTTGGGCGCATCGGCAGGATGCCGGATCTGGCGACTCTGAGTGCAGGCGGCTTTCCCTACGGTGATTTTCCGGCAGCCGTCGTGCTCGCGCGCCAGGACGCCCTGAACTACTCCGCAGCCGGAACCCTGCTCGCCCGGATGGCCCGAGATGCAAACGCTCCCGTGCGGGCCTATTTCGTCAACGCCGCCAGCGCGAACGACGTATCGGTGATCCATGTGGGCGCCCTGGACCAGCTGCCTCCGGGCCTGCTCGGCCGCGTCGACGTCTCGGAAAACCTGCGGAACATCTGGCAGCCGGGCCCGGCCTCCAGCTGGTCTTTTCCGACGGCTCAACCCGAGGGACAGGCCCGTCCCCTTCAGAAGACGGCATCCGCCGCGCCAGCAGGTAGGGTGGTAACGAGCGAGCCGGCAGAACCGCTCACCACGGACGAGATGCGCCGCCGCTGGGCCGAGAGCCTGCAAAGGCGGGGCTTCCTGCAGAGGACCCTGGAATCCATTACGAACTGGGTGGAAAGCACCTTCAACCTGTCCCTCGCGAAGCTCGCGCTGGAGGACAAGAAGGATCAGCCCTATGAGCCGCCACAGCGCACCACTCTCCTGCTGGCACAGAGCCGCGCCGACGGACCGGGCACCCGGACCCTTGTGACGGCGAGGACCGAAGAAGCGCTCGCGGAGGAGATGGTCCGCCTGACCCATCCGCTGGTCTGGTCGCAGGTATCAGGGCGGGCGCTCGCCCTCGACCCGACCGATGAGAAACTCGAGATCGAGCCGATCAACAGCTTCACCTTCGTTCAGACCCAGCCGTTCTCGCTCACGAATCTCCGGCTCGTCGCGGCGAATTGGATGTCCGTCAACATCCTGCAATATGCGCTTCTCGTCGTGGTCTGCTGCACACTTCTTGGAGCCGCGACCTATCTCCTGCTGAACCGAATGGGACGCAATCGATGAAGGAGATGGCATGAACGCGGTTGTCCGTTGCCTGTCCGGTTCCGTGCTGCTCCTCCTGCTGATGGCGGGCCTGACGCCGGCCGCCCGGGGCGCCACCATGGAACCGCTCAAGATCACCGGCTTCGTCTCCTCCGCCGACTGGGAGGCCTATCGGACCCGCTTCATCGAGGATACCGGGCGCGTCGTCGACAATGCCAACGGCAACATCAGCCACAGCGAGGGGCAGGGCTACGGCCTGCTTCTGGCCTTCATGGCCGGCGACCGCCTGACCTTCGAAAAGATCTGGACCTTCACCTACACGGAATTCCTCATCCGCGACGACGGCCTTGCGGTGTGGAAATGGGATCCGACAGCCACTCCTCACGTGACCGACCGCAATAATGCCACGGACGGCGACATCCTGATCGCCTATGCGCTGGCGAAGGCCGGAGCGGCCTGGCAGGACCAGCGCTACAACCAGGCCGCCCAGAAACTCGCCAAGGCCATCGGCAGAGCGACGATCGCCAAGAATGCCGGCTTCCCGTTCCTGCTTCCGGGCGTGAAGGGCTTTACGCAGGCGGACCGCCGGGACGGCCCGGTCGTCAACCTGTCCTATTGGGTCTTCGAGGCCTTTCCGGTGCTGGCGACGCTGGCCCCGGAATACGATTGGAGCGGCGTCTGGCGCGAGGGCATCGTACTGCTCCAGCAGGCGACGGCCGGGCGGACTCATCTTCCGGCCGACTGGATTTCCATCCACAACCGCATGATGCCGCGCACGGCCGAGGGCTTCGATCCCGAGTTTGGTTACAACTCGTTAAGGATACCTCTTTACTTGTTGCGGGCGGGGATGGCCGACATGGACTGGCTGAAGACGCTCAGGCAGCGCTGGATCGTGGACCAGGAAGGGGTCGCCACCGTCAACGTGGTGACCGGAGAGGTCAAGGAGCGCCTGACGGATCAAGGCTATGTGGCCCTGTCGGCCCTGCTCGCCTGCGCGCTGGACGGAACGAAGGTCCCGGACACCCTGAAAGCCTTCAACCCGCAATTCTACTACCCGGCAAGTCTCTATCTGCTGTCGATGTCGCTGATCGGTGAGAAATATCCGCAATGCCTTTGAATCGTGGCATGATGGCGCTCGCGGTTGCGGGCCTCGCCTTCGCGGCGCTGGCGCAGCAATCCGGCTCGCCTGCTCCGCCTCAAGGCCCGGAACCGAACGCCTCCTCGGCGTCCCCCCGACGCCAGGTGGACGAGTCCGCCCTGCGGTACTTCGCCTCCCAAGGGGATACGCGGCGCGTCGATGCCGAGATCGCCCGGTTGCGGGCGCTTTATCCCGACTGGTCTCCCCCGGCTGATCTCTCTCAGCTGGTTGGGGGCGGAGGGGTCGTGAACGACCCTGAAGTGGACCGTCTCTGGGGCCTCTACACGGAAAACAAATTCAGCGAGGCGCGGGCCGCCATCGCGGCCCGCCAGGCCGCGGACCCGCAATGGAAGCCGCCGCCGGACCTTGTCACGGCTCTCGACGTCGCCGAGGCGCGCAAGCGGCTCGTGAATGCGTCCGACAACAGCCAGTGGCGCACCGTCCTGTCCATCGCGACGGAGACGCCCTCGCTCTTGACCTGCGCCAATGTGGATTCTCTCTGGCGCGTGGCCGAGGCCTTCGCGAAGACAGACCAGACCGGCCGCACCCGCGACGTCTATACCTATATCCTGACCAATTGCGCGAACCCGGCCGAACGGCTCGGGACGCTGCAGAAGGCTCTCACGCTCCTCGACGAGGCGCAGATCGCCGATCTCCTCAAATATGAGCGCAAGAGCGGCGATTATCCGGACGACTTCAGCGCCATCCGTGACGAGCTGGCACGGCGCCGGGTCGCACGTGCTTCCACGGATCCCAAGCTCACGGCTTCGGCCGAGGATCTCGCGGTGGTCGAGCGCCTCGCGGAAAGCGGGAAGGAGCCCGGCAACGCGCTTCTGCTGGGCTACTACAGCTATCACCACAAGAACCCCGAGAAGGCGCTGAGCTGGTTCAAGACGGCCCTCGACCGCGGCGGCAGCGAGAAGGCGGCCGAGGGCTACGCTCTCTCCCTGCGGGATCTCAACCGCCTCGCGGAGGCGGAGGCTTTCGCCTTCGAGTGGCGCGACAAGGCGCCCGAGAACATGCAGGTCTATCTCGACGTGGCGACGGCCCTGCTGAGCCAGGACCCACCTCCGCGCCTCGACCCGAAGGTGATTGTCCGCGTCATTCCGGCCGTCACCAAGGCCCGTTCGGCAGGCGCCGCCCAGGCCCTCGGCTGGTACTCCTACAATACCGGGCAGATCAGCACGGCGCGGGAGTGGTTCGAGGAAGCCTTGAGCTGGAAGGCCGATGACGAGCCCTCTGCCTATGGGGTGGCAATCACGAGCCAGCGTCTGAACGACCGTGCCCGTTTCAATGCCATCGTGTCACAATGGCGCTCTCGCTCCCAGCGCATCGCCGACCTGGCCGACGGGATCGTCCGTGACCGGACCGCACAGGCCACTCCGCAGCCTGCACCTCCTTCACCCGTCGAGCCTCAGATATCGTCTCCGCGCGCCGTCGCACCGGCCCCTGAATTGCCTGCGCCCCCTCCGGAACGACCCCGGCGCATCGAAGAAACGCGCGTGGCAGCCTATGACCGGCTTGTGGTGCAGCAGGAGCGCCAGCTCCAGGGCAAGCGCCCGGCCGCCCGGCGGGGAGCCTCGCGCCAGGCCTGTACGACGACTCGCGACCCCGGCAGCCTTTCCGCCCCTGCGGCCCTGAACCTGGGATGGTGCCTGATGGAGATGAACCGTCCCCTGGAAGCGGCGGCCGCCTTCGATCACGCCTTCACGCTGGGCAGTCCGGCCCAGCGGGAGGACGCGGCCTACGGCAAATCTCTCGCCTATCTGCGCAAGGACCTGACGGGCAAGGCCGCCGTCGCGGCCGCCCAGGCACCTCAGACCTCGGCACGCCGGACCGAGCTGAGCGCCGCCATCCTGGCCCAGCGCGCCCTCGCGGCCTATCGCGACGGGCGGTGGCCGGACGTGATCCTGGCGCTTGGAGAGCGCGCCCGCGTCGTTCCAGAACAGAACGACCTCATGCTCCTGCGCGGCTGGTCCTACTTCAAGCTCGGCCGTTACGAGGACGCGGCAAGAATCTTCCGTGCCGTTCAGCAGACGGGCTATTCCGACGAGGCGGGTGCCGGGCTCAGCGCCATTATGGAAATTACCGGCCAGGTCCGCCAATATTGATCGCCCGCCCGGAGTGCCCTCTGGCGGGGCCGGGGGAGCTCATGTTGCAGGAGGCGGCGTTCCGCCCAATATAGGAGCCCCGGGACAATCCGTCCCGCTCCGTCATCAAAGCCCGAGCCATGGCAAGCCTGCAGATCGTTCTCTTCGACATATGCGGCACGGAATGTGCGTTGCGCCGGGATGCGGTGCGGGAGCTGCTCCCCCTTCCCCATCTGCGCCGCCCGCCGCGCCTGCCCGCGCCCGTAGCCGGTTTCTTCAATCTGGGAGGCTCCGCAGTGCCGGCGCTTGGGCTCGATGTCCTGTTCGGGCTCAGCCGGGAGGCGACTTCGTCCGAGGCCGACCTTTATCGGCACCTCATTCTCGTCGAGGGTCTGACGCCGGGCCTGCCGACGGCCCTCCTTGTGGATCGCGTCGAAGACGTACAGACCATTCCGGCCGACCGGCTGTTCCCCGTCCGCGAGGAGGGGACCTTGAACGGCTGTGTCGAGGCCGAGATCGACCTCGATGGCAGGCTCGTTCATCTCCTCTCCCTGGAGCGCATCCTCCTGGCCGGTGAGCGTCAGGCTCTTTCCGAGCTGAACCGTCAGGCGCAGAGCCGCCTCGACACCTGGTCGGCCACGGCCTGATGGCCGGACAGCTCGTCCCCCGCCTCGATTTCGATACCGCCTTTCCCCGTCTGAAGGCCCTGGTCATCGAACGGACGGGGCATTTCTACTACGAGGACAAGGACGATCTCCTCTGGGAGAGAATTCGCAAGCGCCTGAGGGCGACAGGCTGCCGGGACGGCGCCCAATACCTGGAGCGCCTCCTCGATCCCGCGCTCGGCCCTGCGGAATGGACCCGCCTCGAAGCCGACATCACGATCGGCGAGACTTTTTTCTTCCGTTATGCGGAGCAGTTCACGGCCCTCCGCGAGAAGATCCTGCCCGAGATCATCGAGCGCCGGCGACCGGAGCGGCGTCTGCGGATCTGGAGCGCGGGCTGCGCCACCGGCGCCGAGCCCTACTCGATCGCGATCCTGCTCAAGCAACTGCTTGGAGACGATCTGGAAAACTGGCGCATCGCCATCATCGGGACGGATATCAATGAGACTTTTCTGGACACGGCGCGACAGGCCCTGTTCGGCCGCTGGGTCCTGCGCTCCCTCTCGCCCGACGATCTGGCGGCATTCTTCGACCGCACCGACAGCAAGGACCGGTGGCGACTGAAGAAGGGTTACCGGGGATTGGTCCGGTTCGAGCGGCACAACCTCCTGAGCCTCCTCGACGGGACTTCGCCCCTGCAGTTCACGGAGTTCGACCTCGTCCTCTGCCGCAACGTGCTGATCTATTTCCATCCCGATACGGTGGTCCGGATCGTCAAAGCTCTCGGCGAGACCCTGCGGGAAGAGGGCTGGATGCTTCTGGGCCATGCCGAGCCAAATCCGGCCTTTGCGGCCTTCCTGAAGGTAGTCAACCTTCCGGGAACGGTGGCCTACCGGCGCTCATCGGCCGGGACCTCTCTCTCCGAGACTCCTCAGAACGTGGCATGGCTGCCCCCTGCCGCCCTGCCGCCTCTCCTGCCCCGTCCGGCCTTGCCGCAGCCTGCGAAGCCTCCTGTTCGCAGACCTCTCCGTCCCGCCCCGCCGATCGCGGAGCAGGTTCCGATCGCCGTGCCCCAGTGCCCGGATTCCCTCCTCGCCGAGGTTCGTGCCCTCGCCGATGCAGGTCGGTTTCAGGATGCGGAGGTTCTCTGCCGCCGGGCCCTCTCGGCCCAACCCCTCAGCGCGGCGCTGCATTTTTACGAAGGCTTGATTGCGCAGGCGCTGAAAAAGCCCGCAGAGGCCGAGAAGGCCTTTCGCCGGAGCATCTATCTCGATAAGAGCTTTGCCATGGCTCATTACCACCTCGGGCTTCTGCTCCTGGCCGACGGACGACAGGGGGCCGGCCGACGCTCCCTGTCGAATGCGGGGCGGATCGCCGCCGCAATGCCGGGCGAGACAGTGCTCGAAGAGACGGACGGCCTTACGGCCCAGGAGATGCGGAACCTGATCCGCCTGCATCTCCGGGCTGTGACCACGTCCGAAAAGGGGGAGTGACATGGCGAAGTCCCTGAGGCGCAAGCTGAGGCAGATCAGCCGAACCGGCACCCTCTCGGCCGAGGAGAGGATGCGCCATATCCTCGACGAAAGGACGCAGCGCCTGGCGGCGCGCCGGAATGGCGAGACCGTCTCGGCCTCGGAGACCCTGAGGGTCCTCGCCTGCAAAGCCGGCCGCGAGCATTTTGGAATCCCGATCGAGGCCGTGGCGGAGATCCTGCCCTTCCAGGCCTGCCTCCCCGTCCCCGACGGACCGGCCGCCCTGGTTGGCCTCCTGGGCCGAAACGGGCAGCTCGTCAGCGTCATCGACCTGAGTGCCGCCCTCGGCATGGCCCCGTCCTCGGAAGAGGGGGGTCGACATCTCATTATCCTGCGCCGTTCCTCCCCGAGGATTGCCCTGCGCGTCGACCGCGCCGAGGGGGTAGAAACGGTAACGCCAATTTCTCAAGAGGACGGCCGCAGCTTCCGGAACGAGGCCGTCATCGGCTATGCCGAATTCGGATCCGACGTTGCAGACCAGGAAAGAATCCTATCTCTTCTGGACATGGATCGCCTGCTTCGTCCCTTCCTGCCTTCTCTTCCTGTTTCTCCCGCATCTGGAGTCTGACGTGACGATATCGATCGCGAACCGCATCCTCCTCGGCTTCGCCTTCATTGTGGCGCTGATGGTCGGGCTTGGCATGTACACGCTCAACCAGCTCTCGGACGTCCGCCAGACGACCGAGACGATCGTCGGCCGCGATCTGACGATCATGCGGCAGGTGGAGACGATCGGCGCACAACAGAACGAAATGCGGGTGCTCCGGGAAGAGGTTCTCTCGCGGTTTCTCCTGCGCTCCCTCGGGCAGCAGCAGAACGCCTTCGAGAACCTCATTTCCGAGTGGAGCAAGCGCGCAGCCGAGGCCGAGGGATCGCTGTCGCAATCGATCGCCGCGGCGAACAGCTACCGGGCCGAATCCCTTTCTGGCGAGCGCAGCGAGGCTTGGCGGCGCATTGCGGAGCTTCTCGTCGCGGCAAGCGGGGAACTGCGCCAGCTCCGGGCCGAGACGGAGCGGCAGTTTACGGCCATCCAGGCCAATGACCTTCCGGGCGTCCTGGCCTCTCAGACAGCTCTGAACAGCAGTCGTAGCGAGTGGATCAAGATCCTCGGCGACGTGAGGGCAATCTTCGGCGAGACCGTCGCTGTCGGGCAGAAGAGGGTTGCGGAGGTATACGACCAAAGCCGGACGTCGATCGTTCTGGCCCTGGCGGGCGTCGCCCTTGTGAGCATCCTCATCACCTATGCTCTGCGGGCGTCCATCGCCAATCCGCTGGGTGCCTTCATGCAGTTCGTCGAGCGGGTCGGGCGGGGCGATCTGGCCGGGCAGACGGCAACGACCGGCACCGACGAGATCGGCCGCCTCGGTGCGACGCTCAACGAGATGGTGGAAGGGTTGCGGCAGCTCGCCAGGCAGAGCCGGGAGGCGACAGAGAACCTGAACGCGGCAGCCGCGGAAATCCGCGCCTCCACGCAGGAGCAGGCCGCCAGTGTCGAGGAGCAGCTCGCCGCCGTCCAGGAAACGGCCGCCACCGTGGACGAGATCACCCATGCGGGCGCCCAGATCGGCAAGCGGGCCCAGGAGGTCATTGCATCCGCACAGGCCACCGCCCAGACCAGCGTGGCCGGCCTGCAGGCCGTCGACGACACGGCACTGGCCATGGACGCGATCCGCGAGCAGGCCGAAGCCGTTGCCGAGAACATCGTGGCCCTGAGCGAGAAGACGCAGGCCGTCGGCGAGATCATCTCGTCCGTCAACGATATTTCCGAGAGAACGCACCTCCTGGCGCTCAACGCGGCCATCGAGGCTGCGGCGGCCGGCGAGAACGGACGCAGCTTCGCGGTCGTCGCCTCCGAGATGAAGGTCCTGGCCGATCAGGCCAAGGATGCGACCGCTCAGGTCCGTTCCATTCTGGGCGACATCCAACGCGGCATCAACTCCTCGGTCATGCTCACCGAGGAAGCGGTCAAGCGTGTTTCCGCCGGCAAGGAGCGGACCGACACGACCCAGCAGACGATCACGGAAATTTCGAGCCGCGTGCAGGAAAGCGTCCAGACCTTCCAGCAGATCGTGGCTTCGACGAACCAGCAGCAGCTCGGCATCGAGCAGGTGATGGGCGCTCTCCAGAACATCCGTCAGGCGAGCCAGCAGACGGCCGCCGGCACCCGACAGCTCGACATGGCGGCCGCGAACCTCTCCGATCTGTCGCAGCAGCTCCTGACTCTCGTCGAGCGCTACCGGATTTGACCACAGGAGCAGTGGAAGCACAGGCGTGACGGACATTCGCAAACAACTGCTTGCCGCGTTCGAGGTGGAACACCGGGAGCATCTGCATGCGATCCGCACGGCGCTCGACGATGCGGATAACGGCGCCCCCCTGGAGATGACGGATGTCTTCCGTCGGGCTCACTCCCTCAAGGGCGCCGCGAGGGCCGTCGATCTCCCGGCCGTGGAGGAGGTTGCCCACCAGCTCGAGGCCCTGTTCTCCCGCGTTCTCGACGGCAGCCAGACGCTCGATCAGGATACCGTTGCGGCCGTCCGCACGAGCCTGGACACGATCGAGGACCTCGTCGCCGAGGAGTTGCACCCATCCGGCGCAGCCCCGGTCGAGCGGCCCAGGGCCTCCTCGCCACCGGCCAGGCGGGAAGCCACCGTGCCCGAAGAGCCGCCCGCAACCGAGAGGGGAAGCGCGACCGTCGAGAAGCCCGAGCCGGCAGCCGAGGCAGGCGCAGGAACCTACCTGCGTGTCGCGGCCGGGCAGATCGAGGAGCTTGCAAACTCCATGCACCAGCTCCTGGCCGAAATCCAAGCCGACGAGGCCATGACGGACACGCTCCACCAGATCGAACTCGACGTGCGCAATCTGCGGCGCAACTGGGATTCGCTGCAGGGGCAGATCGTTTTGGGCGCCTCCGCCCGGTCGGGCCCGGTCGCGACGGCCAATCCCTCGCGCTCCATGGCGCCCCGGCTCCGGGACTTCGACCAGGACCTGAAGAGCCTGTTCCGCAAGCTGTCGGCTCTCTCCCGTAGCCATAAACTCGCGAGCTGGGCGACCGAGCAGGCCGCTCGCCAGGTCCGGGAGAATATCGAGCGGGTTTCCCTCGTGTCCGCCGAGACGGTGTTCGGCACGTTCGGCCCCATGGTGCGAGAAATCGCCCGTGAGGAGGGCCGGAACGTGCATGTCCGCACCCTGGGCCTCGACATCCAGGCCGACCGCCAGGTGCTCCAGGCCCTCAAGGACCCGGTCATGCATCTGCTGCGCAACGCCGTGAGCCACGGGGCGGAAAGCGGCCCCGAGCGCGCCGCGAAGGGCAAGTCGGAGCGGACCGAGATCGTTCTTGAGCTGGCCTCCCGGGGCGGCCGCCTGACGGTCAGCGTCCGGGATGACGGACGGGGTCCGGATCTCGCCCGCATCGAGCGGGTCGCCATCGAGCGGGGGTTCCTGCAGGCCAGAGGCGAGGACGAGCCTGCGCCGCGCATGGACCAATTGCTGTCGCTGGTCTTCTCTCCGGGCTTCTCCACGGCCGATGCAGTGGACCGCCTCTCGGGCCGCGGGATCGGCCTCTCGGTCGTGGCGGATGCCGCCCGCAGGCTCCATGGCTCGGTCCTGCTCCGCCCACGCTACCCCTGGGGCACGGAAGCACTTCTGTCGGTTCCCCTCACGGCGGCCCATCAGCCGCTTCTCCTGGTCGAGGCGGAAGGGCGGATGTTCGGCTTGCCGACCCATGGGGTCGAGCGCCTGTTGCGGGTGAATGCCCGGTCACTGGAAAGTGTTGAAGGCCGCCCAACGGTAAGGATCGATGTCCGGGGTCAGGACGTTATTGTCCCTGTCGTCGCCCTTGCCGCACTCACAGGATCGCCCAATGCGCCCATTCCGATCGAGATTGGACACGCCAAAGTCGTGCTCGTCCGACACGGGACACGCTATTGCGCCCTGGCCGTCAACACTCTCCACGATGTCCGCACGATGCTGGTGAACGAAGTCCAAGCCATCGGCCTCGGCGAGACGGTTTCCGGAACCGTACTCCTCGAGGATGAGATGCCGGCCCTTGTCCTGAGTCCCGAGCGCCTCGTCGAGCACTGGGTCAGGAACGAGAGCCGACTGGCCGCCAGCGGCCTCGGTCTTGCGGAAGGCGCGCCAGCCGCGAAGGGGCACGGCGCGACGGTGCTCGTGGTCGACGATTCAATCACCACCAGGACTCTCGAGAAGAGCATTCTCGAGGCGCAGGGCTATCAGGTTCTCCTCAGCGTCGACGGGATCGACGCGCTCAATGTGCTGCGCTCCGGAGAAACGATGATCGATCTCGTCATCGCGGATGTGGAAATGCCGCGCATGGACGGTTTCGGCCTGCTGCAGGCGATCAAGGCGGATCCGCGGCTTGCCTCCACGCCGGTTATCCTGATGACGTCACGGGCCGATCCGGCCGACGTCCGCCGCGGACTCGATCTTGGGGCGAACGCCTATATCACCAAGCAGAAGTTCGACCAGCGCGAGCTTTTGGCAACCATAGGCCAGCTCCTATGATGTCCCCACCGCAATCGCGCGTCCGCGTGATGGTCGTCGAGGACTCATTGGTCATCCGCCAGCTCCTCGCCCATATCATCGCCCGAGATCCGCGCCTCGTCCTAGCGGCGGCCGTCGGATCGGCCGAGGAGGCCCTGCAGGAGATCGGCCGCGTCCAGCCGGATGTGATCTCCATGGATATCCGCCTCCCCGGCATGGACGGGCTGGAGGCGACGCGCCGGATCATGTCCGAGCGCCCCACGCCGATCGTGGTCATTGCAGGAAGCGTGGAGGATTCCGCGCTGCGCATCTCCATGAACGCCCTGCGGGCTGGAGCGCTCTCGGTGGTCGAGAAACCCGTCGGGGTGACGAGTGCGGGCTATGACGGAATCGCCGAGACGATCTGCACCCAGCTCTACATCATGAGCCAGGTGCCGGTGGTCCGGCGGCGCTCCTTCGCCTGGCGGCCCGAGGCATCTGCCTCTCGCCCGGCGCAGGAAGAAACCCGCAACATCGCCCGTCCGACGATCCTGGGCATAGCCGCCTCGACAGGCGGCCCTCCTGCCCTTGCCAAGATCCTCGGCGCCTTTCCGGAGGATTTTCCTCTGCCGATCCTGCTCGTCCAGCATATGGGAGCCCCCTTCATGGAAGGGTTCGCGTCCTGGCTCGACGGACTGATCTCCCTGAAGGCCCGTCTGGCACGGGACCAGGAGATGCCTGTGGCCGGCACGGTCTATGTCGCCCCGGGCGACCGCCACCTGCTCCTGTCATCGGCCGGGACGTTGCGCCTGAGCGCGGCTCCTCCGGTCGGCAGCCAGCGCCCTTCCGCAACGCTGATGTTCGAGTCGATTGCCGAAGCCGTTGGCGCCAAGGGCCTTGGGGTGCTCCTGACCGGCATGGGCGAGGATGGAGCCAAGGGCCTCACCGATCTCCGCCGGGCCGGGGGCTACACGGTGGCGGAGCATGAGAGCACCGCGGTGGTCTATGGCATGCCTGCAGCCGCCGTGAAGATGGGAGGCGCGCGGGTCAGCCTGCCGCTCGACCTGATCGCCCCACGGATTCTGCGCCTCGCCAGAGGAGAGGGCGAATGAGCGCCGGCCCTGCCGCCCCTGCGCCCCGGATCCTTCTGGTAGAGGATTCGGAGACGCAAGCGCTTCAGCTCCGGCACATGCTGTCGACCAACGGCTTTGCCGTGGACTGGCAACCGACCGCCGAGGCCGCCCTCGACAGCCTGAATGCAGGCTTGCCGGATCTCGTCATCTCGGATTTCCACCTCCCGGGCATGAATGGCGACGAGCTGTCACGCCAGATGCGCCTCAACGTCCGGACCCGCGCCATCCCGGTCATCATGCTCACGGAGGCCCGGGAGCGCGCCGTCGAGCGGCAGGGCCTGGAGAGCGGTGCAGATGCCTATATCTCCAAATCGGCCGAGCAGGACCTGATCATCCTGCGGATCAAGGCGCTCCTGCGCCGCCGGTCCAGCCCGGACATCGAGGAGGGGCGCGAGGCGCCGAGCTTCAGCGCGTTCCGGCGCGCGCGCCTGATGGTGGTCGACGACAGCCAGACGCGCCGGACCTATCTCCAGGACCTCCTCAATCGGGAGGGATACGAAGTCACGATGGTTCCGGAGCCGGCCGAGGCGCTGACGCTCGTGAGCCGCCCCGGCGCCTCCTGGGACTGCATCCTGGTCTATATGCTCAGTCCAAGCTTCGACGGGATCGAGCTTTGCCGGCAGCTGAACGCCTATCGTGGCCTGGCACCGCTTCCGGGAATGGAGCTTCCGAACTTCTCCATCGTCGGCCTCGGCAATGAGGACGGCAGCGATGCGCTAGGGCGCGTTTTCGCTGCGGGAGCGGACGACGTGGTCCCGATGACCGCGGAGCCCGATGCCATGCGGATCCGCATCCGCGCCCTTGTCAGGCGCAGGCTGCTGCAGGACGAGAACTGGCGCATCGAGACGGAGCTGCGCGCGCGCGAACTCGCCCTTGAGCGCGCCCGTGCGGAGGCCGCCTCCGCCGAGGCCCGGGCTTCCCTCGCAGGTGCGTTGGCCAAGGCCAATTTCGAGCTTGAACAGGCCAATCACCGCCTTCGGGAGACGCAGGCCAAGCTGGTGCAGGCGGCCAAGATGGCGTCCCTCGGCGAGCTCGTCGCCGGCATCGCCCATGAGATCAACAATCCACTTGCCTTCATCATGGCCCACCAGGGTACGGTGGAGCGCCTGCTTGCCGATATCTCAGCGAAGGTCCCGGCCGAGCTCGGGCTCGAGCGTCCGCTGGGCAAGGCCCGGGAACGGGTCGGCGCCATGAAGCTGGGCCTGGGCCGGATCCAGGAGCTTGTCCTCAACCTGCGGCGCTTCTCTCGCCTCGACGAAGGCGGATTCCAGAGCGTGAACGTGCGCGAATCCATCGAGACCGTGCTGGCGCTCCTCGGGCACAAGCTCGGCACCCGCATCGACGTGAGGCGGCACTATCACGGCGCACCGGACCTCTATTGCTCGCCCGCCCTTCTGAACCAGGTGGTCATGAACATCATCGGCAACGCCGCCGACGCGATTTCCGGAACCGGCGCCATCGATATTGAAACTTCGAGCGACGAGACAACCTATACCATCCAGATCAGCGATACGGGACCGGGCATCGCCGCGGACATGCGGGAGCGCGTCTTCGAGCCGTTCTTCACCACGAAGCCGGTCGGCTCCGGAACTGGACTTGGCCTCGCGATCGCCTATAGCGTTGTCGAGGCGCACAAGGGAACGATCACGGTCGATGAGGGCCCGATGGGTGGTGCCCGTTTCACCGTGACGATCCCAAGGCAGAATATTGAATGATCGCGGTGAACGACATCACTCACAAGCCCGATACCATTCTGGTCGTCGATGACGAGCCGGACATCCTGATCGCGATCGAGGATCTCTTCGAGAACGATTATCGGGTCATCACCGCGTCCTCTCCCATCAAGGCCCTCGACCTCCTGCGCACCGAGCCGGACATTTCCGTCATCATCTCGGACCAGCGCATGCCCGAGATGCAGGGAGACGAGTTTCTGGCCAAGGCTCGGCAGCACAGCGATGCCGAAGCCATTCTCCTCACCGGCTACGCAGACCTGAAGGCCGTGATCGGGGCGGTCAACAGGGGCCGGATCGCTGCTTACGTACCCAAGCCCTGGGATCCTGCGGCCCTGACCGGCATGGTTGCCTCCGCGTCGGAGCGCCACCGGCTGACGCGCGAGCTCAACACGGAACGGGCCCTCCTGCGTGGCCTCATGGAGAGCATCGGCGAGCAGATTTCCTTCAAGGATCTGGAAGGCCGCTTCGTCCGCGTGAACAGCAGCAAGGCGGCGAGTCTCGGGCTGAGCGTCGAGGCCTGTCTGGGCCGCCGGGAGAGCGACTTTGCGTCCCCCGACCGGGCTGCAGCCCTCGCCGAGGCGGAACGCCACGCCATTGAGGCTCGCAGCCCCGTCGAACAGATCGAGGAGCGCCCGGGCACGGATGGAAATCCGCAATGGTTCTTCGTCACCCAGATCCCCATTCTCGACCAATCCGGCAGCGTGACGAGCATCGCCACCATCGAGCGTGACATTACAGAGCGCAAGATGATGGAGACACGGCTGCGGCAGGCCGACAAGATGCAGGCGCTCGGCACCCTGGCCGGGGGTGTGGCGCACGATTTCAACAACCTCCTCATGGCCGTGCTGGGGAGCCTCGACCTCGCGTCTCGTAGGGCACCCGATGACCCGCGCCTGAACCGCCTCCTGAAGAATGCCATCTATGCGGCGGAGCGCGGCGCATCCCTGACGCAGAGACTGCTCAGCTTCAGCCGCCAGCGGGACCTGCGCCTGCAGACGGTGGACATCAACCGCGTCATCACAGACATGAACGACCTTCTCGTACGGACACTCGGCGGTGTGATCCGGATCGAGAAGAACCTGTCCGACAACCTCTGGATGGCGACCGTCGATCCGGATCAGCTCGAGCTGGCGGTGCTGAACCTGTGCATCAACGCCCGCGACGCCATGTCCGAGAACGGCACCCTGATCCTCTCGACCCGCAACCGGACCGTGGCAGAGGGTGAGGTTCCCGATCTCGACGCAGGCGATTATGTCGTCGTTTCCGTGGCCGATACGGGCACGGGTATCCCGGCCGACATCCTCAACAGGGTGCTCGAGCCCTTCTTTACGACCAAGGAGGTCGGCAAGGGCACGGGACTTGGTCTGCCCATGGCCTATGGGCTCGCCCGTCAGTCCGGCGGCACTGTCACGATCGAGAGCACCCTCGGCACCGGGACGGTCGTTGAGCTCTATCTGTCACGTACCGCTGCGGATCTCCGAAAGACCGACACCCGGGCGGTTTCCCCTACGCTCCCGTCTCATAAGGTCCGCATCCTCCTCGTCGACGACGATCCTGATGTCCGGGCCGTGACCGCCGCCTATCTCACCGAGATGGGTCACCGGGTCGTGGAGGCCTCCGATGGCGCTTCCGGCATCGATACCTTGCGGGCGGACGATCAGATCGACCTGCTGATCGCCGATTTCGCAATGCCGGGGATGACGGGTCTCGATCTGGCGACCCAGGCCCGCCAGATCCGGCCGGATCTCGGCGTGCTCCTGGTCACGGGCTATGCCAATCCGGAAAGGGTGCCTGAGGGGTACCCCCTGTTGCACAAGCCCTTCAACCAGTCCGATCTGGCTTCGAAAGTGACCGAGACGGTCGAGGCCATGATAAAGGCCAACAAGCACCCGGCTTGACCTAAAGTCCGGAGCCTTCTGGCAAGTTCGTTACGCGCAGCGCCCCTTCAAAGTTGCTTTCTTACATCGACGTGGCTTGCGACGAATTCATGCGCAAGTTGGCCGAAATCGCGCAGATTTGACGAGCCTGCTTGCGATTTTGAACACCCCCAAGTCTGAAATGGTATATTTTTTCCAAATCCTTTGAATCCGCGGAGGGACAGATTGACATTGAATGATGTTCGCACCTTAACTCTGTCGCGGAACGGCCATAATCCAGAGCCGTCTCAGAGGACTTTCATATGAGGAAATCAGCTCTTCTCGCAGCTGTCTGCGTTCCGGCCTTCCTGGCGGCTGCCCCGCTTTCGGCCAAAACGCTTGTGTATTGCTCCGAAGGTAGCCCGGAGAACTTCTACCCTGGCGTCAACACCACCGGCACGTCGTTCGATGCCAGCGAGCAGATCTACAACCGTATCGTCGAGTTCGAGCGCGGCGGCACGAAGGTCGTCCCCGGCCTCGCCGAGAAGTGGGACATTTCGGAAGACGGCACGGTCTATACCTTCCATCTCCGCAAGAACGCCAAGTGGCATTCCAACAAGAACTTCAAGCCAACCCGCAACGCCAATGCGGACGACGTCGTGTTCATGCTGGAGCGTCAGTGGAAGGAGGATAATCCCTACTTCAAGGTGACGAGCCCGAACCATTCCTATTTCGGCGACATGGGTATGCCGGCTCTCCTGAAGACGGTCGAGAAGGTGGACGACTACACCGTCCGCATCACCCTGAACCGCCCCGAGGCGCCGTTCCTGGCCGACCTTGCGATGATGTGGGCCAGCGTCCAGTCCAAGGAATACGCCGATGCCATGATGAAGGCCGGCACACCCGAGAAGATCGACCAGGAGCCGGTCGGCACGGGTCCGTTCTACCTGGTCCAGTACCAGAAGGACGCCATCATCCGCTACAAGGCCTTCCCTGATTACTGGAACGGCAAGGCGAAGCTCGACGACCTCGTCTTCTCGATCACGCCGGACGCCTCCGTGCGCTGGGCGAAGCTCCAGAAGGGCGAATGCCACGTCATGCCGTATCCGAATCCGGCCGATCTTCAGGCCATGGAGAAGGATCCGAACGTGTCGATCCTTTCCCAGGCCGGCCTGAACATCGGCTATCTCGCCTACAACACCACGAAGAAGCCCTTCGACGACGTGAAAGTCCGCAAGGCGCTCAACATGGCCATGAACAAGAAGGCCATCGTCGAGGCGGTCTTCCTGGGCAGCGGCATTCCGGCCAAGAACCCGATCCCGCCGTCCATGTGGTCCTACAACGACAACGTGAAGGACGACCCCTACGATCCGGAAGCCGCCAAGAAGCTCCTGGCCGAAGCCGGCTATCCGAACGGGCTCGAGACCGACCTTTGGGCCATGCCGGTCCAGCGTCCGTATAACCCGAACGCGAAGCGCATCGCCGAGCTGATGCAGGCCGACCTCGCCAAGATCGGCGTGAAGGCCGAGATCAAGAGCTTCGAGTGGGGCGAGTACCGCAAGCGCATGCAGGCGGGCGAACACCAGATGGGCATGCTGGGCTGGACGGGCGACAACGGCGACCCGGACAACTTCCTGCACACTCTTCTCGGCTGCGACTCCGCCAAGAGCGCCTCGGGATCGAACGTCGCCAAGTGGTGCTACAAGCCGTTCGACGATCTTGTGACCAAGGCGAAGGTGACGACGAGCATTCCTGAGCGCACGAAGCTCTACGAGCAGTCTCAGGTGGTCTTCAAGGAGCAGGCTCCCTGGTTCACCATTGCGCATGCGGTGCAGCTGAAGCCCGTTCGCAAGGAAGTGATCGACTTCAAGCTCTCGCCCTTCGGACGCCACACCTTCTACGGTGTGGACATCAAGGGCAAGTAAGCCTTTACGATCCACCTCCGGCGGAGCGGCCCTGGCGCCGCTCCGCCTTTTTACATTCAGACGATGCTCCGCTTCATCCTTACCCGCGTCAGCCTGATCATCCCCACCTTCATCGGGATCACGCTGCTCGCCTTTTTCCTCATCCGCCTCGTGCCGGGCGATCCGATCGAGACCATGGCCGGCGAGCGCGGCATCGATCCGGTCCGGCATGAACAGCTGCGCAAGGAATACGGCTTCGACAAGCCGGTCATCGTGCAGTATGGCATCTATATCTCACGCGTCCTGCAGGGCGATCTCGGCAAGTCCCTCATCACGCAGGCACCCGTCTGGGAAGAGTTCAAGTCCCTGTTCCCCGCGACCATGGAGCTGGCGCTCTGCGCGATCCTGTTCGCGCTGATCCTCGGGCTTCCGGCCGGCATGCTTGCGGCCATCCGACGAAATTCCATCTTCGACCACGGGTCATGGGCATATCGCTGACCGGCTATTCCATGCCGATCTTCTGGTGGGGCCTGATCCTGATCCTGGTCTTCTCGGTGCAGCTCGACCTGACCCCCGTTTCGGGCCGGATCGACGTTCTCTACTACATCGAGCCGGTGACAGGCTTCCTGCTCATCGACAGCCTCCTTTCGGGTGAAGAAGGCGCCTTCGCGTCGGCCGTAGAGCACCTCATTCTTCCGACCATCGTGCTCGGCACCGTGCCGCTCGCGGTCATCGCCCGCATGACGCGCTCCGCCATGCTGGAGGTCCTGGGCGAGGATTATATCCGCACCGCAAAGGCGAAGGGCCTGTCCCGCTATCGGGTGATCGCCCTGCATGCCCTGCGCAATGCGCTCATTCCCGTCGTCACCGTCATCGGCCTGCAGGTCGGCGTCCTGTTCACGGGCGCCATCCTGACCGAGACGATCTTCTCCTGGCCGGGGGTCGGCAAGTGGCTGATCGACGCCATCTTCCGTCGGGACTACCCGGTGCTGCAGGGCGGCGCCCTGCTCCTCGGCGTCGTCGTGATGAGCGTCAACCTCTTCGTCGACCTTGCTTATGGCCTTATCAATCCGCGCATCAGGCATAACCGATGACCGCAGAAATCATGGAAGCTCCCGCCGCGGCTGCGCCGACGGCAACACCGCCACACCCCTTGCGCGAGTTCTGGGGATATTTCAGCGCCAACAGGGGCGCGGTCGCGGGCCTGATCGTCATCGCGTTCGTGGTCATCGTGGCGCTCCTCGCCGATGTCATCGCGCCGCATTCGCCCTATGTCACGGACACCTCCATCGCGCTTAAGCCGCCGTTCTGGCAGGAGGGCGGAAGCCTCGCCTATCCGCTCGGGACGGACCCGATCGGTCGCGACATCCTCTCGCGGCTGATCTACGGCTCGCGCCTGTCACTTCTGATCGGCATCGTGATCGTGTCGATCTCGATCGTCCTCGGGACCGTTCTCGGCCTTGTCGCGGGCTTCACCCGCGGCGTGACCGAGATCTTCATCATGCGCCTGATGGACATCATCCTGACCCTTCCGAGCCTCCTCCTGGCCATCGTCGTCGTCGCGGTCCTGGGTCCGGGCCTCATCAACTCGATGCTCGCCGTCGCGCTGGTGATCCTGCCCCATTACGTCCGCCTGGCGCGCGCCGCCGTCATCACCGAGACGTCGAAGGATTACGTCACGGCCGCGCGAGTCAGCGGAGCCGGCACGCTCCGCCTCATGTTCAAGGAAGTGCTGCCCAACTGCACGGCACCCCTGATCGTGCAGGCCTCCCTCGGCATCTCGACCGCGATCCTCGACGCTGCGGCGCTCGGCTTCCTCGGGCTCGGTGCCCAGCCGCCGGCGCCGGAATGGGGCACCATGCTGGCGGATGCGCGCGAATTCGTGCTGCGCGCCTGGTGGGTGGTCACCTTCCCGGGCCTTGCGATCCTCATCACGGTGCTGGCGTTCAACCTCCTGGGCGATGGCCTTCGCGACGCCCTGGATCCCAAATTGAAGCGTTGATCATGGCTCTGCTCGAAATCGAAAACCTCTCGGTCGAATTTCCGACCCAAGGCGGCATCATGCGTGCCGTGGACGGCGTCAGCCTCAAGCTCGACGAAGGCGAAATCCTCGGCGTGGTGGGCGAATCCGGCTCAGGGAAAAGCGTCACGATGCTGGCGCTCATGGGCCTCGTCCCATTCCCTGGGCGGGTGAGGGCCGACAAGCTCTCGTTCAACGGGCGCGATCTCCTGACGATCTCCGACCGTGAGCGCCGCAAGCTCACGGGCAAGGACGTCGCGATGATCTTCCAGGAGCCGACCACCAGCCTGAACCCATGCTTCACCATCGGCTTCCAGCTGAAGGAAACCCTGCGCCTGCACGAGGGCATGGACCGCAAGGCCGCGCATCGCAGGGCCATCGAGTTGCTGGAACAGGTCGGCATCCCGTCGCCCGAAAGCCGCCTGTCCGCCTTCCCGCACCAGCTCTCGGGCGGCATGAACCAGCGCGTTATGATCGCCATGGCGATCGCCTGCAACCCGAAGCTTCTCATCGCGGACGAGCCGACGACCGCTCTCGACGTGACCATCCAGGCGCAGATCCTCGACCTGCTGAGCAATCTGCAGAAGGAGCGCAACATGGCTCTCGTCATGATCACGCATGACATGGGCGTGATCGCCGAGACGGCCAAGCGCATCATGGTCATGTATGCGGGCCAGATCATGGAGGAGCGCGCCGCGGAGGATCTCTTCGCCTCGCCGCAGCACCCCTATACGGCCGCCCTTCTAGCGGCGCTGCCGGAGAACAGCGAAGGCGGGCGCCTCTCGACCATTCCGGGCGTCGTGCCGGGGCTCTACGACCGGCCGAAGGGCTGCCTGTTCAGCCCACGCTGCAAGTATGCGACGGAGCACTCGCGCAACGTGCGCCCCGAGCTGCGCCCCTGGGCCGGCGGACAGATCCGCTGCCATTACCCCCTCGGTGACCCGAGCCGAACGGCCCGGATCGAGGCCGATCATCCCCTTGGCACGGAGGCTGCATCGTGACCGCGCCCGTTGTCGAAGCCAACAATCTCAAGCGCGTCTACGAAGTGCGACGCGGCCTGTTCAAGGAGCCCGGCCGCCTGCAGGCCGTGGGCGGCGTCTCGTTCTCCATCGCGCCCGGCAAGACCCTGGCGGTGGTCGGCGAATCCGGATGCGGCAAGTCCACCCTCGCGCGCATGGTCACCCTTATCGAGAAGCCGACCGAGGGCACCCTGAACCTCGACGGCATGGATGCCATCCATCCACCTGCCGGCCGGGCGAAGGATCTGCGCCGCACGGTGCAGCTCGTGTTCCAGAACCCCTACGGATCGCTCAATCCGCGCAAGAAAGTCGGGACGATCCTGGAGGAGCCGCTCGCCATCAACACCAGCCTCTCGGCCGCCGAGCGCACCGAGCGGGCACGGGCCATGATGGCGAAGGTGGGCCTGCGCCCCGAGCATTACAGCCGCTATCCGCACATGTTCTCGGGCGGCCAGCGCCAGCGCATCGCCATCGCCAGGGCCCTGATGCTTTCGCCCAAGCTGGTGGTGGCGGACGAGCCCGTCTCGGCGCTCGACGTGTCGATCCAGGCCCAGGTTCTCAATCTCCTGGCCGATCTGCAACAGGAGCTAGGCCTCGCCTATCTCTTCATTTCGCACGACCTGGGCGTGGTCCGTCACATCGCGGACGATGTGCTCGTGATGTATCTCGGCCATGCGGTGGAACAGGGACCGAAGGAGCGCATTTACGCGCGCCCCTTACATCCCTATACGCAGGCGCTCCTGTCCTCGACGCCCGGCATCTCGGGCAAGAAGACCAAGCGCATCGTCCTGAAGGGTGAGCTGCCCTCGCCGCTCAATCCGCCGCAGGGCTGCGTGTTCTCGACGCGCTGCCCCTATGTGACCGATCGCTGCCGGGCCGAGCGACCGGCGCTGCGCCCGCTCGACGGACGCCTTGTGGCCTGTCACTACGCCGAAGACTTCCTTCGCGAACAGCCCGTTTGAGACGATCCTCGGCGCATCGTGCGGAAACCTTTTTTCCGCACGATGATCTAGGCTGGAAGCGGTAGGCGCTCAGGCCCCATTGCGCTCTGCGGCTGCGAGGGAGCGGCCTTGTCGGCATGCTCCTTCTCCTCGCCCGTGGCGCTCTTCACGCAAAGGATGACGGCCTCGCGCAGGGAGGACACGTAGTAATCCGCTCCGAGGGAGGCCTGCCGGCTCTGGTTGCTCAGCACCGCGTCATCGGCAGGCCATAGGCCGACCAGGATCGGCACGTCCGGCATCCGGTTCTTAAGACGGCGGAGAAGATAGCGCAGATGGGCGGGTGTGCCACCGATCTCCAGGTACGACAGGCAGATCATCCGGACGTTCGCCGTGTCGAGCGTCGCGATACCGGCCCTTGATACCGCTTCATAAGGCACGACGCGGGTGCCCAGCCCATGCTTGGTGGCCAGCTGCGACAGCATGGCGGCGGCAGCCTCGTCGAGAGGGCCGCGGCCGGCGATGCAGAGAACGGCCCCCGGGGCCTGCCAATCTTCGGGAATCGGGGCAGCCACGGGCGGGGTCTGCGCGATGGCAGGCTCCTTGATGGCGGGCTTTTCGCTCACGGGAGAGGCCACCGGCTCGTCCTCTGTCTCCTTGCGCTCCGGCTCGGCATCGTCATGGGAGTCGAGATCGAGGATCAGGGCGCCAACCACATCCTTCACCCGCTCGAGCTGGTGAACGGTCAGCACCCCGCGCCCCGCATCGTTGGCCGCAAGCTGCAGCCCCTTGAGGGCGACCTCGTCGTAATAGGACGTCAGGGAGCGCTCCCGCAGCAGGACTTCGGCCGATTCGAGCGCCTCGTCCGGATCGCCGGCCAGCATGCGCTGGTAGAGATTCTCGGCCGGTGTCAGCGCAGGCCTGTCGCCGAGGAGGACGTCGAGGAACTCCAGTCTCTCCACATGCCGGCCCAGCACCACCAGGCAGAGGGTCAGGGGCGTCGCGATGAGCAAGCCCACGGGCCCCCAGATCCAGGTCCAGAAAATCGCCGAGAGGACCACCGCGAAAGGCGAGAGGCCCGTGCTCTGGCCGTAGACGACGGGCTCGATCCCATGCCCCATCAGAGGCTCGCCGATGAGGAAGAGGGCTGCGGTCATCAGGGCCATCGACCAGCCGGGATCCACGGCGGCGGCCAGCATGATCGGAAAGGCCGCAGCAATGAACGATCCGATATAGGGCACGAACCGCATCAGCGTCGCAAACACGCCCCAGAGCAGCGGGCTCGGCACGCCGATGATCCACAGGCCGATGGCGACGAAGACGCCGAATGCGGTGTTGAGACCGAGCTGAATCAGGAAGTAGCGACTCAGCCTCCGCGCGGCATCATCCATGGCGATGGTGGTGCGATGGAGATCGCTCGAGCCGAACAGACGAATCATGCGGTCACGCAGGTCCTCCCGCTGGAGCAGGATGAAGACCAGCACCACGAAGACGATGCCCATGGTGGCAAGCGGCTGCAGCAGGGGCAGCAGGAAGTTGCGTGCCAGCTCGACAGGCGTCGGTTCGGGCTGATGCACCTCGACCGGAAGCGGACCGGTTCCTTCGGCTTCCTGAGGCGCGGCAGGCGAAGCCGGCGCCGCCTGCTTCTCCTCCGGCTTTTCCTGGACGGCGCGATCGAGCTCGCGTCCCATATTCTTCAAAAGAGCCGGCAGCCGCCCGATCGATCCTTCGCGCAGGGAGCCGACCTTTTCCTTGATCGTGAATTGGTAGCGCGGGATGTCGGAGGCCAGGCCCGCAAGCTGGAAGCCGATGATGCCGCCCAACGAGAGAATGATCCCCAGGGCGACGAGCACGGCGATGATGACGGACGGAATACGGCCCAGATGCCATCGCCGCATGATCTCCACAAAGGGGGCGAGCACGAAGGCGAGCAGGATCGCAAGCACGATCGGCAGAAACACGTCCTTGCCGATATAGAGGGCCGCGAGGACGACGATACCGACGATCAGGGTCATCAGCCCTGAGATCCCGGGCACGCTCGGAGGCGGAACCTCGGCCTGCGGTGGCGTGGAAGACGGGATGCTCATGAGGGGTTTTCTCTTCTCCGGGATCGGAGCAAAGGCTCCTGGCCATCTCCTACAACGCCCGTCGGCGGCGATTCGATCCTTGGCCGTTTCACGAGTGTCCGAAGTCGGATGGGACCTTTTGCCCTCTGGCCCGCTGGCGCACGTACCCCATCTCTCCGGAGGAATGAGACCCAGCACCCTGCCACCCGACGTCCCCGCCTTGCTCGCCGTCGGTTTGGGTGCTGCCCGCAGGCTGCTTTGCAGACAACCCCCACGAGCACCCCATGAGCCTCTCGGCGAAGGCTCCTGGTCGGCCCTCCCTTTGCGGCCACCCTGGCCGTCGCCTTTCGGCTTGCCCTGGCCCTCAACGGAGAACCTGAACCCATGTCGGTGACAGAAACCCGCCGAAGCTTTTCGAGCGGCGGAAAGGCTATCACGGTGGACGTGTTCGAGCCCGGTAGGCAGGTGCGGGCTCCGTCCGTGGTCATGCTCCACGGCGCCGACGGGCTCGGCTTCAACAACCGGTACCGGGAAGGCGCGCGCGCAATCGCGGCTTCCGGCTTCCAGGTCAACCTCGTCCATTACCTCGACCGTACGGGGGAACGGCGGGCTTCCTTCGCGACCCTGTTCCAGAATTTCCTGCCCTGGGCCGAAACCGTGCGGGATGCCCTCGCATGGGCCACCGAAAGAGCCGAATCCGAAAAGGTCGGCCTCGTGGGAATCTCCCTCGGGGCGGCGCTGGGACTGGCGGTGTCCGGCGCGAACGGGCAGATCGGGGCCCTGGTCAGTTTCTTCGGGCCTCTCCCGCAGGGTGTCGTTGCTCCCGACACACGGCTGCCGCCAACCCTCATCCTGCATGGCGCTATGGACCCGGTCGTGCCCGTGGCGAATGCCTATGCCATTGAGACCCTGCTCCGGCAAAAAGCCGTTCCCTACGAGATCAAGGTTTACCCAGGCGAGGGACATGGGTTTCATGAGACTGCCCGGGAGGATGCGACACAGCGCGTGCTGGCCTTCCTGCAACGCCATCTGTCGCCCGAGCCGTTGACCCTTTCGACCGGCGGGCGAGACGGCTAAAAGAGACCCGGAAACGGCAGGAACGAGGATTGCCATGGCACCGTCGGACGCGAATCGCTCATCGAACCCCCTCCTCGAGCCATGGGCGACTCCTTACGGAATCCCGCCCTTCGAGAGCATCGCACCGGAGCATTATGGGCCGGCTTTCGACGCAGCCATTGCGGAGCAGAAAGCGGAAATCGATTCCCTTGCGGCAGGCACCGAGGCGCCGACATTCGCCAATACGGTCGAGGCATTGGAGCGCAGCGGTGCAACGCTGAAGCGCGTCGGCGGCGTCTTCTTCAATCTGGCCGGATCGCACACGAATGATGCGATTCAGGCCATCGAGCGCGAGATGGCACCGCGCCTCGCCAAGCATCGCAACAGCATCTTCATGAACGAGGCCCTGTTCCGTCGCGTGGACGCGCTCCACCGGGACAAGGACCGCCTCGGCCTCTCGTCCGAACAGGCGCGCCTTCTCGACCGCTATCATACGATCTTCGTGCGGGCCGGAGCCCGCCTCGGAGCGGAGGACAAGGCACGGCTCGCGGCCATCACCGAGCGTCTGGCCAGCCTCGGCACCCAGTTCTCCCAAAACGTCCTCGCTGACGAGAGGGATTATCGCCTCGTCCTCGAAAACGGCGAGGATCTGGCGGGTCTGCCGCCTTTCCTGCGGGATGCAGCCGCGCAGGCCGCGGCCGATAGCGGCCTTGCGGGGAAATACGTCATCACCCTGTCACGCTCCAGCATCGAGCCGTTCCTGCAGTTTTCGAGTCGCCGGGACCTGCGGGAGCAGGCCTTCAAGGCCTGGATCCGCCGCGGAGAAGGCGGCGGCGCCACGGACAACACGGCCATCATCGCCGAGATGGTTCGGCTGCGCGCCGAGCGCGCGAAGCTTCTGGGCTATGAGACCTTCGCGGACTTCAAACTGGCCGACACCATGGCCAAGACCCCGGAGGCGGTGCGCTCGCTCCTCGATGAAGTCTGGGCGCCGGCACGGCGGCGTGCGATGGAGGAGCGGGACGACCTCCAGGCCCATGCCCAGACGCAAGGCGACAACATCGTCATCGAGCCTTGGGACTGGCGCTATTATGCCGAGCAGGTCCGCATCGCGCGGCACGATCTCGACGAGGCAGCGATCAAGCCGTACTTCCAGCTTGACCGGATCATCGAGGCGGCCTTTGAGACAGCGAACAGGCTCTTCGGCCTGAACTTCCAGGAATTGCAGGATTTCCCGCGCTACCATCCCGACATCCGTGCCTGGAAGGTCGTCGATGCGGCCGGAACACTCATCGGGATCTTCATCGGCGATTACTTCGCACGTCCCTCCAAGCGCAGCGGCGCGTGGATGAGCGCTTTCCGCTCGCAGGAGAAGCTGACCGGTGATGTCCGCCCGATCATCGTCAACGTCATGAATTTCTCCAAAGGCGGCCGGGGCGAGCCATCCCTCCTCAGCTTCGACGACGCAAAGACGCTCTTCCACGAATTCGGCCATGCGCTCCACGGCCTGCTCTCCGACGTGACCTATCCTCTCCTGGCCGGAACGGGCGTTTCGACCGACTTCGTCGAGCTGCCGTCCCAACTCTACGAGCACTGGCTGTCGCGGCCGGAGATCCTGCGTCGCTTCGCGACCCATTACAGGACCGGCGAGCCCATTCCTGAGGCGCTCCTTGACCGGTTAATGGCAGCGCGAAACTTCAACCAGGGCTTTGCGACCGTGGAGTATCTCGCCTCCGCCTTCGTCGATCTCGACCTGCACCGGCTTGCGGATGCGGCGCATGTAGATGCATCCGCCTTCGAGCGCGCCTCTCTCGACCGGATCGGGATGCCACGCGAGATCGTCATGCGCCACCGCACGCCGCATTTCACCCATGTCTTCGCGGGCGATGGTTATTCGTCAGGCTATTACAGCTATCTGTGGTCGGAGGTCCTCGACGCGGATGCGTTCAACGCTTTCGAGGAGACCGGAAACGTCTTCGATGGCGAGACGGCGGCGCGGCTGAAGCGCTACATCTATTCCGCCGGCAACCTGCGCGATCCTGCAGATGCCTACCGCGCCTTCCGCGGGCGTCTGCCGACCGCCGAGGCTCTTCTGGCAAAGCGGGGATTGGCCGCTCCGGGAGCGGAGGAAGCATAAAGCCTCAAAGGGCCGGGACGATCGGCAGACGCCATTCGCGCAGCTTGACCGCGCAAGGGGTCCTGCGGTCGACCGGCGCCGCCTTTTGCGGGCTGGTCCGAGCCTGATTCGACTGGCGAAGAACGCCCAAAAGAAAAGCCGCTCCCTGCGGATCCGTCTTCAGGGCATTCGCGTCGAGCACCGGCATATGGGTTTCCCTCTGGTTGCGTCCCCAGCGGGAGCGCCTTTCGGAATCAACAGCCCATCGAGCGGCAAAGTTCCCATCAGACGGAAGCGAATCGAAGTTCGCTGATCTGCCGGGATACCGATCCTGGACCGAGAATACAGGAGGGAAAGTGGGCGTTATTGGGGCCGTCGGGGAATCTCTGCGGCTCCAGACAGAGGCCCGCATGGGGGCCGTAATGGGCACCGTTCAGGCCGGGGACAGGGATCTCGAGCATGTGCCCGTCATAGAACTGGACCCCGGGCTCCGTCGTCCAGAGCTCCATGGCCAGGCCGGACGTAAGGGATTGCAGCGTGGCCGCATGCCGGAGCGTTCCCCAGGGGCCGCGCAGCACGTAGTTGATGTCGTAGACGGTCCGCTCCCGCAGCAGCTCCGCCGCGCCGATCGGTCGCTGGTTGCGGAAATCGTAGGGCGTGGCCGCCACGCGCCGGATCTCGCCGGTCGGGATAAGGTCCGATGCGGTCGGGGTCACGTAGTCGGCCGCAATCGTCAGGTGGTGCGAGCAGATGTCGAGGCTGCCGTCCAGGTTGAAGTAGCCGTGGGTGGTGAGGTTGACGGGCGTCGGCTGGTCGCAGGTCGCCTCCAGCACGATCCGCACCGTGGCGTCGGGGAGCAGGGAATAGGTGCAGGTGGCAACGAGACGCCCCGGATAGCCCATGTCACCGTCGTCCGACACCAGGGAGAGCGTCACGCTGGACCGCTGCTGTTCGACGATCGTCCAGTGCCGGGTCCCGAACCCGTCCGTTCCGCCATGGAGCTGGTTCCGCCCTTCATTGGCATCGAGCGTGTATTCATGCCCGTCCAGGGTGAAGCGCGCCTGCCCGATCCGGTTGGCATAGCGGCCGACAATGGCGCCGAAATATGGGGAATGGGCCTTGTAATCTGCGATGGAGTTGAGGCCGAGCACGACGGGCTGAGGCCCCTGTCGCGCCGGCACGATCAGATCCCGGATGACCGCTCCCCAGGTCAGGACGCGCAATTCCATCCCGTCGGGGCCGGTCAGCGTGATCTCCCACACGTCCCGCCCGTCGAGGGTTCCAAAATGGTCGATCGCCATGCCTATCCCTCGAAGATGTGGGCCCTGATGCCGTGGGTGCCTGTCTCGACCGCATAGAGATGCCCTGCCATGGGGTCCGTATGGGGATCGTGGCCGATGCCCGCCGTGGTGATGTAGAGGGTCGTCAGGTCGGGCCCACCGAAGGCGCAGTTGGTGACCTGGGCCGTGGGCACCGGCACCACCATCTCGGCCCTTCCTTCGGGCGTGAAGCGGGTGATGCGCGACCCGCCCCAATGGCAGACCCAAAGATGGCCCCTGTGGTCGACCGTCATACCGTCCGGGTGGCCCCAGCCCTGCTCGAACGTAACGAAGACCCGAGGCTCGCCGAGCCGCTCGCCGTCCCGCTCGAAGGCCAGAATGGTCCGGTTCGTGGTGTCGGTCGCATAGAGCGTTTTCCCATCGGGGCTGCAGACCGGGCCGTTGGTGACGACGGTGCTCCCGTAAATGCGCGAGAGCGCGTGCCCATCCCAGCGCCAGAAGGCGCCTGTCGGCGCCGTTTCCGGATCATGCATGGTGCCGAAATAAATGCAGCCATCGGGTCCCACGCAGCCGTCGTTGAGCCTGTTGTCCGGCTGGTCCGGCTCGGGGGCCATGAGGGGCGTGGACTTGCCGCTCCTCATGTCGAAGCGGGCAAGGCCCGACTTGAAGCCCGCCACCACCACGTCCGGTTCGGGGGTCAGCAGGACGAAGCCGACCGTCTCCGGAGCCGGAATGTGCCCGTGCTCCCCGGTGGAGGGCTTGTAATGCCAGATGCCCGGCTCCTTGATGTCGACCCAGAGGAGCGTATCCGTGCGGTAGTCCCAGACGATGCCCTCGCCCAGGATGCAGGCGCTTGCCACGGCCACGTGAGGGACCTTCGGATAGACGATCGGATGGCTCATCGGTCCCCTTTCCTGGAAAGCCTGGCGCTCTGCCGGTAATTCGGCCGGAATTGCAGCGGTTCAACCCCCCTCCCGCCCACCTTCGAGAGCAAGGCCTGGGGCGGAAGACCCTGGTGCACAGAGCGCAAGATTGGCTTGTCGCCGTTCCGGCAGCAAGGCGGGAATTCCCCGCGCTGCGACAATTGTGGCTTCCTTCCAGGCGCAAATGGTCCTAGATCCTCCCTGGTCCTATGGTGGGGAATCCTCATGGCGAAGACATTGACGATCCGCTGGCTGGCTCTCGGACTGGGGCTGGCGCTCGCAAGTCCCGCTGCTCAGGCGCAGCCTGCCCCGATCAAGATCGGCGAGCTGAACTCCTACAGCAAATGGGCCGCCTTCACGGTGCCCTACCGTCAGGGTTGGCAACTGGCCCTCGACGAGATCAACGCCAAGGGCGGCGTGCTCGGGCGCAAGATCGAGATCATCTCCCGGGACGATGGCGCCACGACCGGCGATTCCACGCGCGTGGCGGAGGAGCTGGTGACGCGGGAGGGCGTGTCCTTCCTGTTCGGCTCCTTCCTGTCGAATGTCGGCGTCGCGATGGCGGACTACGCCAACCAGAAGAAGATCCTCTACATCGCTACCGAGCCGCTCACCGACGCCATCACCATGGCGCAGGGCAACCGCTATACGTTCCGCGTCCGGCCGAACAACTACATGCAGGTCGGCATGCTGGTCGATCAGGCCAAGGCCTCGGGCGCGAAGCGCTGGGCCATCGTGGCCCCCAATTACGAATACGGCCAATCGGCCGCCGAGGTGTTCAAGCGGCTCATCAAGGAACGGGTGCCTGGCGCGGAGATCGTCGCCGAGCAATACCCGGCCCTCGGCAAGATCGAGGCCGGCGCGACCGTGTCGGCGCTCGAACAGGCGAAGCCCGACGGGATCTTCAACGTGACCTTCGGGCCCGACCTCACGCAATTCGTCCGCGAGGGCAATGCGCGCGGCCTGTTCGAGGGCAAGAGCATCCTGTCGCTGCTGACCGGTGAGCCCGAATGGCTCCTCCCCCTCAAGGACGAGATCCCGGAAGGCTGGACGGTCACCGGCTATCCTTGGGACGAGATCACGGAGCCCAAGCACAAGGCCTTCGTGGACGCCTATCGGGCGAAGTACAAGGACACGCCGCGCCTCGGCTCGCTTCTCGGCTACATCACCGTGTACATGATCCGGGACACCATCGAGCGCGCCGGCTCCGTGGAGACGGATGCCCTCATCAAGGCTCTCGAGGACGCCAAGTTCGACACGGTCATCGGCCCCGTGACCATGCGTGGCATCGACAACCAGTCGACCATGGGAGCCTGGGTCGGCAAGCTCGTCCTCAAGGGCGCGACCGGCGGCATGACGGACTGGACGTACAATGACGGCGCATCCTTCATGCCGTCCGAGGCCGACGTGAAGGCCGCTCGGAAGGACTGACGCTTCCATGCCGCCACGCGCGTCCGCCCTCCGCCGGAGGGAAGGTTAGCCTTCATGGATCCGTCGTTTCTCGCCATCCAGGCCCTGAACGGGCTCGCCAGCGCCTCGTCCCTCTTCATCACGGCCTGCGGGCTCACCCTCGTCTTCGGCGTCACGCGGATCGTCAACTTCGCCCACGGCTCCCTCTACATGGTGGGCGCCTATACGGCCGCGACGCTGGTGCCGCGGCTGCTCGAACTCTCCTACGGGCCGACGGCCTTCTGGGTCGGCATCCTGGCCTCGGCGCTGCTCGTGGGCGTGATCGGCATCCTGCTCGAAATCCTGCTCCTCCGGCGCATCTATCATGCGCCGGAACTCTTCCAGCTGCTTGCCACTTTCGGGGTCGTCCTGGTGCTTCAGGATGTGGTGGTGCAGGTCTTCGGGCCGCAGGACATCCTGGGCCCGCGCGCGCCGGGCCTGCGCCAGCCTGTCGAGATCCTCGGGCGGCGCTTTCCCTCCTATGAGCTCGTGCTCATCGCCGCGGGACCGGTCGTGCTCGGCCTCGTCTGGCTCCTCCTGCGCAAAACGCGCTTCGGAATCCTCGTGCGCGCCGCAACCCAGGACCGGGATATGGTCGCGGCCCTCGGCGTGAACCAGGCGCTCCTGTTCACCGGCACCCTGTTCCTCGGCGCCTTTCTGGCCGGCCTCGGCGGCGCGCTGCAGATCCCGCGCGTCGCGGCGAATACGGGCATGGACCTGTCGATCATCGCCGAGTGCTTCGTCGTCACGGTCGTCGGCGGCATGGGCAGCGTTCCGGGGGCCTTCCTGGCGGCGCTCATCATCGGCCAGCTCCAGGCCTTCGGCATCCTGATCTTTCCCAAGAGCACCCTCGTGGTCGTGTTCCTGCTCATGGCGGTGGTGCTCGCCGTGAGGCCCTACGGGCTCTTCGGGCGGCCGGAGATCGTCGGCGGATCCCATGCGGTCGGCATCGCCAGCCGCAAGCCGTCGCGCTACAAGAGCCTCGCCTGGCTTGCAGTCCCCCTGCTCCTCGCCCTGCTTCCCCTGGTGGCGGATGCCTATCTGCTTAAGGTCGCGATCGAGATCCTGATCTTCGCCCTTTTCGCGTTCAGCCTGCAGCTCCTCATCGGCGTCGGCGGCCTCGTCAGCTTCGGCCATGCGGCCTTTTTCGGGCTCGGTGCCTACGGGGCGGCCCTGGGGGTGAAGTGGCTCGGCGCTCCCATGGGCGCGGCCCTGCCCCTCGGGGTGCTCCTCGCGGCCGTCGGCGGCGCGCTGATTGGCGCCTTCGTGGTGCGCCTGTCCGGCATCTATCTGGCCATGATGACCCTCGCGGCCGCGCAGATCCTCTATGCGGTGGCGTTCCAGTGGGTCGAGGTCACCGGCGGCGACAATGGAATCGTCGGCGTCTGGCCGCCGGCCTGGATCGGCGCACGCAGCGCCTATTATCTTCTCACCCTGGCGGTGACGACCGCGGCCCTGTTCCTGCTGACGCGCCTGATCGACTCGCCCTTCGGCTACGCCCTCCGCGCCGCCCGCGACTCCGAGGCGCGCGCCGAGGCCATTGGGCTGCATCTGCGCCGGCACCGCTGGATGGCCTTCACGATCGCGGGCGCGAGCGCGGGATTGGCCGGCGGGCTTTATGCTTTCTCGCGCGGCTCGGTCGATCCGAGCCTGCTCGGCATCCCGACCTCGGTCGACGCCCTCACGATGCTCCTCCTCGGCGGCATCCAGACGATTGCAGGCGCACCGGTCGGCGCCGCGATCCTGCATGCCCTGCGCGACTGGATCATGCCCCTGACGTCCTTCTGGCGCCTGTTCCTGGGCCTGAGCATCATCACTATGGTGCTGGTGTTCCCCCACGGCCTCGTCGGCACCCTCGCCCGCTGGCGCGAGGAGCGCGCATGACCCTGCTCGACGTTCACGGCCTGACCCGATCCTTCGGCGCCGTCACGGCGGCGCGGGATGTCGCCTTCACGGTCGAGAGAGGCGAAATGGTCGCCCTCATCGGCCCCAATGGCGCTGGAAAATCCACCGTGTTCAACATGATCGGCGGTCAGCTGAAAGCCGATGCCGGCAACATCCTCCTCGACGGCGTGCCGATCACCCATGCGTCGCCGCAGGAGCGGTTCCAGAAGGGGATCGGCCGGACCTTCCAGGTTGCGCAGGCATTCCTGTCCATGACGGTGGCCGAGAACGTGCAGATGGCGCTCCTCAGCCATCACCATGAGAGCGCTTCCCTGTGGGGCGCGGCGCGCCGGCGCTACCGGAACGAGGCCATGGCACTCCTGTCGCAGGTCGGCATGGAACAGGCGGCCGACCGCTCCTGCGCGGAGCTGGCTTATGGGGACGTGAAGCGGGCGGAACTCGCCATCGCGCTCGCGGGCGAGCCCAAGCTCATCCTCATGGACGAGCCGACCGCCGGCATGGCGCCCAGGGAACGCTCCGCCCTCATGCAACTGACGGACTCCATCGCCCGCTCCCGAAAAATCGGAGTGCTGTTCACCGAGCACGACATGGACGTGGTCTTCGGCCATGCGGACCGGGTCCTGGTGCTCCTGCGCGGGGAGATCATCGCAGCCGGGAGCCCGGAGGAGATCCGGCGGGATCCCCGGGTTCGGGAGGCCTATCTGGGCGACGCCCACGCCCTTCAGCCCCTTCCGGGGAGGCCCGCATGAGCCCGCCCCTGCTGGATGTGGAAGGGCTGACCGCCTCCTATGGACGCGCCCAGGTGCTGTTCGGGCTCTCGTTCCAGCTGCGCTCCGGCGAGGTGACGGCCCTGATCGGCCGCAACGGCGCCGGAAAGACCACCACGCTCAAGGCCATTCTCGGCCTCGTGCCGGCCGCGGCCGGGCGCCTCACCTTCCTGGACCGCCCGATCCTGGGACTGCCCCCTTACAGGATCGCCCGTCTCGGGCTCGGCTACGTGCCGGAGGACCGGCGCATCTTCACCGACCTGACCGTTGAGGAGAACCTGGGGGTCGGCCGCCGCCCGGGCCGCGCCGGACGTTCCCCCTGGACGCCGGAGCGGCTCTTCCGCCTTTTCCCGAACCTGGCGGCCATGCGCGGGCGGCGTGGCAACGAGATGTCGGGGGGCGAGCAGCAGATGCTGTCCATCGCCCGGACACTCATGGGCAATCCGGAAGCCATCCTGCTCGACGAGCCCTCCGAGGGCATCGCCCCGGTCCTGGTTCAGGCCCTGGCCGAGGCGATCCGGGCCATGAAGGCGGAGGGCGTCTCGATCCTCCTTTCCGAGCAGAACTGGGCCTTTGCGGCGTCCGTGTCCGACAGGGCCTGCGTCATCGAGCGCGGCGAGATGCGCTTTCAGGGCCCGATGGCGGACTTCCTCGGCGACGAGAGGCTGAGGGCCGAGACCCTGGGGGTCTGAGGCACGTTGGCGGCCCCGGGGCAGAAGAAGCGCCCAGGTTCTGCGCCTAAAGCGTTGACGGACGGGGCGAAAGGCCCGATATCCAGCCCGTCCGGCGCAAACCTGCGCCCGCCCTCACCTTTTGTCCTCTGAGGAATCTCCCCTTCATGGGCGTCATCCACGTGACCGACCGCTCCGGCCAGCGCCACACCCTCGAAGCCGCCGAGGGCTGGCGCGTGATGGAAATCATCCGGGACTGGGGCCTTCCCATCGAGGGCCTCTGCGGCGGTGCGTGCGAATGCGCCACCTGCCATGTCTTCGTGGCTGAGGAGTGGCTTCCGAAACTCTATCCTCCGACCGAGGAGGAGGAGAACCAGCTGGACACGGTGGTGACCCAGCCGAATTCCCGCCTCTCCTGCCAGATCCTCTGGACCCCCGAGCTCGACGGCCTGGAAGTGACCCTGGCCCCCACCGGGAGCTGACTGTCCCTCCGGCCAAGCCTGTCGCATTGCCAAAGACGGGAGACCGTGCTTTTCGAGGGGTCTCTCCAAGGAGCCTGTTCATGACCGACAATATCGAAACGGACGTCGTCATCATCGGTGCTGGGCCTGTCGGGCTCTTCGCCGTTTTCGAACTCGGGCTCCTCGACATCAAATGTCATGTGATCGACATCCTGCCCAAGGTGGGCGGCCAGTGCGCCGAGCTCTATCCCGAGAAGCCGATTTACGACATTCCGGGCTTTCCCATGGTCACCGGGCAGGGGCTCGTCGACAACCTGATGGCCCAGATCGAGCCGTTCCATCCCACCTTCCATCTCAACGAGATGGTGGAGAGCATCGAATCCCTGGGCACGCCCGAGGCGCCGCTCTTCCGCGTGAAGACCTCCGAGAACGAGACCACGTTCACCTGCAAGGCCATCCTGATCGCCGCAGGAGGCGGATCGTTCCAGCCGAAGAAGCCGCCTATCGACAATATCGAGGCTTTCGAGGGCACCGGCGTCTTCTATGCGGTGCGTCACATGGAGATGTTCCGCGACAAGCGGATCCTGATCGTCGGCGGCGGCGACTCGGCCCTCGACTGGACCGTGAACCTGCAGCCGCTCGCCAAGCGCCTTACCCTGCTTCATCGCCGCGATGCCTTCCGGGCGGCGCCTCACACGGTGGAGAAGATGCGCTCCCTGGTCGCCGGCGGCGACATGGATCTGCATCTCGGCCAGGTGACCACGCTCAAGGGCAAGGCTCCGGTGCTCGAAGGCGTCACGGTCCGCAAGGACGACGGATCGACCTTCGATATCGACTGCGACGTAATGCTGCCCTTCTTCGGGCTGACCATGAAGCTCGGCCCCATCGCCGATTGGGGCCTGAACCTTCACGAGAACCTGATCCCGGTCGATACGGAAAAGTTCGAGACCAATGTCCCGGGCATCTTCGCCATCGGCGACATCAACACCTATCCGGGCAAGCTGAAGCTCATCCTTTCCGGGTTCCACGAGGGCGCTCTCGCGGCCCAGAAGGTGCATCGCTACGTCTATCCGGAAAAGAAGCTCCTTTTCCAATACACCACCTCCTCCACGAGCCTGCAGAAGAAGCTCGGCGTCGCGGCCTGAGAGAGCAGGGTCGGCGCAGCTTCCTCTTGCGAAGAGCGCCGGTTCCTGAAACTCTCCGGGCATCATGACGAACGCTCCCGACCCGATCCTCGGCCGCCGCGCCATGGCGATGCTCGACGCTCTTGCCCGCCACAGCGACGAGCCCGGCCGCCTGACGCGCCTTTATCTCTCGAAGGCCCACCGGGCCGCCGCAGAAGAGACCCTTGGCCTCATGCAGCAGGCCGGGCTTCGCAGCCACATCGATACGCTGGGCTCGGTGGTCGGCCGTCTCGAGGGGTCGAACCCGGATGCCCCGGCCCTCCTCATCGGCTCCCATATCGACACGGTGATCGATGCAGGCCGCTATGACGGCACGCTCGGCGTCGTTCTCGGGATCGTCGCCGTCGAGGCGCTTCGTGAGGCCGGTATCGTCCCGTCCTGTCCGATCGAGGTGATCGCGTTCGGCGATGAGGAGAACGCCCGCTTCCCGACTAATCTTTCCAGCTCCTACGCGCTCTCGGGCAACTACAGGTCGGAATGGCTCGATGGCGTCGATCAAGACGGTGTGACCCTCAGGGATGCCCTGACCGGCTTCGGCGGCGATCCTGCGCGCATCGGCGAGATCGCACGCGATCCTAAGCGCTATCGCGGCTATCTCGAAGTGCATATCGAACAGGGACCCCAGCTCGAAGCGGAGGGCCTGCCCGTCGGTCTCGTTTCGGCCATCAACGGCGTCAGCCGGGCGCGCATGTCGGTGATCGGCGAAGCGGGCCATGCCGGCACCGTGCCGATGACGATGCGGCGCGATGCGCTTGCGGCGGCAGCCGAGATGATCGGCGCGGTGGAGCGCACAGGCGCGATCCGCGAGGACACGGTCGCGACCGTCGGCGTCGCAAAGGTGCAGCCCGGAGCCATCAACGTGATCCCGGCTCGCGTCGATCTCACCCTCGATGCCCGCTCGCCCGACGATGCGGTGCGTCACGCCATGGTGGCGGACATTCTCGCCGAATGCGAAGCCATCGCGGAGAAGCGCGGCGTGACGCTCTCGGTCGAGCCCTTCATGGACTCGCCCGCAACCCCCATGGACCGGGCACTGATCGGCCTGCTGGAAGAATCCGTCCGTGAAACAGGCCTCCCCGCGCGACATCTGGCATCCGGCGCCGGACACGATGCGGTCGCGATGGCGGCCCTCTGTCCGGTCGCGATGCTCTTTGTGCGCTGCAAGGGCGGCATCAGTCACAATCCCGCCGAGTCGATCACCGTCGAGGATGCGGACGTGGCAGCGCGCGTTCTGATCGAGACCGTCCGGAAGATCGTTGCGTGAGCTGCGACATCGCGCTGGTCCCGACGCCCGATGAGGCGATCCACGTTTTCCTTCGCGACAGGCTTCGCGAGTTCAACCGGAATGCGATCGATTCCGGCCATCCCTCCGGCGATCTGGCCGTCATCATTCGCGACGGCGAGAAGGAGCATATCATCGGCGGTTTGTGGGGCCGCACGGGGCGCGGATGGCTGTCCATCGAGCTGATCTTCGTGCCCGAAGAACTGCGCGGACAGGGAATCGCCCGTCGTCTGCTTGCGCTTGCCGAAGCCGAGGGATTGCGGCGCGGCTGCCATTCCGCATGGCTCGACACGCTTAATCCCGAGGCCGCGCTTCTCTACGAACGCCTGGGCTATCGGCGTTTCGGCGAGTTGAAAGATTATCCCGTCGGCAACAGCCGGATCTTTCTGCAGAAGCCGTTGAAAAACAAAATTTAAGCCCGTTCGCGCCATTCCTCGGAGAGGATGGCCCAGCGCTCGTGATCGCGCCATTCTCCGCCGATCCTGAGATAACGCGGAGAGTAGCCCTCCTGCCGGAACCCCAGCCGCTTCGCGAGGGCGCGGGACGACATGTTGCCCGGCTGGATATTCGCCTCGATCCGATGCAGGCCAAGTCCTTCGAACGCATGAGCGACGACGAGCGCGACCGCCTCGCTCATGAGGCCCCGTCCCTGCCAGCCGGCCATGCCGTAGTAACCGAGATAGGCGCTCTGGAAGAGTCCCCGCACGATTTCATTGAGGTTGACGACCCCGACGATCCGCCTGCTTTCGCGCTCCCGCGCGATGAAGCCGAGCGAGCGCTCACCGTCGCTGCGCGCCAGATAAGCCTGGAAGGACACCGCATCGCGACACGGATAGACCCATGGTTCGTGAACGTGGATGCTGGCGAGATTCGCAGCAATGAGCGCTGGACCGTCCGCATCCGATACGGGCCTGATGGCGACACGCAGCGTCATGACTTCTCCCTGAAATTCGGGAACCTTGGCATCTCGTTACCGTTGTCGTCCGTCACTGTAACATACCGAAGGATCGGATTATGCGAGCCATTCTCCTCCCGGCTTTCGCCGCTGCCCTTGGCATGGGGTTCTTTGTCGCTCCCGAAGCGCAGGCCCGTTTCAACGGAGCTCAGGTGCAGGCTCCTTCTCTCGTGGAGGATGTCGCTTGCGTGACGCGCCGCGTCCGGACCGTGCGGCCGAATGGACGCGTCGTCTACCGCACCGTGCGCCAATGCGGCGTGCGACCGGGCTGGCACCATCGTGCGGGTCCCTGCCGCATGATCCGGGAACGCATCGTGCGCCCGAACGGAAGCGTCGTGTATCGTACGGTGCGCCGCTGCCGTTGATCCAACAGCCCTGAAAGGGCCCGGTTTCCGGGCCCTTTTCATTGTCTATTCCAACGCACCGACAGCGTTCTCAACGGCTTCCACGACGGCGCCGGAGCGTACAAGCTCGAGCGCCTGACGCATCTCGGTCGCATACCAGCGGTCGCCATCGAGCGCCGGCGGGATGACGGCGCGGATCGCCTCGAAAGCGGCCGTTGATCCTTTGCCCAGGGGATAATCCTTCGCCACGGGCTCGACGAGCGTGAGGGCCTGCGCGGCCATCAGCAGCTCTCCGGCAATGATCTGCTCCACATTCTCCACGATGGTGCGCGCCTTGCGCCCGCACCATGTCGAGTTCGACACATGGTCCTCGGCATTGGATTTGCCAGGGATGGAATCGACGGAGCCCGGCGTGGCAAGGCCGCGATTTTCCATGACGAGGGCCGACATGGAGCACTGCACCGTGGCGAAGCCCGTGTTGAGGCCCCGCTTGCCGGCCAGGAGATTGCGCGGCAAGCCATAGGACATGGTGGGGTCGATGAGGCGGGCGAGCCGCCGCTCGGAAATCGCGCCGAGATCCGCCATCGCGATTGCCAGGAAATCCATGGCCTGCGCCACGTATTGTCCGTGGAAATGACCGCCCGAAATCGAGACGTAGCCGCCCTCGCCGTTATCGAAGATCAGCGGATTGTCGGTCGCGGAGTTCATCTCCGTGCCGATGATGCGCTCGACATATTCCACAGCCTCGACGGCAGGACCATGGACCTGCGGCGTGCAGCGCAGGGAATACACGTCCTGCACACGGGGCGAGGCCGGCGTGCCGGGCTGGCGCGCCTCGTCGGGGAAGACCACGTCCCGCGCGGCCTGCGAGCAGCGCCGGGACCCGTCGAGAATGCGCAGCAGGTTGCGCGCGATCCGCGCCTGACCGGGATGCGGACGCGCCTTGTGCACGCGCGGATCGAAAGCCGCCAGCTCTCCGCGCATCGCCTCCAGCGAGAGGCACATGGCGATGTCGGCCTGCTTCAGGAGGCGGCGCGCGTCATAGGTCGCGAGAGCGCCGAGGGCGAGGGATGCGGTCGAGCCGTTGATGAGAGCCGAGGCATCCTTGGCGCCGAGCTCGAAATCAGGGTCGAAGCCGGCCTTCGCGATGGCCTCGCGCGCCGGCATGCGACGCTCCTTATAGACCATCTCGGCCTCGTCGAAGCCGCACACGGCGCCCGCCATATGGGCAAGCGGCGCCAGATCGCCGGAGGCGCCCACAGAGCCCTTCTGCGGGATGACGGGGTGCAGGCCGGCATTGAGGAAATCGATGAGCCGCTCCACGAGCTCGACGCGAGGGCCGGAATAGTTGGACGCGAAGGCATTGGCGCGCAGCAGCATCATCGCCCGCGTCACATCCTCCGGAAACGGCTCTCCAACGCCCGTGGCATGGGCATAGACGGACTTGCGCTGATACTCCGCCATGTCGGCGATGAGGACACGCTGGTCCTTGAACAGCCCGACGCCGGTATTAAAGGCGTACATGAGCGGCGCATCGTCATGCATCCAGTGGCTGTCGATATAATCCCGCGTCGCCGCGATCCGCTCCCGGGCCTGCGGGTGCAGGGCCGCCTTCTCGAAGCGCCCTTTGCCGTTGGGGCGCGCTACGCGCACCACATCGCCGATCCTGAGCTTCGCTCCGTCGATCTTGACCGTCATGCTTCGTCCTCGCGTTTCATCGAGGCATAACGGCGCCACCGGCCCGGCGCAACAGGAACCGAATCAAGCCAAGCGCCGGCCGCCCGGCCTGAGACCGGACACCGTGCGTCGGCGCCTACCCTGAAAAGCGACGTTGCGTCCTTGTCAGACGCGGCCGAGACGCTTCGTGGTCTGCGGGTCGAAGAGGTGGACGTTGGCAGGGTCGATGGACAGGGTCAGGCGGCCTGCATCGGCCGAAATCTGGCCCGTGGAGGCCTGCACGACGAAATCGGCCCCGGCGACCTTGCCGTGGAACAGCTGGGTTGCGCCGAGCTCCTCGACGAAGTCGATATCCATGGTCAGGCTGCTCGTACCGGCCGCTCCGGCCTGCACGTCCTCGGGCCGCAGGCCGACCTCGATGGCGGAGCCGGGCGTCAACCCGTCGCGCATGTCGGCGACGGCGATCGATTGGCCGCCGACAGAGACCCGGCCGGGACCCTCGACCTTGCCGGGCAGGATGTTCATGGGCGGGGAGCCGATGAAGGTCGCCACGAAGCGGGTCTCGGGACGGCGATAGACCTCCGAGGGCGTACCGACCTGCTCGATCTGCCCGCCGCTCATCACCACGAGCTTGTCCGAGAGGGTCATGGCCTCGACCTGATCGTGGGTCACGTAGATGGAGGTCACGCCCAGGGCCCGCTGAAGGCGCTTGATCTCCACGCGCATCTGGACGCGCAGCTTGGCATCGAGGTTCGAGAGCGGCTCGTCAAACAGGAAGACCTGCGGCTTGCGCACGATGGCGCGGCCCATGGCGACGCGCTGGCGCTGCCCGCCCGAGAGCTGGCGCGGCTTGCGGTCGAGGAACGGCTCGATGGCGAGGATCCGGGCGGCTTCCTTCACGCGCTTGTCGATCTCGGGCTTCGGGGTGCCCCGGTTCTTCAGGCCGTAAGCCATGTTGTCGTAGACGCTCATATGCGGATAGAGCGCGTAGTTCTGGAACACCATGGCGATGTCGCGCTCGGAAGGCTCGATCTCGTTCACGACGCGGTCGCCGATCTTGACGGTGCCGCCGGAAATCGTCTCGAGCCCCGCGATCATGCGCAGGAGCGTGGACTTGCCGCAGCCCGAGGGGCCGACGAGCACGCAGAAGGATCCGTCCTCGATGCCGAGGGAAACGCCCTTCACGGCCTCGACATTGCCCGCATAGATCTTCCGCACCGTATCGAGCGTTACGCCTGCCATCGTCTCAATCCTTCAAATCGGCTCGGGCCCTTTTTGGCGGCCCGGAATGTCTTTTCGATAAAAATCCGCGCCGCCCCTCGGAAAAAGGGGCGGCTCCGGCCTTACTTTTCCGTTTCCACGAGCCCCTTCACGAAGAGGCGCTGCATGAAGACCACCACCAGGACCGGCGGGATCATGGCGAGAACGGCCGTCGTCATGGCGATCTGCCACTCGGTCAGGGCGTCCTGCGTCGTGATCATCTTCTTGATGCCGATCACGATGGTCTGCATCGAGCTCTTCGTGGTGATCAGGAGCGGCCAGAGATACTGGTTCCAGCCATAGATGAACTGAATGACGAAGAGCGCCGCGATCGTCGTGAGCGACAGGGGCAGAAGCGTGTCCTTGAAGAACCGGAAGGGACCGGCGCCATCGATCTTGGAGGCCTCAAGCAGCTCGTCCGGGATCGTCATGAAGAACTGCCGGAACAGCAACGTTCCGGTCGCGGATGCGATGAGCGGGAGGATGAGGCCCGTATAGGTGTCGAGCAGGCCGAGATCCGCGACGATCTTGTAGGTCGGGTAGATGCGGACTTCTACGGGCAGCATCAGGGTGATGAAGATCACCCAGAACGCCGTCATGCGCAGGGGGAAGCGGAAATAGACCACCGCGAAGGCGGACAGGACCGAGATGAAAATCTTACCGACCGCGATGCCCATCGCCATGATGAAGGAGTTCATCATCATGAGGCCTACAGGCTCGCGGGAGGTGCGAGAGGCTCCGACGAACATCGTCCGATAGTAGTTCTCGGCGGCCTGGTCGCCCGGCACGAGCGGCATGTTGCCGTTGCTGATCGTTGCCGCATCGAAGGTCGAGGCCAGGATCGCCAGGTAGACCGGAAAGGCCACGATGACGACGCCGACGAACAGGACGAAATAGGCGACGAGGTTTCTGTAGCGTCTGTTCTCGACCATCAGTATTGCACCTTACGCTCGACATAACGGAATTGGATGGCCGTGAGTGCGATCACGATGATCATGAGGATCACGGATTGTGCCGCCGAGCCGCCAAGGTCGCCGCCGAGGCGCCCATCCGCATAGACCTTGTAGACCAGGGTGGTCGTCTGGCCGGCCGGTCCGCCGCCCGTCACGGCATCGATGATGCCGAACGTGTCGAAGAAGACATAGACGATGTTCACGACGATCAGGAAGAAGGTCGTGGGCGACAGGAGCGGGAAGATGATCGTCCAGAAGCGCCGGATCGGCCCCGAGCCGTCGATGGCGGCCGCCTCGATCACGCTCTTCGGGATCGCCTGCAGGCCGGCAAGGAAGAACAGGAAGTTATAGCTGATCTGCTTCCAGGTCGCCGAAAGGATCAGCAGGAGCATGGCGTGCTTCGCGTTGAGCATCGGGTTCCAGTCGATGCCCATGGCCTTGATCGGCCGCGAAAGGGTGCCGAGGGTGGGGTGGAACATGAAGATCCACAGGACGCCCGCGATGGCCGGAGCGACCGCGTAGGGCCAGATCAGGAGGGTCTTGTAGGCCTCGCCGCCGCGCAGCTGCTTGTCGGCCTGGGTGGCCAGGAGCAGGGCGCAGGCCAGGGACAGGATGGCGACCGAGGAGGAGAACACGACCGTCGTCATCATCGCCCGGTAATATTCGGGCTGCGCGAAGAGGTGGCGGTAGTTCTCGAAACCGACGAACTCGCTCGAGAGGCCGAAGGCGTCCTCGAGCAGGAAAGACTGCCAGACGGCCTGGCTGGCGGGCAGGTAGAAGAAGATGACCGTGATCGCGAGCTGCGGGAGAAGCAGCGCATAGGGCAGGATCTTGCTGGAGAAGAAAGCTCGTTTTTCCATCGCGCTCAGGCATCCGGTGGCGAGCAGGGCCGAAACCCTGGGTCGCGGTCTGTTTATACAATCATCCCGGGCGACGGTGAGTCGCCCGGGATCAGATCAGGTTCAGTCAGTTAGGTTTAACGGCTGACGGTCCGCTCGAACTGGCGCAGGATCTGGTTGCCGCGGGACACGGCCGCGTCGAGCGCGTCCTTGGCCGACTTCTGGCCGGCCAGCGCCGCCTCGATTTCCTCCGACCACACGTCGCGCAGCTGGACCATGTTGCCGAGGCGCAGGCCGCGGGAATTCTCGGTCGGCTCCTTGGTGGTCAGCTCAATCAGAGGCGTCTGCAGGACCGGGTTCTTCTCATAGAAGCCCGAAGCCTTGGTCTTCTCGTAAGCCGCCTTGGTGATCGGGAGATAGCCCGATTCCTGGTGCAGGCGGGCCTGACGGTCGGTATCGGACAGGAAGGCGAGGAACTTGGCCACACCCTTGTACTCCTCAGCCGACTTGCCGCCCATGACCCACAGGGAAGCGCCGCCGATGATCGAGTTCTGCGGGGCGTCCTTCACGTCCGGATAATAGGGCATCGGGACGGAGGTGTAGTCGAACTTCGCGTTCGCCTTCACGTTGCCGTAGAAGCCCGAGGAGGTCAGGAAGATCGCGCATTCACCCGAGGTGAAGCGGCCCTCGGAGCGGCTGTCGCGGCCCGAATAGTCGAAGGTCTTGTCCTTCTGCAGCTCGATCAGCTTCTCGAGGTGCTTGACGTGGAGCGGCGAGTTGAACTTCAGCTCCGTGTCGAAGCCGTCGAGGCCGTTGGCCTTGGTCGACAGCGGGACGTTGTGCCAGGCCGAGAACTGCTCGATCATGGCCCAGGTGATCCAGGCGGAGCTGAAGCCGCAGGTATTGTGCCCGGCGGCCTTGAGCTTCTTGCCGGCCTCGAACACTTCCGGCCAGGTCTTCGGAATCTCGTTGACGCCCGCCTTCTTCAGCTCGTCCTTGTTGATCCACATGACCATGGACGAGGAGTTGAACGGGAAGGATAGCATCTCGCCCTTGGCGGTCGAGTAGTAGCCCGTGATCGTCGGCAGATAGGCCTGGGGATCGAACTTCTCGCCCGCATCGGCCATGAGCTGGTAGACCGGCTTGATAGCGCCCTTGGCGGCCATCATGGTGGCGGTGCCGACCTCGAAGACCTGCAGGATGTGCGGAGCATTGCCGGCACGGAAGGCCGCGATGCCGGCATTCATGGTGTCGGCGTACTGGCCTTTGTAGCTCACGACGACCTTATAGTCGCTCTGCGACTTGTTGAACTCGTCGGCCAGGCGGTTCACCACGTCGTTGTTGGCACCCGTCATGGCGTGCCACCACTGGATTTCCGTCTGCGCGAAGGCCGAGGTGCTCGTCGCGAGGCCCAGAGCCAACGCGGCGAGGAAGGACTTATGCTTCATAACCGATCTCTCCCTTGTCATCCCGTCAGGGATGTTCTTGTCGTTCATCACCCCGACACGAAGGTGGGATGACGCCTTTGTGACAAAACCATGACAAGCATAGCCGGCTTCAAAATGGAAGCCCTTTCTTCGGTCAGGCTTAATGGCCGCAACGGAACGGTGGGGACCGGTATTCGTTGGACAACCATTGTCCCAACGGAAGACTTCCCATGCCGCATCTGGTGACCGCCCTTTTCGAGAATTCCGGCCAGGCCCAGCGGGCCCTGCAGGCGCTGCTGGAGACGGGAATGACCGCTTCCCGGATCTCCATCGCGGGCATTCCCGAAGGGCGAACCGTCTCGTCGATCTCCGGCTTCCGCACCCTCTCGGCCGGAGACGAGGCAGTCCGCGAACTGCGGGAGCTTTCCCTGCCGGAGGAAGATCTGCATGCCTATACGCGGGCGCTGCAGCGTGGCCGGACCCTCGTGGCCGTCCAGGCGAGCGGGCAGGACCGGGACGAGACGATCAGGATCCTCGAGATGTTCGAGCCCATCGAGCTGGAGGATGGGGGTCGCGCCCCTGAGGCTGGCGGTTCCACGGATAAAGGCGCGGTCGATCCCGGCGCCCCTCTCGCCGCAGGCCTGACGGGCGGCGCGGCCGAGGGCCTGACCAATACTGGGGCCCTGCCGGGCATGGGCGCCATGGCCGAAGGGAGCGATCTCGGAACCGCCGACCTGAGAACGGACGATGCAAGACAGGGCGGCAGCACCCACACGACGGAGAATGCCCGCAACCGGGAGGAGCAGCCCGGCGTCGACGCGCTTCGCAGCGCCGCTGCCGCACCGGGCGGACAGGGCCGCCTTCGTCTCGATACGGCCCGGCGGGGTCCGGTCAGAAGCTACGAGAGCGAGTAATCCCGCCCGCGTCCACCTCTTGGTCAGATGACGTTCCGCTCCAGGAGCGGCCGGTTGGCCAGGACGCGCTCATAGCCGAGCTCGGAGAGGTCCAGCGTCCGGTATCCGCCATGGACGATCAGCTCCGCGAGCCCGCGCCCGACAGCGGGTGCCTGCTGCAGGCCATGCCCCGAGAAGCCGTTGCAGAGGTAGAAATTCTCCATGTCGCCGGCCCGGCCAATGATCGCGTTGTGATCAAGGAGCGACATATCGTAGGGGCCTGCCCAGGCGCGGCCGGGCCGGATGGCCTCGAAGGCCGGAACGCGATGGGCCAGGGACGGCCAGATGAATTCCTCGAAGAACGAGAAGTCGATCTCCTGGCTGGCTGGGTCTTCGTCGTGCCAGTCGGGGTCGAGATCCGCCTCCGGCGAGGCGCCGCAGATGAAGCCGTCGCCCTCCGGGCGTACATAGGCGCCGGACGTGTCGATCAGGAGCGGGCAGTTCTCCACCTTGTCCCGGCAGGTGAAGGTGAAGACGTAGCGGCGCTTGGCCTGGACCGGAATGTCCATGCCCGCCTTCTCGGCGATCGCCCGGCCGCCCGAGCCGGCGCAGTTGATCAGGGCTCCGCAGGCGATGCGCGTGCCGTCGGCGAGGCGCACGGCGACGACGCGGCGCCCTTCCCGCTCCACCGCGACCACCTCTCCCTTGACGTATTCGGCCCCGAGGGAGCGGGCCTTCTTGCGGAAGGCCTGGAGAAGCCCCCACCCGTCGAACCAACCCTCCCCGGTGCGGCCCCAGGTGCCGAGGGCGAGATCCTCCACATTGAGCCAGGGGAAGCGGGCCTTCAGGGCCGCGGGATCCATGAGCAGGATGTCGGCGCCTTCGGCGGCCTGCAGGGCATGGTTCTCCTCAAGGATCGAGGCACCGGCCGGAGACGCGCAATAGAGATAGCCGCCCTCCCGCAGATCGATCTCGGGCCGCTCTCCATCGACGGCGAGGCGCTCCCCGATGCTGCGCAGGAACTGGATTCCATAAAGGGAGATGCGGATGTTCACCGCGCTCGAATATTGCTGGCGGATGGAAGCGGCCGAGAGTGCCGAGGCCGAGAGCCTGTAGGTCGCATCCTTCTCGACGACGACGACGCGTCCTTTGAAGCCCGGATCTGAGAGCAGATGGAAGGCGGTGGAGGAGCCCATCACGGCGCCTCCGACGATCACGACATCGGCAATGCTTTCGGTGGGTGCGGTCATCGTTCGAATTTCGTTGAGAGGATGATGGAGGATTGCGTGCGTTCCACGCCCTCGATCGCGCCGATCCGGTCGATGGCCGTGTCGAGGGAGGGAACGTCCTCAGCCTCTACCACCGCCAGGAGATCGAAGACACCGGCGACAGAGTGCAGCGCGCGCAATTCCTGCATGCGTTGCAAAGCCGCGACGACGCTGGCCGAGGCCTTGGGCGCGACCACGATGGTGACATGGGCCCGCACCATGCGGCGGCTGACCTCCTCGGCCAGGCGGACCGTATAGCCGACGATGATGCCGCGCCGCTCCAGGCTCTCCACCCGCGCCTGGACGGTGGTGCGGGACAGGTCGAGACGCCGGGCTGCCTCGGCATGGCCGATCCGCGCGTTCTCGCGCAGAAGGGCAATCAAGGCACGGTCGGTGGCGTCCAGGGGCATTATGTCCAATCATTACGTCGTTATGCCGTAAACTAGTCGGCTTTTGGTCGACCTGTCTATGGCATTCTGCAGAGACATGCCTTCTTCTGCCCTCATCATTCCGGAGGTCATGTCCATGCATTCCATTCTCGTCATCGGTGCCGGCAAAATCGGCTCCACCATCGCCGACATGCTGTACGAGACGGGCGACTACGCCGTCACGGTCGCGGACGCGTCTGCGGCCGCCCTCGCGGCGGCGGCGCGGGACGGCGTCAAGACGATTCAGCTCGACTTCAACGATGCCGTGGCGCTCCAGGCGGCCCTGAAGGGCCATTATGCCGTTCTCAGCGCTGCGCCCTACCACCTGACCGGTCACGTGGCCCAGGCGGCGCGTCTGGCGGACGTCAATTACTTCGACCTGACCGAGGACGTGGCCACCACGCGCATGGTGAAGGAGCTGGCGGAAGGCGCCTCCACGGCCTTCATTCCGCAATGCGGCCTGGCGCCGGGCTTCATCTCCATCGTGGCCCACGACATCGCGAGCCGCTTCGACAAGCTCGACACGGTGCGCCTGCGGGTCGGCGCCCTGCCGCAATATCCCTCGAACGCCCTCTCGTACAACCTGACCTGGAGCACGGACGGCGTCATCAACGAGTATATCGAGCGCTGCGAGGCTGTGGTCGACGGCCAGCTCCGGGAAGTCCCGGCCATGGAGGAGCTCGAGGAATTCTCCCTCGACGGGACGCGCTACGAGGCCTTCAACACCTCGGGCGGCCTCGGCACCCTGTGCGAGACCCTCGGCGGCAAGGTCCGGAGCCTCAACTACAAGACCATCCGCTATCCGGGCCATTGCGCCCTGATGCGCGTCCTCCTGAACGACCTCCAGCTGCGCAACCGCCGGGAAGTCCTGAAGGACATCCTCGAACAGGCCGTCCCCTCCACCATGCAGGACATGGTCATCGTGTTCGTCACCGTGACGGGCGAGCGCGGCGGCCGCCACGTGCAGGAGACCTATGCCCGCAGCATCTACGGCCAGACCGTCGCGGGCAAGCAGCGCACGGCCATCCAGGTCACCACCGCGGCCGGCATCTGCACCATGCTGGACCTCCTGGTGGCCGGGAAGATCGCGCCGCAGGGCTTCCGCCGGCAGGAGGAAGTGAGCCTCGACACCTTCCTGGCCAACCGCTTCGGCCGGGTCTATGCGGGCGAGCGCCTGGAGACGGTCGAGGACCACTCCTGCGGCAAAAAGCGTCTCGACGCGGTCGCTTAATGATCGAATGACATCATCATCCCGCCCGCTCACGGGCGGGATGATGCCGGGCTTCGTTCCGAAATGGCATGAACCTATTCGGGAAAAGCGGTTCCCACCCGGCCCGATCCTGTTCTAAGACGGTGGCACAAGGGCCGCCGTCGCTTTTGTTCAACGACAAGCGATGGCGGTGGGCCCGTTTCGGGCCCTGACTCCATCCCTATGGGAGATTGACGATGTCTGCGCGAGACCAAGCCGCCCTCAAGTCCGTTCCGGCCGCTCCGGCCCCCGTCGCCGAGGAGGCCCGTGCCATCCTGAAGCGCCTGGGCGTTCCGGACAGCCTGTTTGCACCCTCTGGCCGCCCGGCCGTCTCGCCCATCACGGGCGAGACCATCGTCCATGTGCGCGAAACCACTCCCGACGAGGCCAAGGCCGCCATCGGCCGGGCCGATGCGGCCTTCAAGGCCTGGCGCCGGATGCCCGCCCCAAAGCGCGGCGAATTCGTGCGCCTGATCGGCGAAGAGCTTCGCGCCGCCAAGGACGACCTCGGCCGCCTCGTGACCCTCGAGGCCGGCAAGGTCACGTCCGAGGGCCTCGGCGAAGTGCAGGAGATGATCGACATCTGCGACTTCGCGGTCGGCCTCTCGCGCCAGCTCTACGGCCTCACCATCGCGACCGAGCGCGCCGACCACCGGATGATGGAAACCTGGCACCCGCTCGGCGTGTGCGGCGTCATCTCGGCCTTCAACTTCCCCGTAGCCGTCTGGTCCTGGAACGCGGCGCTGGCCTTCGTGTGCGGCGATTCCGTCGTGTGGAAGCCTTCCGAGAAAACGCTTCTCACGGCGCTCGCCACCCAGGCCATCGTGGAACGCGCGGCGAAGCGTTTCGGCGGCGTGCCGGAGGGTCTCCTGGAAGTTCTCCTCGGCGGCCGCGAGATCGGCGAGATCCTCGTCGAGGACCACCGCGTTCCGGTCCTTTCCGCCACCGGCTCGACCGCCATGGGCCGGCAGGTGGGCCCGAAACTCGCAGAGCGCTTCGCCCGGGCTATCCTGGAGCTCGGCGGCAACAACGCCGCCATCGTGACGCCTTCCGCCGATCTCGACCTGGCCCTGCGCGGCATCGCGTTCGCGGCCATGGGCACGGCGGGCCAGCGCTGCACCACCCTGCGCCGTCTCTTCGTGCACGAGAGCGTGTACGACCAGCTCGTTCCGCGCCTGAAGAAGGTCTATTCCGGCGTGACGATCGGCGACCCGCGCCGTGATGGCGTCCTCGTCGGGCCGCTGATCGACAAGGCGGCCTTCGACGGCATGGAGCGCGCCCTCGATGAAGCCCGCGCGGCGGGCGGCACCGTGCATGGCGGCGGCCGCTACACGCAAGGCGAATGCGCCGATGGCTTCTACGCCAAACCGGCCCTCGTCGAGATGCCGGAGCAGAAGGGCCCCGTGCTGCGGGAGACCTTCGCGCCGATCCTCTACGTGATGCGCTATTCCGACTTCGACGCGGTGCTCGAGCAGCACAACGCGGTGGGCGCCGGCCTGTCCTCGTCGATCTTCACCCTCGATATGCGCGAGGCCGAGACCTTCATCTCGGTGGCGGGCTCCGATTGCGGCATCGCCAACGTGAATATCGGCCCCTCGGGTGCCGAGATCGGCGGCGCGTTCGGCGGCGAGAAGGAGACGGGCGGCGGCCGCGAGGCCGGCTCGGACGCCTGGAAGGCCTATATGCGCCGCGCCACCAACACGATCAATTACGGCAAGACCCTCCCGCTCGCCCAGGGCGTGAAGTTCGACGTCGACGCATAAGCGTCACTTGCTCCGGCCGAGGGTGCCAATGGTGCACCCTCGGCCCTTTCCGTTTCGCCCCCTCCCGTCCCTCTCGCCATTCACGAGCCTCCCATGACAGCGCCCTCCCGCACCGGCGGCCAGATCCTTGTCGATCAGCTCCTCGTCCACGGGGTCGATCACATCTTCTGTGTGCCGGGGGAGAGCTATCTCGCGGCTCTCGACGCGCTGCACGACGCGGACATCAACGTTACGGTCTGCCGCCAGGAAGGCGGCGCCGCCATGATGGCCGAGGCCTACGGGAAGCTCACCGGACGCCCGGGCATCTGCTTCGTGACCCGCGGCCCCGGCGCGACTAACGCATCGCCCGGCCTGCACATCGCCAAGCAGGATTCGACGCCGATGATCCTGTTCGTCGGCCAGATCGAGCGCGGCATGCGCGAGCGCGAGGCCTTCCAGGAACTGGATTACCGCGCCGCCTTCGGGGCCATGGTCAAATGGGCGACGGAAGTCGACGACCCGGCCCGCTTCCCCGAGATCGTGTCCCGCGCCTTCCATGTGGCCACCTCGGGCCGTCCCGGCCCGGTCGTGATCGCGCTGCCCGAGGACGTGCTCACCGAGGTCGCGGCGGTTGCGGACGCGCCGCGCTATGCGGTTGTCGAGAGCAGCCCCGCTCCCGAGCAGATGGCCCATCTGCAGGAGCTCCTACAGGGCGCCGAGCGCCCCATCGTTCTCCTGGGCGGCAGCCGCTGGTCGAAGGAAGCCGCCGAAGAATTCGCGCGCTTCGCGGCCGATTTCAAAGTGCCGGTCGCCTGCACGTTCCGCCGCCAGATGCTCTTTTCGGCCGATCACCCGTCCTATGCGGGCGATCTCGGCCTCGGTGTCAATCCGAAGCTCGTGGAGCGCATCCGGGATGCCGACCTGATCCTGCTCGTGGGCGGGCGCCTGTCCGAGATCCCGAGCCAGTCCTACACCCTGCTCGACATTCCCGCGCCGAAGCAGAAGCTCGTCCATGTCCATCCGGACCCGAGCGAGCTCGGGCGCGTCTACAGCCCGTCTCTGGCAATCAACGCCTCGCCGGCCGCCTTCGTGTCCGCCCTGAAGGCCCTGAAGGCGCCCGCCTCGGTTCGCTGGAGCGAGGGCACCGAGGCCCTTCATGCGAGCTACCTGTCCTGGAGCGATCCCACCAAGATCCGCCATCCGGGCAACCTGCAGATGGGCGAGGTGATGGCCCTTCTGCGTGAGGCGCTGCCGGCCGACACGATCTTCTGCAACGGCGCCGGCAACTTCGCCACGTGGATCCACCGTTTCTGGCCGTTCCGCCATTACGGCACGCAGCTCGCGCCGACCTCCGGCTCCATGGGCTACGGCGTGCCCGCCGCGGTCGGCGCCAAGCGAATCCAGCCGAACAGCCCGGTCGTGGTCTTCGCGGGCGACGGCGACTTCCTCATGAACGGCCAGGAATTTGCGACCGCCGTGCAGTACGACCTGCCGATCCTGGTCGTGCTTCTCGATAACGGCATGTACGGCACGATCCGCATGCATCAGGAGCGCGAATATCCCGGCCGCGTCTCGGCCACGATGCTGAAGAACCCGGATTTCGCCGCCTATGCCAAGGCGTTCGGCGGCTACGGCGAGCGGGTGGAGACGACCGAGGAATTCGGGCCGGCGCTCGAACGCGCCCTGACTTCGAGCAAACCCGCCATCCTCCACTGCATCCTGGATCCGGAGGCGATCACGCCTTCCCTGTCGCTCTCGCAGATCCGCGAGAAGGCGCTGGCGAGCCGGGCCTGAGAGCGCTCACTTCATGACCGATCGGGCTTCGCGGCGGCCTTGCCCCGCGAAGACGTCGAGCATTTGCCACGACATTGACGATCCGGCGGGACGGCTCCTATAAGGGGGCCGGCATTTCGCCTGGAGTTTTTATGCGCAGAGAGACCGAGTCCCGGTAAGGCCCGCCTCAGGACAGGCGGGCGACGGCTTTTTCCAAGCCGAACGCGCATGCGCGCGCATTCTCTGACAATCCCAAAGACTTCCAGGTTTTCCCGTGAACGTTTCACGCAATGGACAGCGCGTGCTCCACGTGCTCGCTCAGGGCGGCGTCATCCGTCATTACAAGGACGAGAACGGCCGCCTCTCCGAAATCGAATGCCTCACCCGTGAAGGGTGGCTTCTCTCGCTCTGTACGATGGAGCTTTTCAGAACCCTGCGCAGCAAGGGCCTGATCGCATCCTCGAACGGCGGCCCCTATCGCATCACGCGGCGGGGGCTGACGGCCGTGAGAAGCCGCCCCGACAATCGCTAAGACCAAAAAAAGGGGAGGCCCTGTGCGGCCTCCCTGTTCGTTTCGTCCCGGCAGCGGATCGCATCCGGTTAAGTCCGGGTCGTCAGGCCGCCTTCGCCTCTTCCAGGTGCTTTGCCACGAGGGTGCGCAGGGAGCGCAGGTCCTTCACGAAGGAGCGGATGCCCTCGGAGAGCTTTTCGGTCGCCATCGCGTCCTCGTTGAGGGCGAAGCGGAAGCTCTTCTCGTCGAGGCGCGGCACAGGGGCGACCTTGGCGACGCCCTCGGGCGAGAGCTTGCGCGGCAGGTCGCCCTCGGCTTTCGCCAGCTCGTCGAGGAGCGCGGGCGAGATGGTGAGCCGGTCGCAGCCGGCCAGCGCCTCGATCTCAGCCGTATTGCGGAAGGAGGCGCCCATCACGACGGTCTCGATGCCCTGCGCCTTGTAGGATTCGTAGATGCGGCGCACGGAGAGCACGCCCGGGTCGGTCTCGCCCGTATAGGGCCCGCCGCCCGCCTTCACGTGCCAGTCGAGGATGCGACCGACGAAGGGCGAGATGAGAAACACGCCAGCCTCGGCGCAGGCCTGCGCCTGGACCTGGCTGAACAGGAGGGTGAGGTTGCAGTCGACGCCTTCCTTCTGGAGGATCTCGGCGGCCCGGATGCCCTCCCAGGTGGATGCGATCTTGATCAGGATGCGCTCGCGGCCGATCCCGCGCACCTCGTAGGCCTTGATGATCGCCCGAGCCTTCTCGACGGTCGCGGCCGTGTCGAAAGACAGGTCCGCATCGACCTCGGTCGAGACCCGCCCAGGCACAATGCCGGCGAGTTCCGCCCCGAAGGCGACGGCGAGGCGGTCGCAGATGGCCCCGACGACGCCCTCGCGGGAGCCGGCCTGGGAGCGGCCCCAGTTCAGGGCCTCGTCGACGATCGACGCATAGGCCGGGGTCTCGACGGCCTTGAGGAGGAGGGTCGGATTGGTGGTGCAATCCTGGGGCTTCAGGCGGCGCACCGCATCGAGATCGCCCGTATCGGCGACGACGACCGTCATGGCGCGCAATTGGTCAAGTTTGGAGGGCATTGGGGGCTCCATGGTTCTTTGAAAGCAGCCTTAGACCGTCTCACGGGCCGCGTGAAGCCCAGGAACGCCTTCAAAAATGCCGCGATTCGCCTTCACCCGATCGAGAATGAAATCGTGAACCTCCTCGACCCGCCGGAGGCTGCGCACCTCCGCATGGGTGACGAGCCAGTAGGTGCGAGAATAGGCGATGTCCGGCAGGATCCGGCGAAGCTCGGGGAACCGCCCCACCGCATAGTCGTGCAGGATCCCGATGCCCGCCCCGGCGCGCACGGCCTCCATCTGGGCGACGACGCTGGCGCATTCGAACCGCCGGGCCGTGACCTTTTCGAGCCCGGAGAAATAGTCGAGGAGCGGGCTGTAGAGGAGATCCGGCACGTAAGTGACGAGGGTCCGTCCCGCGAGATCTGTCTGATCCACGATGGGCCCGTGCCGGCACAGATAATCCTCGGAGGCGTAGAGGCTCAGCCGGTAATCCGTGAGCTTGCGCGAGACTAGGCGGCCCTCCGTCGGCCGCTCCAGCGTGATGGCGATGTCCGCCTCCCGCTTCGACAGGGAGAAGGTGCGCGGCAAGGCCACGAGCTGGAGGGTGAGGTCGGGATGGCGCTCCGCGAGCCGGCCGAGCTCGGGCGCCAGGAAATAGGTGCCGAGCCCGTCCGGTGCCCCGATCCTGACCGTGCCCGAGAGGGCGAAATCGGACCCGCCGATCTCACTCGCCACGGCGAGCGCCTGGCTTTCCATGCTCTCGGCCTTGGCGAGCAGGCGCTCTCCCTGCTCGGTCAGGGCATAGCCCTGGGGACTGCGCTCGAACAGCTTGGCCTTGAGGGCCCCTTCGAGCGCGCCGATGCGACGCGAAACCGTGGTATGGTCCGCTTCGAGCTGGCGCGAGGCCGCCGTGAGCCGTCCCGCCCGCGCGACGGCCAGGAAGAAACGGAGATCGTCCCAATCGAAGGCACTCATTCGGGCAACGGCTCCATATTGGGATTCTCGCACAACGCACCTTCATTATCGCCCATAGTCGTGCGATTTTGACAATGGTAGACAAGCGTCACCCAAAATTTCTCCAGGAGGATAAACGCCATGCGCGAGATCGGACATTTCATCGGCGGCAAGCACGTTCCCGGCAAGTCCGGCCGCACGGCGGATGTTTTCCAGCCCATGACGGGCGAGGTCATCGCCAAGGTCGCGCTCGCGTCCCGCGATGAGCTGCGCCAGGCGGTCGAGAACGCCAAGGCCGCCCAGCCGGCCTGGGCCGCCACCAACCCGCAGCGCCGCGCCCGCGTCCTGATGAAGTTCCTGGAACTGATCGCCAAGGAAATGGACCCGCTGGCCGAGCTGCTCGCCCGCGAGCACGGCAAGACGATCTCGGACGCCAAGGGCGACATCCAGCGCGGCGTCGAGGTGGCCGAGTTCTGCACCGGCATCCCGCACCTGATGAAGGGCGAATATACGGAAGGCGCCGGCCCCGGCATCGACATGTATTCGATCCGCCAGCCGCTGGGCGTAGTGGCCGGCATCACGCCGTTCAACTTCCCGGCCATGATCCCGCTCTGGAAGCTCGCGCCGGCTATCGCCTGCGGCAACGCCTATATCCTCAAGCCGTCCGAGCGTGATCCGGGCGTGCCCATGCGCCTCGCCGAGCTGATGATGGAAGCGGGCCTCCCGGCCGGCATCCTCAATGTGGTCAACGGCGACAAGGAATCGGTCGACGGCATCCTGGACGATCCGGACATCAAGGCGGTCGGCTTCGTGGGTTCCTCGGCCATTGCCGAATACGTCTATGCCCGCGCGGCCGCGAATGGGAAGCGCGCCCAGTGCTTCGGCGGCGCGAAGAACCACATGATCATCATGCCCGACGCCAACATGGACCAGGCCGTGGATGCGCTGATCGGCGCCGGCTACGGCTCGGCGGGCGAGCGCTGCATGGCGGTCTCGGTAGCGGTTCCGGTCGGCAAGGCCACGGCCGACGCGCTCATGGACAAGCTGATCCCGCGGGTGGAAAGCCTTAAAGTCGGCCCGTCCACGGACCCGGCCGCCGATTTCGGTCCCCTCGTCACCCGCGCCCACCTGGAGAAGGTGCGTTCTTACGTCGATCTCGGCGTGCAGGAAGGCGCCAAGCTCGTGGTGGACGGCCGGAACTTCAAGATGCAGGGCTACGAGAACGGCTTCTACATGGGCGGCTGCCTCTTCGACGACGTGCGCCCCGATATGCGCATCTACAAGGAAGAGATCTTCGGGCCCGTGCTCTCGGTGGTCCGCGCCAAGAACTACGAGGAGGCGCTGCGCCTGCCGACCGAGCACGAATACGGCAACGGCGTCGCGATCTATACCCGTGACGGCGACGCGGCCCGCGACTTCGCCGCAAAGGTCGACGTGGGCATGGTCGGCATCAACGTGCCGATCCCGGTGCCGCTGGCCTATTACACCTTCGGCGGCTGGAAGCGCTCCGGCTTCGGCGACCTCAACCAGCACGGTCCCGACGCGATCCGCTTCTACACCAAGACCAAGACGGTCACGTCCCGCTGGCCGTCCGGCACCAAGGAAGGCGCCGAATTCGCCATTCCGACGATGCAATGAGGATGGCTTGAAAGCCTCCCGTCACAAGGCCCTGGCCGCCGCTCTCACCCTGGGAGCGGCGGTTTTTTCTTGGCAGGCTTGCGCCTTTCTTCCTCACGACCGCACGTGAAAGCCTCCATCCGCACACGGGATGGGGCTCTTGGTGGCAAACCTGCCTGCCCTAGATCGAAAGTCATGCTTGCCCGGACGCCACTTGGTATGACGATTGCGCCATGACCCAGTTCTCTCTCACTGACGATCAGATCGCCGTCCGCGACATGGCTCTCGCATTCGCGGCGGACAACCTCGCGCCCCATGCCCTTGAATGGGACGAGAAGAAGCATTTTCCCGTCGACGTGATGCGCGAGGCAGCCGCCCTTGGTATGGCGGCGATCTATACCCGCGACGATGTGGGTGGGTCCGGCATGACGCGGCTCGATGCGGCGTTGATCTTCGAGGCGCTCGCCACCGGCTGCCCGGCCATTTCGGCCTATCTGTCGATCCACAACATGGCGACCTGGATGATCGACCGCTACGGCTCCGAGGAGCAGCGCCAGCGGTACATCCCCCGTCTTGCGACCATGGAGCTCGTCGCCAGTTATTGCCTGACCGAGCCGGGCTCCGGCTCGGATGCGGCGGCCCTCAAGACGAAGGCAGTGCGCGACGGCGACCATTACGTGGTTAATGGCGTCAAGCAGTTCATTTCCGGCGCGGGCGTCTCGGACATATACGTCACCATGGTGCGCACCGGCGCGGAAGGCCCGTCCGGCATCTCGACCCTCGTGATCGAGAAGGACATGCCCGGCGTCTCGTTCGGAGCGCAGGAAAGAAAAATGGGCTGGAACGCCCAGCCCACCGCCGCCGTGATCTTCGAGGATGTGCGCGTGCCGGTCGCCAACCGTCTCTCGGACGAGGGGATGGGCTTCAAGATCGCCATGTCGGGGCTCGATGGCGGGCGCCTCAATATCGGCGCCTGCTCGCTGGGTGGCGCGCAGGCCGCCCTCGACAAGGCACTCGCTTACGCGAACGACCGCAAGGCCTTCGGCAAGCGTATCGCCGACCTGCAGGCGCTCCAGTTCAAGCTCGCCGACATGGCGACCGAGCTCGAAGCCGCGCGCACCTTCCTCTGGCGCGCCGCCGCCGCCCTCGACGCGAAGACGCTCGATGCCACGAAGCTGTGCGCCATGGCCAAGCGCCTCGCCACCGATACGGGTTTCGAGGTAGCGAACGAGGCACTCCAGATCCACGGGGGCTACGGCTACCTGGCCGATTACGGCATCGAGAAAATCGTGCGCGACCTGCGCGTCCATCAGATCCTCGAGGGTACCAACGAGATCATGCGGCTCATCGTGGCGCGGGACCTCGTCGGGCGCGGCAACCGGTAGGAGAAATCATGACCGACATCGCCTTCATCGGCCTCGGCAACATGGGCGGCCCGATGGCCGCCAACCTCGTCAAGGCCGGGCACAATGTCACCGGCTTCGACCTCGTGCCCGCCTCCTGCGACCAGGCGCGGGCCGACGGCATCGCGGTGGCGGGCTCGGCGCAGGAGAGCGTGCGGGATGCCGCCATCGTCATCACCATGCTGCCTGCCGGAAAGCATGTGCTCTCGGTCTGGAACGACATTCTGCCCGCCGTGAAGCCCGGCACTCTCGTGATCGATTGCTCGACCGTCGATGTGGACAGCGCCCGCAAGGCCCATGCTCTGGCGAAGGAGAAGGGCCTCCCCTCTCTCGATGCCCCGGTTTCGGGCGGTGTCGGCGGCGCCAAGGGTGCGACGCTTACCTTCATGGCGGGCGGTACGGCGGAGGCCTTTGCCCGGGCCGAGCCGATTCTGGCCCAGATGGGCAAGAAGGTCGTCCATTGCGGCGAGGCGGGCGCGGGTCAGGCTGCGAAGATCTGCAACAACATGATCCTGGGCATCTCGATGATCGGCGTGGCGGAAGCCTTCGTGCTGGCCGAGAAGCTCGGTCTCTCGCACCAGGCTTTGTTCGACGTGGCCTCGACCTCGTCCGGGCAGTGCTGGTCGCTGACCACCTATTGCCCCGTCCCGGGCCCCGTTCCCACCTCCCCGGCCAATAACGGCTACAAGCCGGGCTTCGCGGCGGCGCTGATGCTCAAGGATCTGAAGCTCGCCCAGGAAGCGGCCCTGGCCTCCGGAGCCACGACGCCTCTCGGAGCCGAGGCCGCTCAGCTCTACGCCCTGTTCAACAATGCGGGCCATGAAGGCGATGACTTTTCGGGCATCATCAACTTCATTCGCGGGCAAAAGGGCTGATCCCCGGCGGGCCACGTTTGGCCATGACCTAAGGTGAAGCCATCGGGCGAGAAAGCCCTCGCAGGTGTTGCACAGTACCTACAGCTTTCGGCTGCAGGCTCCATTAGGCTCGGCGCCGAACAGAACTCAACCCTTGATTGCCGAGCCCGCTATGGCCCGTTCGCCTGCCCTCACGGCTGATCCGTCTACCGATGCCGCCGCCATGCTGCGCCGCCTCGGGTTTGCGCTTCTGTTCTTCGCCATCCCGATCGCGGCTCTCCTCACCCGGCGCGCCGTAGTGGTTCTTGCGCCCATGGCGGTCATCCTGCTGGTCCTTGCGGCCTTCATCGACGACGGCTCGCGGGGGACCCGCGGCAGGCTCCTGACCGTGTTGACGGCTCCGGCCGGCATGGCTGGCATGGTCCTGCTGCTATGGACTGCCCTGTCCCTGATCTGGACCCCCTTCGTCGAGGAAGCCTCCGAGCGCCTGTTCAACATCTTCGGCATGGCCCTGCTCGGGCTCGCCGGCTACCTGTCGCTGCCGGACCGCATGCGCTCGGCGAACCTCTACATTCTTCCCGTCGGTGTCGCCCTCTCGGCCCTTCTGGGCATGCTGATCGCCTTTCATGGGGATTTCGGCTTCGACCCGGACGGGCAGAGCCTCGAGCGCGGCATGATCGTCCTGGCGCTGTTCGTCTGGCCGGCGGTCACCTGGCTTCATTCCCGCGGGCGAAGTCTGGAGGCGCTGCTCCTTGCCGTCCTCGTCGCCCTCGAGGCCCTCGTGGCGCAGGAGCCCCTCGCGCTCCAGTGCCTCGCGGTTGGTGCTCTGGGTTTCGCTGTCACGGCCATTAGCCCGCGAGGCGGAATCCGCCTGATCGCCCTGGTCATGGCCGGGCTGCTCCTCTTCGCGCCATTCCTGCCGTTCGTCCTGAAGCCCCTGGCGGTTGCGGCCACGGGCGCGGGCTCGCCCCTGACCGCCAGCCTCGATGTGTGGCGTCATGTGGTCCTGGGCGAGCCGCTCCGCCTAGTCACCGGCCATGGCCTCGAAACCGCCCTGCGCGGCCGCTTCTTCGGGCTTCTGCCCGTGAACGCACCCTCCACGGTGCTCTTCGAGATCTGGTACGAGCTCGGCCTCGTCGGCGCGGTGGCAGGGGCTGTCCTCCTCTATTCCGCCATCATGAAATCCGGCGAGCAGCGCCCGATCCTGGCGCCCGGAATCATGGCGACCTTCGCGACCGCTTATGCGTTCGGGTGTTTCGGAATCGGCACCGCCCAGGTCTGGTGGTTCACGGCGCTCGTGCTCGTGGTGCTCATCTTCGTCGCCATCGAGCGCGGGCAGTTCCGCACCAAGCGCCCCAAGGCGGTGTTACACCGTTCCCGTTGATGGAACGCGGCGTTTCGGCCACCCTTGGTGATTGACGGAGCGGGCCTTCCTCTGCTTGGCTTGCCTCCTGCCCATTCTCAGCAAGGGTCTTCCATGCCGATCATCAACCGCATCGCCGATCTCGCCGACGAAATCGCCACGTGGCGCAAGGACTTTCACGAACATCCGGAGCTTCTCTTCGATGTGCACCGGACGGCGGGCATCGTCGCCGACAAGCTCAAGGCCTTCGGTTGCGACGAGGTGGTGACGGGCATCGGCCAGACCGGCGTCGTCGGCGTCATCAGGGGCCGCACCAACACCTCCGGCAAAGTGATCGGCCTGCGTGCCGACATGGACGCGCTCCCCATCGAGGAAGCGACCGACCTGCCCTACAAGTCCAAGACCGCCGGAAAGATGCATGCCTGCGGGCATGACGGCCACACGGCCATGCTGCTCGGTGCCGCGAAATATCTTTCCGAGACCCGCAATTTCGACGGGACGGCGATCATGATCTTCCAGCCTGCCGAGGAAGGCGGCGGCGGTGGCGACGCCATGGTGAAGGACGGCGTCATGGAGCGCTTCGGCGTGCAGGAAGTCTACGGCATGCACAATATGCCCGGGCTGCCGGTCGGCCACTTCGCGATCCGCCCGGGCCCGATCATGGCCGCGGCCGACCGTTTCAGCGTGACGATCGAAGGCAAGGGCGCCCACGCGGCACGTCCTCATGACGGCATCGACACGATCCTGGTGGCAAGCCATGTGGTGACGGCCCTGCAATCCATCGCGTCGCGCAATGTCGATCCGTTGGAATCGGTGGTGGTTTCCGTCTGCGCCATCAAGGCGGGCGAGACCTTCAACGTCATTCCGCAGACGGCAGAACTGCTCGGGACCGTGCGCACCCTGTCGCCCGCCGTTCAGGACCTGGCGGAGAGCCGCATCCGCGCCCTCGTCGACAGCGTCTGCGCCGCCTTCGGCGCCAAGGCGACCGTGACCTACTGGCGCGGCTATCCGGTGACCGTCAACGACACGGAGAAGACCTCCTTCGTCGTGGATGTGGCGAAGCAGGTCGCCGGCGACGGCGCCGTGGATAATGCCGTCGCGCCGATGATGGGCTCGGAGGATTTCTCCTTCATGCTGAACGAGCGCCCCGGCGCCTATATCTTCGTCGGCAACGGCAACACCGCCGGGCTGCACCACCCGGCCTACAACTTCGATGACGAGGCGGCGCCCTATGGCGTGTCGCTGTGGGCCAAGATCGTCGAATCCGGCATGCCGGCCCGCTAAGCGCAGGCTCGAATGAACGATCCACGCCGCCGGCTCGCACCGGCGGCGTTTTGATGTGTGGTGGATGAGGAGATGGGCGTGTCGAAGGCCGCCCGTCAGTCCTTGCAGGACGAGGCCAGCAGGCCCTCGATGTCGATGTAATGCCCGGCGCGGTCGCGCTTGGAGGCCAGATAGCTGACGTTCTCGGCGGTCGGGCGCCCGAGCACGCGGTGGTCCGAAACCACGTCGAGACCGGCCTTCTTCAGGGCTGCGATCTTCTCGGGGTTGTTGGTCAGCACCCGCACGGCCGAAACACCGAGCTTCTGCAGCATGACGGCCGCGAAGGCGAAACCGCGCTGGTCGGCATCGAACCCAAGAACCTCGTCCGCATCGTAGGTGTCATAACCCTGGGACTGGAGCTTGTAGGCGCGGATCTTGTTGGCGATCCCGTTCCCCCGCCCCTCCTGGTCGAGATAGAGCAGGATGCCGCCTTCGTTCTGCGCCATGAAGCGGACAGTCTCCCGCAACTGGTCGCCGCAATCGCATTTGAGGCTGCCGAACAGGTCGCCCGTCAGGCAGGCCGAATGCAGGCGCACCGTCACGGGCTTGGACAGATCGGGAGAACCGACAATGACGGCCACCTGGTCGCGCAGACCCTCGCCGCCACGGAACACCACGAACTCGCTGGTGGGCGCGCCCTCGAGGGGCACGGGCGCACGGCTGACGATCTTGAGATCGGCAGCCTTCGCCTGGCGATGGTTGCGGATATCGGCACCCGCCACGCGGGCGAGCAGCGGATCGATTTCGATTCCGGGGCCTAAGGGCACCACGATCACGGCCGGCAGGAGGAGGGCGAGGCGGGCGAGTTCGAGGGCCTCTTCGTCGGCCGGGCCCGCAGCCCGGACCGGCGCGTCGATGCGCCCGCCGGTCTTGAGGGCGAGCATCTCGATCCGTGCCCGGTCGACGGACGGCAGCGCCATGGACCCCGCACTGTCCCGCTCGAGCCCGAGCCGGCGCAGACGGGCCGGCGGCAGGACGAGATGGGCATGGCCGGCGGCCGCAGCCTCGATGCGCTCTGCCATAGCCTCGTCCAGATCCTCGATGGCGAGCGCCAGCACGTTCCCACCGGCGCCCTCGATCACGACGGGGCGCGCGCTGCGAAATTCCGCGATGGCCCGCTCCACCGCCATGACGGCCGGATCGTCGGACAGGCTCAAAACAAGACGCATCATCCGTTGAACTCGAAGCAGCCGGGCTGCCCTGGCAAAAAGCCGATGCTCCCTGGCGGGAGAAGGCCATTTTCAGCCGGACCTTAGCATGCCCCCCTGTGAAGTCCCTAATGCGGCAGATGGGGAGCCTGCCATGCAGGTTCAACAGGCCTGCCTTTCAGGCGGACGAGGATAAGCGGGACGCGCGCAGGCCCGACAGGAGCCGCCCGTCGATGAGGATCAGGCCGGCCCCGATCAGGCCCATGCCGGCGAAATGCCGGAGCTCGAGCCGTTCCCCGAGGATCAGGCCGCCGAACAGGATGGCGCTGACCGGGATCAGGAACGTGACGAGCCCCACATTCGTGGCGCCGGCCCGGGCGAGAAGGCGGAAGAACAGGATATACGCGAAGGCCGTGGACAGGAGGGCGAGTCCCGCCACGGACAGGAGCGCACCGGCGCTCGGCAGCGGCAGGCTCCAGGGGCGGTCCACCAGGAGCGCCAAGGGCAGGAGGAGGACGCTCGATGCCGTCACCTGCCCGGCCGCGGTCGGCAGGGGTGCCAGGCCCATGGCCTTGAAGCGGCGTCCGAAGACGCCCGCGAACGCATAGGACAGGGCCGCGCCCAGAACCGCGACCTGCGCCGGGATGCTGGCATCGCGGACCTCGAAAGCAGTCGCCCCGATCATGAGGGCGACGCCCGCAAACCCCACGACGACGCCTGCCATGCGCTGGCCTGTCAGCCGCTCGTCGGTCGTAAGGGCATGGGCGACCACGACCGTGAAGAGAGGCGTCGTGGCATTGAGGATGGACGCGAGCCCGCTGGCGATATGGCTTTGTCCCCAGACGATGAGGGTGAACGGGATGGCGTTGTTGAGGATTCCCATGCCGAGGAAGGCCAGCCAGACGCTTCGCTCCCGGGGCAGGCCCATGCCCATGACCGCCAGGACGAGCCTCAGGACGATGGCGGCCAGGACGACCCGAAGTGCCACGATCGTGAGGGGCGGCAATTCCTTCACGGCAATCCCGACGAACAGGAACGACCCGCCCCAGACGACGGACAGGAGAACCAGCAGCGCCCAGTCGGATACCGCCATGGTCTTTTGAACGGGCAATGGATTCATTTCGCCTGCCTTTCGCGCAGACCCTCGATGGCACGGCACGGGGCGGGGGCTCGACCCGTTTCCTGTGGTCAGGACAGGTCGTACCACTCCCCGCCCTGGCGGCAGGCGATCATGGCGCCTTTGCGGGTGCCTTCCGGTCCCTTCCATTCCTGGTTCACGAGGCGGCAGACGAAATCGCCAGGCATGTCGCCCTTCGGCAGGTCCTTGATGCTCACCTTGCCCGACGCACCGGTTTCGGGGTTGCGCCAGGTGGTGCTGCGCCCGCCGGGGCCGTCGATTACGTTCAGGATGGCCTGAGCCTCGATGGGGCGATCCGCCTGGGGGACGATTCGCGTGGCCTCCCGCTCGGCTTCCGCCTGGGCCATGGCGCTCTGAGCCCGCTCGCGGGCGGCGGCCAGCTGGGCCGTCATCGCGCCGGCGGATGCCGCCTGCATGGCAATGCTCGGCGCCGCCGCCAGAAGCCCGATTCCGCCCGACATCGCACCGCTCACCGCAGCGCCGGCGATGGTGGAGGCGAGAGCCATGCCTTGCGTGGCCATGGCCTGGTTCATCTGGTTGTCCAGGGCGCCCGTCAGGCTCGGGCGTTCCATATGGCCTGCCGCCACATCCTGGAGCCGCACCGCGAACTGGCTGAGGCGGATGCTGCTCGACGTGCCGTCTTCGGCTTCCGGCGCGACACTCTGGGCAATGCCGACGGCCGAGCTCGCAATGCCTGTCGGGTCGAGGCGCGCCACCGTGCTTGCGACCTGCGCGCCCGTCGTCTGGTTGCAGGCCGAGAGGGCCAGTGTCAGGACCAGGAGCGGCCCGCGGGTAAGAGTTTTCGACATAGATGCCCTCGTGCGAAGCGAGAGCGTCCTATCATAACGTTATGCCATTCGAGAAGGGCCACACCACAACGTTGCGACATAGGTGGGCCGGAAAGAAACGGTTTACGACGATGACGGGTTCGCGGCCGGCTTTACTCCCCGTTCACTCCTCCGGCGCGAGTGTGGGGCATGACCTGCTCCTCGAACGCCGCGATCATCATGAGCCTGGATTCCTACCCCGACCGATCGTTCCCGGCCTCCGGCCTCGCCGTCCGGCAGCGCGATTCGGGGGACTCGGGCCGCGCCCGCCCGGCCGTCGCCCCGGCGCGACACCGCAGCTTCATTCTCGGGCGCTCCGACGCCAGATTGCGCACCCTGGTCAACCAGGAGGAACGCGACCGCCTGCATTGCTGGTCCATGGTCGTCGCCCTGACCTCCTCGGCAGCCGGACTGGCGCTGCTTCTGACCGCCGCCCTTCAGTAATCTCGACTTCCGCAGAACTCGCAAAAAACCCGGCCTCGGCCGGGTTTTTCGTTCGTCAGGCGACGGGACCGGGATTGGGCGGACTGCCGGGATCGGGAACAGTCGGCTCCGCCGGAGGAAGATCGGGATCGGTGGCGGGGATCTCCGTCGGCTCCCGGACAGGCACCTCGGTTGGAGTGTGCCCGGGCGGGACAGGGTTGGGAATCGGCGTCTGCGGCTGGGGCTGCGGGTCGTAAGGGCCGGGTCCTCGGGTCATGGTGCCTCCTCTCGTCGTGTCCGACGCTAACGGATGGTCCCGGTCTCCGTTCCCTATTGCAGGGGCCAGACCAGCATGATGAGCGGAATGCCGACCACGATGACGATGATCGAGAGTGGCAGGCCGAGGCGCCAGTAATCGCCGAATCGATAGCCGCCGGGCCCCATGACCAGGGTGTTGCACTGATGCCCGATGGGCGTGAGGAAATCGCAGGCTGCGCCGATGGCGACGGCCATCAGGAACGCATCCGGCCGGAACCCCAGCTGATTCGCGAAGCTCGCCGCGATGGGCGCCATGACGAGCACGGTCGCGGCGTTGTTCAGGAAGGGCGTCACGGCCATGGCCGCGACCATGATGAGCACGAGCGCGCCGGTCGGCGGCAGCATGTGGGCGGCCGCGGAAAGCCACGTGGCGATCAGGTCCGTCCCTCCGGTCGTGCGGATGGCCTCGCTGACGGGTATCAGCGCCCCGAGCATGACGATGATGGGCCATTCGATGGTCTCATAGGCCTCCCGCAGGGTGATAGAGCCGAACAGGACCAGCAGGACGCCGGCGCCAAAGAACGCGATGGCGACCGGAAGGATATTGAAGGCAACGAGGGCCATCGCGCCCGCCAGAATTCCAAGCGGCAGGAGACTCCGGCGCGCATTCCCCAGGCGGATCTCCCGCTCGGCCAGCGGCAGGCAGCCCAGATCCTTGAGGGTATCGGGCAGCTTCTTGAGATTGCCCTGAAGCACAAGCACGTCGCCCGGTCGCAGGATGATGGCGCGCAGCCGCTCCTTGAACCGGACGCCGCTGCGGCTCACGGCCAGGAGGTTGACCTGGAAGCGCCTGTAGAGCGCGATGCGCTCCGCCGAGAGATCGATCAGAACCGAGTTCGGCCCGACGATGGCCTCGATGACGCCGATCTCGTCGGAATCTTCATCCGTTTCGGGGCGGCGGTGCTCGCGGCTGAGTTTCAGGCCGGCCCGGGCGACCGCGCTCTCCAGCGCGTCCGATTCGCCCTCCAGGATAAGGACGTCGTTCTCGCGGATCGTGGCGTCCGGCAGCGGGCTCGAGCTGCGGGTCTCGTTGCGGATGATGGCCGCGACCTTCACTTCGCCATTGGCCATCCGGCGCAGGTCCGCCACCGTGAGCCCGACGAGTTCGGAATCGGCGGGAACGCGGGCCTCCGTGACGTAGTCCTTGATGTTGAGCGCCTCGTCCAGGGAGGCCGCACCCTTGCGGCCTTTCGGCAGAAGCCTGTAGCCGAACGCGAGGAAGATCACGCCCGCCAGCGCGATGCCGGCGCCGACCGGCGTGAAGTCGAACATCCGGAAGGGCTCGCCGAGAAGCTCCTCCCTGACCCGTGACACGATGATGTTGGGCGAGGTGCCGACCAGCGTCACGATACCCCCGAGCAGGGACCCGAACGCCATGGGCATGAGGAAGCTCGAGGGAGGCGTGCCGGTGCGCCGCGCGATCTGGAACGCCACGGGAATCATCATCGCCAGGGCGCCGATATTCTTCACGAAGGAAGACAGGAGCGTCACGATGGCCACGAGGGCGACGATCTGGATCTGGGTCGTGCGCAGATAGGGCGCGATGCGGTTCAGCCCCGCCTCAAGCACACCCGATTTCGCGACGGCCGCACTCACCAGAAGCGCGCTCGCGACGATGATCACGATGTCGTCGCTGAACCCCGTAAACGCCTTGTCGGCCGGGACGATGCCGACCAGCACCGCAATCAGGAGAGACGCGGCCGCCACCACATCGTAGCGGAAGCGCCCCCAGACGAAGAGGGCCATCATCCCGGCGACGATGGCGAAGGCTAGGATTTGAGGATATGTCATGAAATGCGCAGGTTAAGGACCGAGACCTCAACGCGCAATGCCGTCCTTTGTGCCGCCTCTTATTGGCTGAGGACGAGCGCCCAGTAGCGTCCGTAGCGGCTGTTCGAATCGGCCCGGGCGAGCCCGATATACCGGGCCTGGGGCATCAGGAGATTCACGTTGTGGCCCGCGGAGGCCTGCCAGCGCTTGATCGCCCCCTCGACCGAGGACGATCCGGCCGAGAGGTTCTCGGCCGAGTACCCGCGGACGCCGAACCGGTCCATGCGGCTGGCGAAGTTTCCATGGCTCAGGCTTCCGGCGGAGGCCACGGCCCGGGCCTGGTATTCCGCCGCCTCGTTGAGGCGCGGATCCACCGCGACCGGGCTCAGGCCCTTGGAGACCCGGTAGGCCGAGATGAGGGATGCGGCCGCAGCGGCATCCTTTGTGGAGCTCGAGAGAACATCGCTCGTCCGCAGAGGCTCGGTGGCGCATCCGGCCAGCGCCAGGGCGCCCAGAAGGCAAAGGACGAAAGCCCGCATCGGAAATCCCCTTGAAGTCTCTTCGGCGGCGTTCGTCGCCGCTCCTCTTGCAAAATACCATTCCGCCGGTCATGTGAACACGACCGGACGCTCGCGCTGCATGCCACGTCGCCGCCCGAGGGTCCAGAATGCCGTCCGCGTCAGCTCATCGCATGTCCCCTCCCGCCTCATCCCCCCATGTCGCCGTCATCGGCGGCGGCCCGGCCGGCCTCATGGCCGCCGAAATCCTGGGCCGCGCAGGCGTCGCCGTGACGGTCTACGACCGGATGCCCTCCCTCGGGCGTAAGCTCCTCATGGCCGGGCGCGGCGGGCTGAACCTCACCCATAGCGAGGATTTTTCGTCCTTCATCGCCCGCTATGCGGAGGCCGCGCCCGCCCTGCGCCCCCTGATCGAAGCCTTCACGCCCGACGACCTGCGGGCCTGGAGCCGCGGCCTGGGGCAGGAGACTTTCGTGGGATCGAGCGGACGGGTCTTTCCCAAGGCATTTAAGGCCTCCCCGCTCCTGCGGGCCTGGCTCAGGCGGCTCGACGGCCTCGGGGTGCGCTTTGCCCTGCGCCATCGCTGGGAGGGCTGGGACCCGGAGGGTCGGCTTGTCTTTTCGACGCCGGACGGCGGGCGCACCACCGTGGAGGCGGATGCCGCCATCCTGGCGCTCGGCGGCGCGAGCTGGCCGCGCCTCGGCTCCGATGGGGCATGGGCTCCGCTTCTCGAGGCGCAAGGGGTCGCAACGGCTCCCCTCCGGCCCGCCAATATGGGCTTCACGGTGGAATGGTCGGAAGCGATCCGCAGTCGGTTCGAGGGGGAGCCATTGAAGCGGATCGCCCTCGCGTTCGAGGGCCGGCGCGTCCGGGGCGAGGCCATCGTCACGGCCGCCGGGATCGAGGGCGGCGCCATCTATGCCCTGTCCGCCCCGTTGCGCGACGCGATCCTGCGTGACGGCCACGCTACCTTACGGATCGACCTGCGCCCCGACCTGCCCGTCGAGGCCCTGGCAAAGCGGCTGTCCCAGCCCCGGCGCGGGCAGTCCCTCTCCACCTTCCTGCGCAAGGCGGCTGGCCTGCCGCCCCTGGCCGTCGCGCTGCTGCGGGAGGGGCAGACGGAGCTGCCGGCGGATGCCTCGGCCCTGGCAGAGCTCATCAAGGCCGCGCCCCTGACCCTGACGGGCCTCCAGCCCCTGGAGCGGGCCATCTCGACGGCGGGCGGGCTCCCCTTCGCGGAACTTGACGAGACCCTCATGCTGCGGCGCCGGCCCGGGACCTTCGCAGCGGGCGAGATGCTGGACTGGGAGGCGCCGACCGGCGGCTACCTGCTCCAGGCCAGCTTCGCGACCGGGATCGCGGCGGCCCGGGGCGCCTTGCGATACCTGCGGATTCCCGATGCCGCATTGACCCCGCCCGGTCCATCGGCCACACGGCATCCGTGATCGACCCGCAACAGATTCTCCACGACGTCTTCGGCTTCCCGACCTTCCGCGAAGGGCAGGAGGAGATCGTGCGCGCGGTCCTGGCGGGCGAGGACATCCTGGCCGTGATGCCCACGGGCGCCGGCAAGTCCCTGTGCTACCAGTTGCCGACGCTCGCCCGGCAGGGCCTGACCCTGGTCGTCTCGCCCCTCATCGCCCTCATGCGCGATCAGGTTGCGGCCCTGCGCCATTTCGGCATCGAGGCCGGAAGCCTGAACTCGGCCAACGACGCGGAGGAGAACCGCCGCGTGAGCGAGGCGATCCGCGACGGGCGCATGCGCCTGCTCTACGCCTCGCCGGAGCGCCTGGCGAATACGGGCGCTCCGGAATGGCTCGCCCGGGCAGGCGTCGACCTTCTGGCCATCGACGAGGCCCATTGCGTCTCGCAATGGGGCCACGATTTCCGGCCCGAATACGCCATGCTCGGCGAGGTGCGGCGGCGGCTGGGCGGTGTGCAGACTATCGCGCTCACGGCCACGGCCGACGTGGCGACGCGCGGCGACATCATGGACCGCCTGTTCGAGACGGAGCCACGCCTCTTCATCCACGGCTTCGACAGGCCGAACCTCCGGCTCGCCATGCAGGCCAAGGAGAACACGCGGCGTCAGCTCTTCACGTTCCTCGACAAGCACCGCCACGAGAGCGGGATCGTCTATTGCTCGTCGCGCAACGCCACCGAGAAGATCGCCGATTCCCTGTCCCAGGCGGGCTACCGGGCCCTGCCCTACCATGCCGGTATGGCACAGGACGACCGCGCCAAGAACCAGGACATCTTCCTCCAGGAGGACGGGATCGTCATGGTGGCGACCGTCGCGTTCGGCATGGGCATCGACAAGCCGGACGTGCGCTTCGTCGCCCATGCGGCCCTGCCGAAATCCATCGAAGCCTATTACCAGGAAATCGGCCGCGCGGGTCGCGACGGCGCCGCCGCCGATACGCTGACCCTTTACGGCCTCGACGACATGCGCCTGCGCCGGCTGCAGATCGAGGAGAGCGAATCCTCCGACGAGCAGAAGCGGGTCGAGCGTCAGCGGCTCAACGCATTGGTCGCCCTGTGCGAGGCGCCGCGCTGCCGCCGCCAGACGCTCCTCGCCTATTTCGGCGAGACCACGGAGCCCTGCGGCAACTGCGATCTGTGCATCGACGGCGTCATGTCCTTCGACGGCACCGTGGAGGCGCAGAAGCTCCTCTCGGCCATCGTGCGCACGGGCGAGCGCTTCGGCACCGAGCACCTCATCAGCATCGTGGTCGGCGAGGAGACCGATGCGGTCCGCCGCTTCGGCCACGGGCAGCTCAAGACATTCGGGGTCGGGGCCGACCGCTCGAAGACCGAATGGCGCTCGCTCCTGCGGCAGATCTATGCCGCCGGCCTCGTGAGCCTGGAGCTTACCGAATACGGACGCTGGACGATCACCGATAGCGGTGTCGCGGTGCTCAAGGGGCAGGAGCGGATCGAGCTTCGCTCCGACGTGCTGATGAAGCCCCGCGACCGCCGCCGCCGTCGGGCCGCCATCGAGGCCCATGCGGCCGTGCCCGGAGACGATCCGCTGCTGATGGCCCTGAAGGCCCTGCGCACGCGCCTTGCCAAGGAAGAGGGCGTGCCCGCCTACGTGATCTTCTCCGACCGAAGCCTCATCGACATGGCCGCCCGGAAGCCCACGACCCTACGGGCCTTCGGCGAGATCCACGGCGTCGGCCAGGCCAAGCTCGACCGCTACGGGGATGCATTCCTCGAGGTGCTGAAGGAACACGCGGACTGAGCCTGCAGGGGGTATCTGTCATTCCGGATTGCCGTCAGGCAAGTCCGGAACCCATAAACACCGGCGATTCAGAATGAAGAGCAACGGCAAACGCTGCGCTTTCTCCTGCATCGTCAGCGGTTATGGGTTCCGGGCCCGGCCAAAGGCCGTCCCGGAATGACGGGGAGCCACCACTTCACCTCTCCCGTGCGGGAGAGGGAGAGGCGCGGGGAGAGGTCGCGCTCAAGCCGCTGCGCGTCGCTCGTCCGCACCGACATCGATCCAGCGGTCCTCATGGGCGCTGCGGGCGATGGCGTCGACCGTCCGCTCGATGCGGATGCCGTCCTCGAAATCGAGGATGTAGGCCTCCTCGCCCGCGATGCGCCGGATGAGTTCGCGGCATTCGATGATCTTGAGATCGTTGAAGCCGAGGCCGTGGCCGGGTGCGGGAATGAACTTGTCATAGGGCGGATGCTGGGGACCCGTGAGAATGGTGCGGAAGCCTTGCGTCTCTTTCGTGCCGTCGGCCGTATAGAGCTGCACCTCGTTCATGCGCTCCTGGTCGTAGACGACGCTGCCTCTCGCGCCGAAGATCTGCAGGAAGATGCGGCCCTTGCGCCCCCAGGCGGAGCGGTTGAGGGCGATCAGGCCCGAGGCGCCGTTCTCCAGCTCCATGAGCACGGTCGCGATGTCGTATGTTTCCACGGCGCGGCGGCCGCCACCCTGCAAGGGCCGGTCCGCGTAAGGCTTCGTCATGTGGCCGCACACGCGCCGCACGCCGCCGAGCAGGACGCGCAGGATGCTCAAGGGATGGACACCGAAATCGTCGAGCGCCCCATGGCCCGAAGAGGCTTCGCTCTTCCAGTAGAAGAGATCCTCCGGGTTCGCCATGAAGTCCTCGTCCATCTCGAGGCGCACATGGTTGACCTCACCGATCTGCCCCTCGTCGAGGATGCGGCGGATCAGGCGAATGACTGGGTTCTGGATATAGTTGTAGCCCAGCACCGCCACGCGCGTCGAAACCCGGGCGGCCTCCCGCATCCGCTCTGCATCGTCCAGCCTCACGGCCATGGGCTTCTCGCACCAGACATGCTTGCCGGCTTCCAGCGCTGCGATTGCCATCTCGGGATGAAAGGCGTTGGGCGTCGTGATCGACACCACGTCGACGGCGGGATCCTCCACCAGGGAGCGCCAGTCGCCCGTCGCCCGCGCGAAGCCGAGCTCCCGGGCCTTTTTCTCGGCAAGCTCCTTTGAGGCCTCCGCCAGCACCGCGAGGTGCGGCCGCTCCACATCGCCGAAGACCGGCGCGACCGAATTCCAGGCCAGTGCATGGCACTTGCCCATGTAGCCGGTGCCGATGAGGCCGATCTTGAGTGCTGTCATGTCACACCATGCCGCCCAGTTCCTCCGACACGGCCTGCAACTCCTTGCCGCCGGCCATGAGGTTCTGCAGCTCGTCGATCTGGATGTCGGATTTATTGTAGGTGCCGAGCGTCTTGCCGCGGTTGAGCACTGTGAAGCGATCGCCCACCGCATAGGCGTGGCGCACGTTGTGGGTGATGAAGATGACCCCCAGGCCCTTCTGGCGCACCTGGTGGATGTATTTCAGCACCATCGATGTCTGCGCGACGCCGAGCGCCGAGGTCGGCTCGTCGAGGATCAGCACCTTGGCGCCGAAATAGACCGCGCGGGCGATAGCGACGCATTGGCGCTCGCCGCCCGACAGCGTGCCGACTGCCTGGTTGGGGTCGCGTACGTCGATGCCGATCCGGTGCATTTCCTCGCGGGTCACCTCGTTGCAACGGTCGAAATCGATATGGCGGAAGGGCCAGATGCCGCGGGTGGGCTCGCGCCCCATGAAGAAGTTGCGCGTCACCGACATGAGCGGGATCATGGCGAGATCCTGGTAGACAGTCGCGATCCCGGCATCGAGCGCGTCTCGCGGGCTCGTGAAGGAGACGTGGCGGCCCTCCACGAGGAACTCGCCGCTCGTCGGCCTGTGCACGCCCGCGAGGGTCTTGATGAGGGTCGACTTGCCGGCGCCATTGTCGCCGAGCAGGCACATGACCTCGCCCCGATTGACCGTGAGCGACACGCCCGAGAGCGCGATCACGGAGCCGAAATGCTTTACCAGGTTGCGGATATCGATGAGAGGAGCCGTGTCGGTCATGTCAGCGCTCTCCCGTTACTTTCCGGCGGATGAAGTTGTTGAACAGGACCGCGAGCAGCAGCATGGCGCCGAGGAAGACCTGGAACCAGTCCGAGTCGAAGCGCGTGTAGGTGAGCCCGATGGACACCATGCCGAAGATGATGGCGCCGAAGAAGGCGCCGATGGCCGAGCCATAGCCGCCGGTGAGCAGACAGCCGCCGATGACGGCCGCGATGATGGCCTCGAACTCCTTCTGGAAGCCGCGCCGGGAATCGGTGGAGCCGGCATCGAGCACCGTAAGAATGGCCACGAGCGCGGCCGCGCAGGCCGTGAGCATGAAGAGCACCGTCTTCACCCGGTCGACGGGAACGCCCGAATTGCGCGCCGCGTTCGGATCCCCGCCCGCCGCGAAGATCCAGTTGCCGGCTCGTGTCCTGAGCAGGATCCAGGTGGCGACGGCCGCAAAGAGGACGAACCATATGATCGACACCGGGACGCCCGTGACGGTGGGCGTGCCATTGGGGAATTTGCCGATGACGTCGTGGGCCGCGAGCCAGGCGAAAAGGCCCTCGAGGGCATTACCGGAGAAGATCTCACGCACGAAGCCCTCGCCCGCCCTGTCGCCGATGCCGCGCATCTGGGTGGATCCTCCGGTCGCCCATTTCAGGCCGACGAGGGACAGGCCGCGCAGGATGAACAGGAACGCCAGCGTGACGATGAAGGACGGCAGCTTCGTGCGGATGACGATCTGCCCGTTGAGCCCGCCGAGAAGAGCCGCGACCACGAAGGTGGCCGCGATGGCGAGGAGCAGCGGCCACCCGGTGAGGGTGAGGAACGAGCCGAAGATCAGGCCCGCAAAGGCCACCATCGAACCGATGGACAGGTCGAACTCGCCGCCAATCATCAGGAGCGCCGCCGCGATGGCCAGGATTCCGAGCTGGGACGCGGGCGAGAGGATGTTCATCAGGCCCGCCAGCGTGAACATGGACGCATCGGCGGTCGAGAGAAAAAAGATGGTGACGAGGACCAGGCCGGCCAGGGCCCCGAGCTCGGGCCGGCGCATGATCCTGGTGAGGAGGGACACGTCCTTCAGGCGCTCGTCCTGTGCCGGCCGTGAGGCGGGACCAGGAGGAACCGGAGCGATCGGCGCGGTCGGATGGCTGACGTCCGTCATGGGACCCTCCCTTCTGGACAGGAACCGGAAACGAAAAGGCCCGCGACCATAGCCGCGGGCCCGGGAAAGAGGCTCAGCGGATGCCCTTGGCCGAGAGTTCGACCGCCTGGGCGGCCTTGTCCTTGGTGACAAGGTTCGGACCGGACGGGACGTTGCCGCCGGGGACCAGGCCATACTTCGCATTGAGGGCCAGGAAGACCACCGGCAGGTAGCCCTGCAGATATTGCTGCTGGTCGATGGCGAAGGCCGCCTCGCCGGCCGCCACGGCCTTCAGGAAGTTCGCCGAGAGATCGAAGGTCGCAACCTTCACGGAGCCTGTCTTGCCGGCCTCCTTTGCGGCCGCGACGGACGGCTCGCCGGACAGGGAGGCATTGAGCGCCACGATCGTGTCGATGGAGGCGTCCGATGCCAGTGCCGCCTTCACCTTGGCGCGGACGTCGGCCGGGTCGTTGGTGACCGGCAGCACGGTCACCTTGCCGCCGAAGCCCTCGCCGAAGCCCTTGCAGCGCAGATCGAGGGAGACGTTGCCGACCTCGTGATTGACGCACAGGCCGACCTTGCCGCCCATCTCCTTCAGCTTCGCGCCGGCGATGCGGCCGGCATCGGCTTCGTCCTGCCCCACATGGAGCAGAGCACCGAGCTTCTTCGACACATCGGAACCGGAATTCATGGAGATCACCGGGATCCCGGCCGCGACGGCCTTCTGGATCGATGGGCCGAGGGCCGAGGCATCCGGGATCGAGACGACGAGGCCCGCCGGCTTCTGGTTGACGGCCGCGTCGATGAGCTGGCCCATGGCGACCATGTCGAAGGTCTCGGGCGCCCGGTAATCCACCTGGACCTTCATGTCCTGCCCGGCGGCGCTGACGCCGTTCTTCACCACGGACCAGAACGGGTCGTTGGCCTGTCCGTGGCTGACCACGATGATGCGGGTATCCTGCTGCGCCGCGGCTGGAGCGGCGGCCGCGAAGGTCATGGCTGTAGCGGCAGCAAGACCGGCAATGAACGATTTCATGGACTTTCCTCCCATAAGGACTCGTTTCCCGCCACGGCCGGAGACCCGGCCGGACGGTGAGTGTGACGGCTTAGGCGCCGCGCCATGGAGTTCCGCAGAAGGCGACCAAACGATTCGACGGGGCGAATCCTTGGCAAGCGCGGCGTTTCCTCTGCCAGTCGGATCGCCCTGGCGGAACGATCGAACCTTTTGTTTTTTCTTGTGGAATTTTTATTCCATTTCAGGCGGATCGGTGTCAAGGTCTCCTCCTGCCGACAGAGATAGGGCGAAGGAGGAGCGGAAAAAGCATGGAGGCCCCAGCGCAGACGGCGCCCGATGCCGCTCCGGAGGATTACGAGAGCCTCAAGCTCCTCCTGCTCAGACGCCGCGAGACCCTGCCGAAGCGCCTGAAGCAGCTGGCGGCCTTCGCGCTGGAGCATCCGGAGGAGATGGCCTTCGGCACGGTGGCGGGCATCGCCGAACATGCGGGCGTGCAGCCCTCGACCCTGATCCGTTTCGCCAAGAGCCTCGGCTATGACGGGTTCTCCCACCTGCAGCAGATCTTCCGCGACCGCCTGAGGGAACGCTTTCCCGATTACCGGGAGCGCCTTCAGGGCCTGCGCGCTTCCAGCGGCCCCCATGTCCAGACGACCGCGCTCCTCGACGGCTTCACGGAGGCGGCGGCCGTTTCCCTGGACCGCATGCGCCGCTCCGTGGGCGCGCAGGACTTCTCCCGCGCCGTCGCGACCCTGGCGGAGGCGGACACGATCTATCTTCTGGGCGCGCGGCGGGTCTTCCCGGTTTCGGCCTATTGCGCCTATGCGTTCGGGAAGCTGCGGATCCGCTCCATCCTGATCGACCACATCGCCCAGCTCGGCCCGGAGCAGATGGCCGCGGCGGGCGAGCGGGACGCGGTGCTCGCCATCAGCTTCACGCCCTATGCGCCGGTGACCGTCGATCTGGCGGCAGCAGCGGCACGGCGCGGCATTCCGGTCGTCGCCATTACGGATTCGGCCTTCTCGCCCCTGGTGGGCAGTGCGGATGTATGGCTCGAAGTGGCGGAGGCGGATTTCGGCGCCTTCCGATCCCTCTCGGCCTCCTTCGCGCTCGCCATGGCGCTCGTGGTCGCGGTCGCCGAGAAGCGGGCACAGAGCTGAAGACGGTCTATAATGGAAAAGGCCGGGACGTGCCCGGCCTGAAACATCTCATCTTTCAAGCGGCCTGGAGCCGCACTGCTCAGAGCCGCACCGGCTGACCGGACTTCGCCGATTCCGTGGCCGCGTCCGCGAGGCGCTGCGCCTTGAGGCCGTCATGTCCCGTCGGGTCGCAGGCGGTGCCCTTCTTCACGGCGGTCAGGAAGGCGCCGAGCTCGTCCCGATAGGCTTCCGCATAGCGCTCCAGGAAGAAGTCCTGCACCGGATCAGCCGCGATGCCGGAGGCGGTCGCCACCTCCACGGTCGTGCGGTGGACGTTGCCAGCGCGGATCATGCCCTTCGAGCCATGCACCTCGACGCGCTGGTCGTAGCCGTAGGTGGCGCGGCGGGAATTGGAGATCTGCACGATGCGGCCCTTGGCGGTCTTCAGGAGCACCGCCGCGGTATCCACGTCGCCCGCCTGCCCGATGGCCGGATCCACCAGGGAGGAACCGACCGCATGGACCTCCACAGGCTCGTCGCCGAGCAGGAGGAAGCGGGCCATGTCGAGATCGTGAATCATCATGTCCCGGAACAGGCCGCCGGAGGTCGCGATGTAGCTGACCGGCGGCGGGCCGGGATCGCGGGACAGGATCGTCACAAGCTCGACCTCGCCCACCTCACCATCGGCGAGACGGCGGCGCAGGCTGGCGAAGTTCGGATCGAAGCGGCGGTTGAAGCCGATCATCAGGGGCGTGCCGGCCTTCTCGACCGTGGCGAGGCAGCTCTCGATCCGGGCGCTCGAAAGATCCACCGGCTTCTCGCAGAACACCGCCTTGCCGGCGCGCGCGCCGCGCTCGATCAGGTCCGCATGGGTGGTCGTCGGCGTGCAGATGAGGATGGCATCCACGTCCGTGCGCTCGACGATCGACTCGAGGGACGAGACCTCCGCCCCCGTCGCGGCCGCGAGCTCCTGCGCGGAGGGCCCGTGGGGATCCGCGACCGCCACGAGGCGGGCGTCCGGATGGTTGGCGGCGTTGCGGCCGTGAATGCGGCCGATGCGGCCTGCGCCCAGAACGGCGATCCTGATCATGATGACCCCGAGATGTTTTGCCAGCTTAAAGCAAGTTTGGAATTGATGTTCCAGACCAAGCTGCTAATAGAATAAACATTCCATTGCCGCAAGGGTCCGCCAGAGACCTTCCCGGCCCGCGGGCCGGTTCGGGAGACATATCATGAAGCCGCTTCTGGATGTCGTCACCATTGGCCGCTCTTCGGTCGATCTCTACGGCCAACAGGTCGGCGGTCGGCTGGAGGACATGGCCTCCTTCTCCAAGGCGGTCGGCGGCTGCCCGGCCAACATCGCCATCGGCACGGCGCGGCTCGGCCTGAAATCGGGCCTTGTTACGCGCGTTGGCGACGAGGCCATGGGCCGCTTCATCCGCGAGCAGATGGAGCGCGAGGGCGTCGCCACGGACGGGATCGTCATCGACAAGGAGCGGCTGACTGCCCTGGTGATCCTGGGCGTGCGCGACGAGGACTCTTTCCCGCTCATCTTCTACCGGGACAACTGCGCCGACATGGCCCTGACCGAGGACGACATCGCGGAGGATTTCATCGCCTCCGCGGCCGCCATCGTCGTCACGGGCACGCATTTCTCCCGCGACAACACCGCAGCCGCCCAGAAGAAGGCGATCCGCATCGCCAAGGCGAACGGGCGCAAGGTGGTGTTCGACGTGGATTACCGCCCGAATCTCTGGGGCCTCCTCGGCCACGGGGCGGGCGAATCCCGCTATGTGCGCTCCGACGCCGTGACCGAGCACCTGAAGCCCATTCTCGCCGATTGCGATCTGATCGTCGGCACCGAGGAGGAGCTTCACATCGCGGGCGGCTCGGAAGATACGCTGGAAGCCATCCGCGCCATCCGCGCCATCTCGACGGCCACCATCGTGTGCAAGCGCGGACCGATGGGCTGCGTCGTGTTTCCGGGCGCGATCCCGGGCTCCCTGGACGAGGGCGTGAAGGGGCCGGGCTTCCCGGTCGAGGTCTACAACGTGCTGGGTGCCGGCGATGCGTTCCTGTCGGGCTTCCTGCGCGGCTGGCTGAAGGACGAGCCCATCGAGACCTGTTGCGCCTATGCCAATGCGAGCGGCGCCTTCGCGGTCTCGCGCCTGCTCTGCTCGCCCGAGATCCCGAGCTTCCCCGAACTGCAGCACTTCCTGAAGACGGGCAGCCGCCACAAGGCGCTGCGCTTCGACGAATCGCTCAACCACATCCACTGGGCGACGACGCGCCGTCCCGGCCCCGACAGCCTCATGGCGTTCGCCATCGACCACCGCATGCAGCTCGAGGTCATGGCCAAGGAGGTGGGGGCCCCAGTCGAGAAGATCAGCGCCTTCAAGGTGCTGGCCGTGCAGGCCGCCGCGCGGGTCGCGGACGGGCGGCCGGGATTCGGCATGCTGCTCGACGGCACCTATGGCCGTGAGGCCCTGTTCCGCGCCGCCGATCATCCCTTCTGGATCGGCCGGCCGGTGGAGCGCCCCGGTTCGCGCCCCCTCGATTTCGAGAATGGCGGCAGCCTCGGCGCGCAGCTCGTCGAATGGCCGGTCGGCCACACCATCAAGTGCCTGTGCTTCTACCACCCGGACGACCCGCCGGAGCTGAAGGCGCGCCAGGAGCGCGAGCTGCTCCGCCTGCACGATGCCGCCCGGCGGATCGGCCGCGAGCTCCTGGTGGAGATCATCGCCGGGAAGAACGGACCTCTGCGGGCGAACACCATCCCGACGGTGCTCCAGCGCCTCTACGATCTCGGCATCAAGCCGGACTGGTGGAAGCTCGAACCCCAGACGGATGCATCGGCCTGGCAGGGAATCGGCGAGGTCATCACTCGCAACGATCCCTATTGCCGCGGCATCGTTCTGCTCGGGCTGGAAGCACCCGAGGAGGAGCTCGAGGCCGCCTTCGCGGCCGCCGCGAAGGAGCCATGGGTAAAGGGCTTCGCGGTGGGGCGCACCATCTTCAACGACGCCGCCCGCCGCTGGCTGGCGGGCGAGATCGCCGACGAGGCCGCCATCGCGGACATGTCCGGGCGCTTCCAGCGTCTGGTCGATGCCTGGCAGCGCGTTTCAGCGCGTGCAAAGGCCGCCTGACGGCCCGAATTCGGGGTCGGGCCTTGACCGCCCGGCCCGATATCCTCTGGACTGAAGATCCTTTCCTTCGCCTCGACCCGAACAGGAGCCCGCATGAGCACGATCCGCCTCACCATGGCCCAGGCCATCGCCCGTTTCCTGGCGGCGCAGAAGGCCGATATCGACGGCGAGGTTCTTCCCCTCTTCGCCGGCGTCTGGGCGATCTTCGGCCACGGCAACGTGGCGGGACTGGGGGAGGCCCTCTATGGCGTGCGTGACCAGCTGCCGACCTATCGCGCCCATAACGAACAGGGCATGGCCCATGCGGCCATCGCCTTCGCCAAGGCCTCCCGCCGCCGTCGCATGATGGTCTGCACCACCTCCATCGGACCCGGCGCCACCAACATGGTGACGGCCGCCGCGGTGGCTCATGTGAACCGCCTGCCGGTCCTGCTCCTGCCCGGCGACGTCTTCGCCAACCGCCGTCCCGATCCGGTGCTGCAGCAGATCGAGGATTTCTCGGACGGCACCGTCTCGGCCAACGACTGCTTCCGGCCCGTCTCCCGCTATTTCGACCGCATCGCGCGGCCCGAGCAGATCATCCCGGCGCTCCGACGTGCCATGGCAGTCCTGACCGATCCGGCCGATTGCGGACCCGTGACGCTCGCCCTCTGCCAGGACACGCAGACAGAGGCCTACGATTATCCGGAATCCTTCTTCGCCGAGAAGGTCTGGACGCCGCGCCGGATCCGCCCGGACCAGGCGGAGCTCACCGAGGCCACCAGGATCCTGCGCGGCGCGAAGAAGCCCTTCATCGTGGCGGGCGGCGGCGTGCTCTATTCGGGCGCCGAGGGAGCGCTTTCCGATTTCGCAAAGAAGCATGGGCTCCCGACCGGCGAGACCCAGGCCGGCAAGTCGAGCCTCGCCCATGACGATGCCGCCAATCTCGGCGCCATCGGCGTGACCGGAACCGGCGCCGCCAATGCGCTGGCCGAGGACGCGGACGTGATCCTCGCGGTCGGCACCCGCCTGCAGGACTTCACCACCGGCTCCTGGGCCCTGTTCAAGAACCCGGACCGGCGCATCGTGTCGCTCAACGTCCAACCCTTCGATGCCACGAAGCACAATGCCGCCTCCCTAGTGGCGGACGCCAAGGCCGGTCTCGACGAGCTGAGTGCCGCCCTCGGAGCCTGGAAGGCGCCGGAGGCCTGGACCGCAAAGGCCCGGGACGAGAAGGCGCGCTGGTTCGAGCAGACGGCGCGTTTCACGGATCCGACCAACGCCGAACTGCCCTCCGACGCGCAGGTGATCGGCGCCGTCCAGCGCAATGCTCAGGCCTCCGACGTGGTGGTGTGTGCCGCGGGCGGCCTGCCGGGCGAGCTCCATAAGCACTGGAAGGCCGCGCAGGCCGGCGGTTACCATATGGAATACGGCTATTCCTGCATGGGTTACGAGATCGCGGGCGGCATCGGCGTGAAGATGGCCGACCCGAGCCGGGACGTGACCGTGATGGTCGGCGACGGCTCGTACCTCATGATGAATTCCGAGCTCGCCACCTCGGTGATGCTGGGGCTCAAGCTGACGGTCGTCCTCCTCGACAACCGGGGCTATGGCTGCATCAACCGCCTGCAGCGGGCGACCGGCGGCGAGAGCTTCAACAATCTCCTGCAACACACCCGCCATGTGACCCTGCCGGATGTCGACTTTGCGGCCCATGCGGCAAGCCTCGGCGCGCTGGCCGTCAAGGTGAAGGGGATCGGTGAACTGGAAAGTGCCCTCAAGGAGGCGCGCAAGGCAGAGCGCAGCACGGTGATCGTCATCGACACCGACCCGCTTACTTCGACCGATGCGGGCGGCCATTGGTGGGATGTGGCGGTGCCGGAAGTCTCGGCGCGCCCGCAGGTGAACGACGCCCGCAAGTCTTACGAGAATGCCCTCGCCGCACAGCGGGTGGGCGACTGATCACGACAACGAGAGAGAACGACGATGACGATCCGGATCGGGGCAAATCCCATTGGCTGGTCGAACGACGACATGCAGGAACTCGGCGGCGAGACGCCCCTCGAGGTCTGCCTCGCGGAGGCGAAGGAGGCCGGCTTCGAGGGCATGGAACTCGGCAACAAGTTCCCGCGCCAGCCGGAGGCTCTGAAGAAGGCGCTGGCTCCCTTCGGCCTCGCCTGCGTGTCGGGCTGGTATTCGGCCGAGCTCCTCACCCGCGATGCGGATGCCGAGATGAAGGCGCTACGCCCCCATCTCGACCTCCTGAAGGCCATGGGCTCGAACGTCCTCGTTTTCGCCGAGACCTCGAACGCGATCCACGGCGACCGCTCGAAGCCGCTCTCGCAGCGCCCGGTCATGAAGGCGGGCGACTGGGCCGAGTTCGGCCGCCGCGTGACCCAGGTCGCCGAACGGACCCTGCAGGAGGGCGTGCGACTCGTCTATCATCACCATATGGGCACCATCGTGGAATCGGAGGCCGATATCGACGCCTTCATGAACGCGACCGGCGAAGCCGCCCATCTCCTCCTCGACACGGGCCATGCCACCTGGGGCGGCGCGGATCCGGCGGCACTCGCCCGCCGTTATCGTTCCCGCATCAGCCACGTGCACACCAAGGACGTGCGCAAGGCCGTCATGGAGACGTCCAGGGCCAAGAACTGGAGCTTCCTCGATTCGGTGATCGAGGGCGTCTACACGGTTCCGGGCGACGGCATGGTGGATTTCGTGTCTGTGTTTAAGGAACTTCCGGGCTATAGCGGCTGGGTGGTGATCGAGGCGGAGCAGGATCCCAAGAAGGCCCACCCGCTCACCTATGCCAAGATGGGCTATGCCAACCTCACCCGCTTCCTGAAGGAAGCCGGGCTCCGTTAGGAGAAAGACAGATGCCGAACCTCCTGGTCAAACCGTCCCGCCCCGATTCGAACGGGCGGATCCACGCCGTCACGCCGGAATCCGCCGGCTGGACCTATGTGGGCTTCGAGGTCTTCCGCCTGAAGGCCGGACAAAGCCTGCGGCAGGAGACCGGCGACCGGGAGGCGTGCATCGTCATGCTGTCCGGCCGCGCCCGCGTCTCGGCTGGGGGCCAGGATTTCGGCGTCATCGGCGGGCGCTCGTCCCCGTTCGAGCCGGATCCGTGGTCGCTCTATGCGCCTGCGCGCTCCGAATGGTCGCTGACGGCGGAGGGCGATTGCGAGTTCGCCGTCTGTACCGCGCCGGGGGAAGGCAAGCTGCCGGCGCGCGTCATCCGCCCCGACCAGGTGGGACAGGAAACCCGCGGCAAGGGCACCAACACCCGGCACGTGCGCAACATCCTGCCCGAGACCGAGCCGGCCGAGAGCCTTCTGGTGGTCGAGGTCATTACGCCCCCGGCCACTGGTCGAGCTACCCGCCCCACAAGCACGACCGGGACGCACTCCCGAACGAGTCCCTGCTCGAAGAGACCTATTACCACCGCCTGAACCCGCCGACCGGCTTTGCCCTGCAGCGGGTCTACACGGATGATCGCTCTCTCGACGAGACTCTCGCGGCGGCGGATGGCGACGTGGTGCTGGTGCCGCGGGGCTACCACCCCGTCGGCGCACCGCACGGCTACGAGCTCTACTATCTCAACGTGATGGCCGGCCCGAAGCGCATCTGGAAGTTCCACAACGATCCGGCGCACGAGTGGATGCTGGCGCAGGCCTGAGGCGCCTCTGCGGTTATTAAACGCCTCCACCGTCATTCCGGGACGGCCCAAAGGGTCGGGCCCGGAACCCATAAACGCTGAGGATGCAGGTTAAGGCGCAGCGTTTTCCACAATGCCTTGTTCTGAGACACTTGTGTTTATGGGTTCCGGGCTCCGCTACGCGGCCCCGGAATGACAGGGTACGCAAGGCTTCAAATTGTGCCCACATTCCCATGGGACGGTCCGGCGGACGCTGACAGGGAGATGTCCTCATGGCCCGTCTGGGTTGGGTCGCCGCCGGCCTGCTCGCGCTCCTCGTGGGAGGATGCGCCGTCTATGGGTCGGCCGAGACGGCAACCGTCCAGGTCCAGGGGGACCGCATGCATGTCAGGGCAGATCGCTGGGAAGGCAGCGTCGCCTGCGGTCCGGGCCTGGGAGAAAGGCCCTGCTCGGCAGGCTCCATGCGCGAGGGAATTCGCTAGACCGCCCTCGCGGCCGATGGGGTTATGCTTCCCTGGTCGCACATACGCCCTAGGTCCATTCCAGCGCATCGAAAACGGGGAAGGATGGCGGCATGGCGACCGGCGAAGCATCCCGTGGCTCCTTGTGGCCCTCCCTGGATTATGCGCAATGGCGCGACACGGCCCTCACGCTGCAGCTCTGGACCCAGATCGTCGGCAAGACGCGCCTGTCCAGAACCCCATGGCTCAATCACTCCTGGCACGTGGTGTTTTATGTAACGGCGCGCGGCCTGAGCACATCGCATTTCGTGGTGGACGGCGAAGCGGTGGAGATCGAGTTCGATTTCATCGACCACAATCTCCAGATCCGCACCAGCACGGGCGCAGGCCGCTCCCTGCCCCTGACGGCCCAAACCGTCAGCGCGTTCTACCACTCTTATCTCGCAGCCCTTTCGGAGCTCGGCTTCGCCACGAAGATCCATCCGGTCCCGAACGAGGTCGATCCGGCCATTCCGTTTGCGGACGACACGGTTCATGCGTCCTATGATCCGGAGGCCGCGCATCGGTTCTGGCGCGCCCTCCTCCAGGCCGACCGGATATTCAAGCTTTTTCGCACAGCATTCCTGGGCAAATGCAGCCCGGTTCATTTCTTCTGGGGCAGCTTCGACCTCGCGGTCACGAGGTTTTCCGGCCGCAGGGCACCGCCTCATCCTGGCGGCGTACCGGCATTGCCTGACAGCGTTGTCCGTGAGGCTTATTCGCATGAGGTCAGCAGCGCGGGCTTCTGGCCCGGCAATGACGCTTATCCGCAGGCCGCGTTCTATTCATATGCCTATCCCGAGCCTGCGGGCTTCCGGGAGCGCCCGGTAAGGCCGGCCGCCGCCGGCTTCAACGCCCAGCTCGGAGAGTTCATCCTGCCCTACGAGGCCGTCCGCCAATCGCCCTCGCCGGACCACGACTTGCTGGAGTTCCTGCAATCGACCTATGAGGCCGCCGCCGAAACAGCGAAATGGGACCGCGATGCGCTGGAATGTGCGTTCGGCGTTCCCGACCGGCCCCGCCCCGTGGCGCCGTGACGGCACGGAGACGCGCAGCCCCGTCAGGAAAAGATCCGGTCGCCCTGCTCGTCGATGATCTGCCGGCCTTTCGTAACCGAGAAGGCGGCGGCATCGTCGCGGCTCGCATGGGTCTCGGCCCGCACGAAGCGGTGCTCCTTCGTGCCCTCCGCAAAATCCTTCTCGATGGTTCCGGCGGTCTGGAATTGCCCCTTGGCCGGATAAGGCGCCGGGCGGATGCGATAGCCCTTGTACTCGACCGCCTCGGCGGCAGGCTCCTCGCGGGCTGCGGAGGCACCTTTGCCGACGAGACGGGACAAGAGATCGGACAAGAACGAAGCCATGGGCGCGCTGAACTCCTGCGGGAAACGCCCGGTCATACCATGGCGAACCGTCGGCCCGTCAATCGCGCCTCAGGAGAGAAGTTCCACGTATCGCTTCACGGAGCGGTCCACCACCGCCTTCGCGTCGGCCTTGACGTCCTTTCCGGCGAAGGCCCCGTAGATCCGCTCGAAGGGCAGCGGTTCCAGCATCGCGCCGATGCGCAGAACCTCCCGGGCCGGCAGGGGCATCATGTTGGGATAGCTCCACAGGAAGCTGACGCGGCGCACATCCGCCGCCACTTGGACGATATCGCCGGACAGGATCACTCCGGCCCCGTCATGGGCCTTCGCCCAATGGAGAACGGTTCCGCCCGGAAAATGCCCGCCGAGCCGGATCAGCGTAGCGCCGGGCAGGATTTCGAGCGAATCGCCCTCCCAGAACCGGATGCCCTCCGATGGGCGCATGACCCATTCCCGGTCGGCCGCATGCAGATAGACGGGCGCGTCGAAGGCGTGGCTCCAGTCCTGCAGGGTGGTGTAATAATGCGGGTGCGAAATCGCGATAGCCGCAAGGCCGCCGAGTGCATGGACAATCGCCACCGTGGCCTCGTCGAGATGGGCGATGCAGTCCCACAGGATGTTCCCGGCCGGCGTCCTCAGCAGGAAGGCGCGCTGGTTGATGGCGAAGGCCGGAACGGTCTGGACGCTGTAGAGCTCCGGCTCGTGCAGCCTCCAGGCATTCGCATGAGAGGCCGCGAGCTTCTCGCGCGTCGTCCAGCCCTGGCCGGAGGCCGGAACATATTGCCGCTCGTCGTCGCAGATCGGGCAGGCGGAGGGCGGCGTCTCGGCGGGCGGGTAGGAGGTCCCGCAGGCGGAGCAGAGGAAGATCGGCATGGCGCTGGCTTTCCGTTCAGAGGCGGCGCAGCCTAATGGCTTGCCCTTCCCGATCAAGCCTGCGAGCCGGTTTTACATCACACCGCCGATTTCCTAGGATCGCCTTCGGTCAATCGGACAGCAAGGAGAGCCGCATGGGCGCGGAACGGGGCGCGAAGGATGGTGATACGGCCTCCCCCATCGCTGAGGGCATCCACACCGATTTTTCAGGAGGCATGAGCTATGGCGATTACCTCCATCTCGACACCCTCCTGTCGGCGCAGGCTCCCCTTACGGGCGAGCATGACGAGCTGCTCTTCATTGTCATCCACCAGGTGATGGAGCTGTGGCTGAAGCTCTTCAACCGCGAGCTCGACACGGCGCTCGGGCATATCCGCGCGGACGAGCTGCAGCCCGCCTTCAAGTGCTGCGCCCGGATCAACCGCATTCAGGAGCAGCTGATCCAGGCCTGGACGGTGCTCTCCACCATGACTCCGTCCGACTACCTGCGCTTCCGGCCGGCTCTCGGGCGCTCGTCAGGCTTCCAGTCCTGGCAGTACCGCCTCGTCGAGTTCAAGCTCGGCGCGAAGGACGCCCTGAAGATCGCGCCTCACCGGCACCGGCCCGAGATTGCCGCGCGGCTGGAGGAGGCCTACCGGGCGCCCGGCCTCTATGACGAGGCGCTACGCCTCTTGGCACGGCGCGGCTATCCGGTGCCGCCGGAGGTCCTGGAGCGGGACGTGACGCAGCCTTACGTGGCGCATCCGGGCGTCGAAGCCGTCTGGGAGGAAATTTATCGCCACTCGGACGAGCATTTCGACCTCTACGAGCTGGCCGAGGAGCTGGTGGACCTTGAGGACGCGTTCCAGCAATGGCGCTTCCGGCACATGAAGACCGTGGAGCGCATCATCGGCATGCGCCGCGGCACCGGCGGCAGCGCCGGCGTCGCCTATCTCAAGCACGCGCTGGACCGCTCCTTCTTTCCGGAGCTCTGGTCCGTGCGAACCAAGCTCTGACGGAGCGGATGCGACGATGCTCGACCTGCGTGCCCATTTCTCCCGTTTCCTGGATGCGGATCCCGGCCGGCTCCACTTCGCCGCCCACAGTCATCATCCCTGGCCCGACGTGACGCGAGAAGCGCAGCTCGAGGCCTGGGACGACGCGGCCCGTCTCGTGGACGACAAATGGGGCCGTATCCTCGGGCCGGTCCTGGAGGAATTCCAACGCCATGTGGCGGGTCATCTGGGCCTGCCCGATCCATCCACCATCGCGGTCGCGCCGAACACCCATGAATTCGTGCGGCGGATCCTCTCGTGCTTCCCAGCGGAGCGCCCAGTGCGCATCCTCACCTCCGACGGGGAATTCCACTCCTTCACACGCCAGATCGCGCGGCTCGAGGAGGAAGGCCTCGTGGCCGTGACGCGGATTTCGGCCGAGCCCTTCGCGACCTTCGACGAGCGCTTCCGCTCCGCTGCCTGCGAGGCGCACGACCTCGTCTTTGTCAGCCAGGTCTTCTTCAATTCGGGCTTCGCCATCGACCTCGACGGACTCGGGAACCATGTGGGCGACGCCATGCTGGTGATCGATGGCTATCATGGCTTTATGGCGCGCCCGACGGACCTGTCGTGCCTCGCGCCCCGCGCCTTCTACATCGCAGGCGGCTACAAATACGCCATGGCGGGAGAAGGCGCGTGCTTCATGCATTGCCCGCCCGGCTGGGGCCTGCGGCCCCGCGACACGGGCTGGTATGCGGCCTTCGGAAACCTCGCCAAGGCGCAGGGCGGAAAGGTCGCCTACAGCGAGGATGCGTGGCGCTTCATGGGGTCGACCTTCGACCCTTCGGGGCTTTATCGCTTCAACGCTGTCATGCGGTGGCTCGAAGAGACCGGGATCACGGTCGCGGCGATCCACGATCACGTGATTTCCCTTCAGGAGCATTTCCTCCGCGGTTTGCCCTCGGAGACAGGCCTTTCGCCGGAAGCGCTCGTGGTGCCATCTCAAGAGACGCGCCGCGGCAATTTTCTCACCTTTGAGATGCCGGATGCGCAGCGGACTTACGAGCGGCTGAAGGCCCTGCGGGTCGTGACCGACGTGCGCGGCAACCGCCTGCGCCTCGGCTTTGGTCTTTACCAGACCCGCGAGGAGGTGGACGAGCTGATCCGCCGCCTCGGCCGGTCCGCCGGCTAACGCCGGCTTCCCTATTCCTTCACCGCACCTGTCATCGAGGACACGTAATAGTCCACGAAGAACGAGTAGAGCAGCACCACAGGCAGCGAGCCGAGGAGCGCCCCGGCCATCAGCGCTCCCCATTCGTAGACGTCCCCGCGCACGAGCTCCGTCAGCACGCCAACCGGGACGGTCTTGTTCTCCGACGACTGGATGAACGTGAGTGCGTAGATGAACTCGTTCCACGACAACGTGAAGGCGAAGATGCCAGCCGAGATCAGGCCAGGGACGGAAAGCGGCAGCATGATCCGCGTGAGGATCTGCCACCGGGAGGCCCCGTCGACGAGGGCGCATTCCTCGAGCTCGTAGGGAATCGACCGGAAATACCCCATCAGCAGCCATGTGCAGAACGGGATGAGGAACGTCGGATAGGTGAAAATGAGAGCGAGCTTGGTGTCGTAGATGCCGAACTTGAAGATCATCACGGCGAGCGGAATGAACAGGATCGAGGGTGGCACCAGATAGGCGAGGAAGATCGCAAGTCCCGTCCAGCGCGCACCCGGAAACCGGACCCTCTCGATCGCATAGGCGGCGAGTACGGCAGCCACGAGGGACAGGATGGTCGATCCCACGGCCACGATCATCGTATTGAGGAGCCAAGCCGGATAGGAGGTTTCGAGCAGCAGATAGCGCATATGCTGCAGGGTCGGCTCCGATGGCCAGAACGGGCTGTAGTCGCGGAAATTCGTAAGCTCCGAGTTCGGCTTCAGGGCCGTGACCGCCATCCAGTAGAACGGGAAGAGCAGCACGAACACGAAGACCGCGAGCGGCAGGTAAATGGTCACCACCCGGCGCGGCAGGCGCTCCAGGTAGCTCATGCCGACGCTCTCGTCGGCAGGCGCAGGGTCTGCGGGTCTGGCCGAAAAGGTCATCAGTCGCCTCCCCCCTGTTGCCAGCGCCGCCGCTGCAGGCCGAAATAGCTGAACAGGATCGCGCCGAGCAGGAACGGCACCATGGCGACCGCGATGGCCGCCCCTTCGCCGAGCTGCCCGCCGGGAATCGCCCGCTGGAAACTCAAAGTCGCCATGAGGTGAGTGGCGTTCAAAGGCCCGCCGCGGGTGAGCACGTAGATGAGCTGGAAATCCGTGAAGGTGAACAGCACCGAGAAGGTCATCACCACGGCGATGAGCGGCGAGAGCATGGGCAGAGTTAGATAGCGGAACCGCTGCCAGGACGACGCACCATCGAGAGTCGCGGCCTCATGCAGGGAGGGCGAGATCGTCTGCAGGCCCGCAAGCAGGGTGATGGCCACGAACGGAATGCCACGCCAGACATTGGTGAGCATCACGGTGATGCGCGCATTGGTGGTGTTGCCGAGGAAGTTGATCGGCGTATCGATCAGCCCGATCTTGATCAGCGCCCAGGAAATGATCGAGAACTGCGCATCGTAGATCCACCAGAATGCGATGGCTGAAAGCACGGTGGGCACGACCCAGGGAAGCAGCACCACCGCACGGATGAGGGCCTTGAAGGGAAGGTGCTCGTTGAGCAGCAGCGCGAGCCACAGGCCGAGGGCAAATTTCAGGATCGATGCCCCGACCGTGTAGACGACCGTGTTGAACACCGACAGCCAGAAGATGCTGTCGTCCCAGAGAAGCTGGTAGTTCTCAAGTCCGACAAAGACGCCGGTACGCCCCACCCGCGTATCCGTGAACCCCAGCCATACGCCGAGGCCGAGCGGATAGGTGAGGAAGACCAGGAGGAAGGCCGCGGCCGGCAGCATGAAGAGCAGGCCGATAAAGCCCTTTCGCTGCAGCAGGGGCTCCCGCGTCGCAGCGATGGGCGCATCCGTGTGAGTAATGGCGGCTCCGGCCATGATCGTCTCCGGTCGGTCCGAAAGGATGGGCGGCGCGCATTCCGCGCCGCCCCGCGATGCGTCAGACGCGGTAGTAGCGGTTGGCCCGCTGCTCGGCGCGCTTGGCCGCTTCCTCGGGCGTGCGTTGCCCGGTCGCGGCTTCGGCCACCATGTCGACCATGACGTAGTCGGCCATCGTGGCAGCGGATGCATAGCCCAGCGGGCCCGCATAGCCGTTCGGCCGCAGCGTGGAGGAGGCGCGCTTGTAGGGCTCGTGGACCGGATCCGACGTCCAGACCGGGTTGTCGATCATTCCCTTGAGCGGCGGGCAGCAATAGGCGCTCGACGCCGTGATCCAGGCATCCATCTGGGGCTTGTCGAGCATGTATTGCAGATAGGCCCGGGCGGCATTCGGGTACTTGGTGTACTGGAAGATCACCGCGGATGTGGTCTGGTGAAGTTCCACGGGCTGCCCCACGGGGCCCGTCGGCATGACGGTTGAGCGGATGTCCTGGGCCATCTCGGCCATCTTCGGGTCGTTCTTGGCCGAGTAGTAGAGGGACACGCCGTTCGCCGTCACGGAGATGTCGCCGGACAGGAAGACGCGGTTGTTGTTGATATCGAGCCAGCTCTCCGTCCCGGGGATGAAGGTCTGATACAGCTCCCGCGCATATTGCAGGGCCTTGATGGTCTCGGGCGAGTTGATGACCACCTTGCCGCTCTCGTCCACCATCTTCCCGCCGTGGCTCCATACGATCCAGTGCGCGAAGTTGTTGCCGTCGCCGACCGCCTTGCCGAGCGCGAAGCCGGCGGGCTTGCTCTTGGCCTTGAGGGCCTTGCACATCTCCAGGAACTCGTCCGACTTCTCGGGGAATTTGGACCAGCCCGCCTGCTTGAGCATGCTCTCCCGGTAGAGGATGCCGTTCCCGATGGCTGCGAGGGGCAGAGCGATGAACTTGTCTCCCTTCTTGGCGTAGCCCTCCAGACCCGGATAATAGCCGCCGTACCGGCTCGCGAAGCTCGTCCCGATATCGGTCACGTCGAGGAGCTTGTCCGGATACTGGAACGGGTCGTCGAACCAGACGAGCATGATATCGGGCCCCGAGCCCACATTGGCCGCGACCGCGGCCTTTGGCCGGATGTCCTCCCAGCTCTCCTTATCGACCCGCACCTCCACGCCGGTCGCCTCGGTGAATTTCTTCGTGTTGGCGAGCCAGGAATCCTCATCGCCCTTGACGAAGGGGGTCCAGCGCAGCACCCGCAGCGAAGCACCCTGCTCTGGTTTGTAGCTGGGCGCAGCCGCCTGTGCGAAGGCCGGCCCGGCCCCCAGGAGCCGGGATCCTGCCGCAAGGCCGGCGGTCCCGAGAAGCAGATCACGTCTAGACAGGGTCATCGTCGTTTTCCTCCGCAGCCCGGGATTGGTGAAGAGCGCAGCGACCTTCCCGGTGGGGTCGCGGGCTTGAAGTCAGTTGATGCGCTGTCCGGTCTCCCGGTCGAAGAGATGGACGAGGCCGGGATCCGGCTGGACGCGGATCGTCTCGCCCGGCCGGACGCCGATGCGCTCCCGAAAGACGCAGGTGATCTCCCGGCCCTCCATGCGGGCGAGGACCAGGGTCTCCGAGCCCGTCGGCTCAATGACCCCGACCTCGATGGGCATCCCCTGGTCGGACAACTGGAAATGCTCCGGCCGGATGCCGTAGCAGACGGGCCGCCCGTCCGAGGCCGCCGGCAACGTGGCGACCGGGAGCTTCAGGTCGCCCAGGGTGAAGCCCCCGTGCTCGATCCGCCCCTCCAGCACATTCATGGCAGGCGAGCCGATGAAGCCCGCGACGAACAGGTTGGCCGGGCGGTCGTAGAGCTCCAGCGGCGCGCCGATCTGCTCGACGATGCCGTCATGCATCACGACGATCTTGTCCGCCATGGTCATGGCCTCGATCTGGTCGTGGGTCACATAGACCGTGGTGGTCTTCAACCGCTGGTGTAGCGCCTTGATTTCCGTGCGCATCTGCACGCGCAGCTTGGCGTCGAGGTTTGAGAGCGGCTCGTCGAACAAAAACACCTGCGGATCGCGCACGATGGCCCGACCCATGGCGACGCGCTGGCGCTGGCCGCCCGAGAGCTGGCGCGGATAGCGGTCGAGAAGCGGTGTGAGGCCGAGGATTTCGGCGGCGCGACCGACCTTGCTCTTGATCTCGGATTTCGGCGCGCTCTTGAGCATGAGCGAGAACGCCATGTTCTCGGCGACCGTCATATGCGGATAGAGCGCGTAGTTCTGGAACACCATGGCGATGTCCCGCTCTTTGGGCGGCAGGTTGTTCACCACCCGCGGGCCGATGCGGATTTCGCCGCCCGTGATGTTCTCAAGCCCCGCAATCATGCGCAGCAGGGTCGATTTTCCGCAGCCGGACGGGCCGACCAGGATGACGAACTCGCCGTCCTGAATATCGACCGACACGCCGTGGATCACCTGGGTTGCGCCGAAAGCCTTCCTGACATCGCGAATTTCAACGGAAGCCAAAGGACACCTGCTCTGTTTGACGAGAGAGAAGGTGCATTGCCGAACGGAACTGCCGATGGATGCCAGAGGCAGCCGGACGGCACGTCAACGCCGCTTCACGGCCTTGAAGCATGCGCTTCCTCCCAAGCCCCCGCGTTGGACTGGCCCGTCTGTCGCGGGCCTTCCAATGTCATTAGTATGATTATTCCAGCAGGAGCGGCAGAAGATCAAGCGCTCGGCCTCGACGCCGCCGGAAGTGACGCCGACCCGGTTTTCCTGAAGGGAAACAACGGGCAAGCGATGAATGTCCCGTTTGCCCGGCACAAAGACCGCATCCACCTGCCTTAGACTTTGGTCGGTCTCCCGGGACTTATTGCCAAGGCGGGAGCGGCCCGTCAGACTGAACCCGACGCAAGGGAAGATTGCCGATGGACGTCCTCATTCTCGGTGCGGCCGGCATGGTCGGGCGCAAGCTCGCGGAGCGTCTGGCCCAGGAGGGCCGGATCGGAGAGCGCAGCCTCTCCCGCCTCGTGCTGCACGACGTGGTGGCCCCGACGCCACCGGCGAACGCTCCCTTTCCGGTTGTGACAGCGGTGTCCGACTTCTCATCCCCCGGCGAGATCGAGAAGCTCGTCGCGGGGCGCCCCGATCCCATCTTCCATCTCGCGGCCATCGTTTCCGGAGAGGCCGAGGCGGATTTCGAGAAGGGCTACCGAATCAATCTCGACGGCACCCGTGCCCTGTTCGAGGCAATCCGCGTCATCGGTGACGGCTATTGCCCCCGTGTCGTCTTTACCTCCTCGATTGCCGTGTTTGGCGCGCCCTTTCCGGAGGCGATCGGAGACGAGTTCTTCCTCACGCCCCTGACGAGCTACGGCACGCAGAAGGCCATCGGCGAGCTGCTCCTCGCCGATTACACCCGGCGGGGCTTCCTCGACGGAGTTGGCATTCGCCTGCCGACGATCTGCGTGCGCCCCGGAAAGCCCAACAAAGCCGCCTCCGGCTTCTTCTCCGGCATCATCCGCGAGCCCCTGAACGGCGAGGAAGCGATTCTGCCCGTGCCCGAGGACGTGCGCCACACCCACGCGTCTCCACGCTCCGCGGTCAATTTCCTTCTTCATGCAGCGAGCCTCGACGGAAATCTGCTCGGCCCGCGCCGCAGCCTCACCATGCCGGGTGTCTCGGTGACGGTGGCGGAGCAGATCGAGGCCCTGCGGCGCATCGCCGGCGACAAGGTCGCGGCGCTGATCCGCCGCGAGCCGGATCCGGTCGTCATGCGGATCGTGGAAGGCTGGCCGCGCCGCTTCGATGCACAGCGGGCGAAACGACTCGGCTTCAAGGCCGAAGAGAGCTTCGACGAGATCATCCGTATTCATATCGAAGACGAGTTCCGCGGCGAGATCGTCAGCTGAGATTTCAGGAGGGGCCAGGATTCATGGACGGTTTCAAGCGCTTCGAAGGAAAAAGGGCAGTCGTGACGGGCGGCGCATCGGGGATTGGGCTCGGCGTCAGCGCGCGTCTGGCGGCCGAGGGCGCTGCCGTCGCTATCTGGGATGCGGATAAGGCAGCCCTGGAAAGTGTTCGGGAAAGGGGATCGATTGCGACAGCCGTCACGGTCGATATCACGGATCCCGACGCGGTGGAGCGGGCTCTTGCCGAGACTTTAGCGGTGCTGGGTGGCGTCGATATTCTCGTGGCGAGCGCCGGAATTACCGGCCCGAATACGTCGCTCTGGGACTATCCGGTGGCAGCCTGGCGCCAAGTCATCGATGTCAATCTCAACGGCCTGTTCTACTGCAATCGGGTTGTCGTGCCGGAAATGCTGAAGGGCGGCTACGGGCGGATCGTCAACATCGCGTCCATCGCCGGTAAGGAGGGTAACCCGAACGCCTCCGCCTACAGCGCCTCGAAGGCGGCCGTGATCGGACTCACCAAGTCCCTCGGCAAGGAACTGGCGAAGAACAACATCACGGTGAACTGCGTGACGCCCGCGGCCGTGCACACGCCGATCTTCGACCAGATGACGCAGGCGCATATCGACTTCATGCTGTCGAAAATCCCGATGGGGCGCTTCGGCAAGGTGGAGGAGGTGACAGCGCTGATCGCCTGGCTCGCCAGCGAGGAATGCTCCTTCACGACGGGCGGTGTGTTCGACATCTCCGGCGGCCGCGCGACCTATTGACGAATGAAGAGGACATTCCATGGCTGAGCAAAAGAAGGTCGCCATTGTCACCGGCGCGGGAACGGGGGTCGGAAAGGCGATGGCGAAAGGCCTTGCCGAGGCGGGCTTCTCCGTCGTGCTCGCCGGGCGGCGAAAGGAGCCTCTAGAGGAGGTGGAGCGAGAGCTCTCCGGCGTCGGCGCAGAGACGCTGGCGGTTCCGACGGACGTCGCCGATCCTGCCTCCGTCGCTCGGCTCTTCGCCGCCACAAAGCAGCGCTTCGGGCGGCTCGACCTTCTCGTCAACAATGCGGGCGTCAACACGCCGCCCATCCCCCTCGAGGACCTGTCCTTCGCGCAGTGGAAGAGCGTTGTAGACACTAACCTCACTGGTGCCTTCCTGTGCACACAGGAGGCCTTCCGGATGATGAAGGCGCAGGACCCGCGCGGCGGGCGCATCATCAACAACGGCTCCGTCTCGGCCTCTGCGCCGCGCCCGCATTCCGCACCCTATACGGCCACGAAGCACGCCATCACGGGCCTGACCAAGTCCACGTCCCTGGACGGTCGCGCCTACGACATCGCCTGCGGCCAGATCGACATCGGCAACGCTGCAACCGACATGACGTCCCGAATGGCGAGCGGTGTCCTCCAGGCGGACGGCTCCGTCGCGCCGGAACCCACCATCGACCCGCGCCATGTGGCCGACGCAGTCGTCTATATGGCGAAGCTCCCCCTCTCGGCCAATGTTCAGACCATCACGGTCATGGCCACCAAGATGCCTCTGGTCGGGCGGGGATGAGGCTCCACGGTATGATGACCTGACAGGTTTCACGTGCATGGCCGCCATGGAGCATCAATTCCGCTCCGAGAGCCTCCGCTGAGGCCAGTCCGTGCCGGTCTCTTCTTCCTGACCGCATCCTGTGTCCGGCCCGGAGCTTGACCTTAGGGAAATCTCCTGCAAGGTTGCGGCCCGGAATAAGAAAATTTTCTATATTTGTGGGGGCAAATACGGAAAATGCACCGATGTACGGTCGATCTGACCGACTATCCTGACCTGGTCGTTCTTTATCTCGGAATGCGGGTCAACACGCTTCGCGGCGTGCCGACGCTGCTTCGGTTCGGCCCCAAGATCCGGGCCGTTGCCGACGATCCGCCGGAAGGACTTCTGGCGCATGACAACATCATCTATTCGCTTTTTCCGCTCCATATCGGGATGCGCCAGTACTGGCGGAACTTCGAAACCCTTGAGACCTGGGCGCGAAGCGAACCCCATCGCCAATGGTGGCAATCCTTCCTGAAGGACCCGAAGGGCACCGGCTTCTGGCACGAGGCCTACTTCATGCGCGGCGGCATGGAGACCGTGTCCGTCAACATGCCCGCCAAGCTGGGCTTGCGCAAATTCGCGCCGGAGGCTGCAGCCCGGGGCCCGATGTTCTCGGCGCGGACGCGGGCGGCGCGTGATGGGCTTGCGAGCTCTCCCACTCCGGTGTCGGAAACGGAACTCTATCCGGACGGTCGCTGACATGCAGAAAGGACCTTCTGTGCTTCACCGCGCTCTCATTCAAGCCATGGTGGCGGCAGTCGCCCTTTTGGCTCCGGCTGCTGCTGTGGCCGGCACGGTTCATGTCAGCATCAACGGCGCACGCAATAATGCCGGCATCATCCGTTGCGGCCTGTTCGCTTCGGCTGACGGCTTCCGCGTTCCTGGACGCGAATTGCAGGAAGTCGTCAGCAAGATTAGCGGCGGAAAGGCGACCTGCATCTTTGGCGCAGTGCCCGATGGGCATTACGCGATTGCGGTCTTCCATGCCGAGAACAACGAGAAGACTCTGGAAACCGGCCTGTTCGGACAGCCGAAGCAGGGTGTGGGGTTCTCGCGCAACCCGTCCATCACTTTCGGCCCTCCGGGTTTCTCGTCCGCGTCTTTCCCGGTCGGCCCGAAACCGATGAATCTGCAAATCGACATGAAATATTGAGCCGCCTTTTCGGCACGTAATGGAACCGGGGGTAGAATTGACGAAGCGAAACAAGTTGGCGCGATGGTGGCGGCCCTGTCTGGCTGGCATGGTCTCGGTCGTCATGACGGGAAGCGCAACGTCGGCCGATCTCGCGTCGCCGGCCGCAGACGCCATCTTCAATCCATCACCGCTCTGGTCCGGTTTCCATGTGGGTGCCAAGGCCGGCGGGGTATGGTCGCACGCAACCTCGGATTTTCGCTACAATGATGGCCCCGTCTTCGGGGTCGCTCCCAACCGGATCTCGGGCTTCACCGGCGGGCTGGAGGGTGGTTACGATTGGCAATCCGGTGCCCTCGTGGTTGGCGCGGCGGCCGACTTTCACCTGACCGGCGGCCATGGGAGAAAGACCGCAACCTGCCCGTCCGGGCTCTGCAGCGCGAGCTATGCGCAAGATCTGTCCTGGCTCGGCACCGTGCGCGGACGCCTGGGCTATGCTTCAGGAAACTGGCTGGCCTATGTGACGGGCGGCTATGCCTATGCAAGGCTCGAAACCAAGGCGTCCGCCGTTGCGCCTATGGGGGGAGCAAGCACGCGTTGGCACGCGCTTAAGGGCGGCTGGGTCCTGGGTGGTGGCGTCGAAATCATGATCGCCCCAGGCTGGAGCGCAAGCATGGAAGCGCTCCATTTCAGGTTTGGCGAAACAGACACGTCATGGACGCCGGCTGCGTCAGCGATCATCACGGAGACCAGCCATTTGAAGACCAATCTCGTCCGCGGCGGGGTAAACTACCGCTTCTAAGCCCTCTCGAGGCGACGGCTGCAGGACATTTGCGGAAGGCGACACGTTACGCCTCCTCGTCAAGCACCAGAGAGTGATGAGCCTATTTCCCGAATGTCTTGGGAAACCGTGCCAAAGATGGCCCGATCATTTTTTTGGCTGGCGTCCAGGCTCCCGAGGCCATCGAAAAGAACGGCGCGCCCGACATAATTTAAACGTGTGATCCTTGCCTTCAGCGGATTAGAGACCCTCCGTCATAAACGGCGATTTTTAGTCCGCCCTCTCTAGTAACTGCGACACTTCTCCAACGGGGATGATAGAAAACCGGAGAGCCAGGGGTTCGGAGCTCTGGCTCTCCGAGACTTAGGATACGGTCTTATCCATTTCTCCCAGCCGTCAGCCCACGTTCCAGACCGATCTCGTACCCCTGATCGAAGTCACTCTGCATCCCACGCTTGAGAGGCTGAAGAGGGCACGAGGGTGTAAAGACAGAGGAGCGGCCCGCGGCTTGCCTGTATCCGTTCATGTAGCCCCGCTCGAAACCGGGGCAGAATGCGGTCATGGTGTTGGAACTGGCATTGGCGCTGGAGGCGGCGAGAAGAGATCGATTGAACTCCTCACGCTTCCGGTGCTCCGTTTCGGCCCACATCCGGCATTGGACATAAGCCTCGGTCCCCGGTTCTGCGCCATAGGACTGGCACTGATTGTCATCCATGGCATTTCGTTCTTCGACCGACACACAACCCGCCAGAAGCAATGCACAGAGGGCTATGGGAGCAAGAATTCTCATGGTTTCCGTCGCTTGTTGGATTTTAGGCCGGGCTTGTGGGTGGCTCGCCGCCCTTGACCGGTCGACGATAACGGCCTGACGCGACCAAGAACAGGACGGCAGGCGCAAATAGGGCCCGGATCAAGCAAATATGCCTAATTCGATAAAGTGTCAGATCGGGAAACTACGCTAGGATTTTGCTGGTGACGACCACTCTGGAACGCGGGCATCGGGGTGACGATCCTCGATGAAAGCCGGACGAATACCGTGCTCCAACCAGAGCTTTGCAGCGGCGAGCACCAGCGCGAATCCGCCTGCGCTATCGATCGCCAGTGATACCTGATCAGGCCCTTGCCCAAAGCCCCGGTTCACGATCTCCACGAACGTTCCTTCAGGGTGCGGGTGGAATGTCCACTCGACCTCGGTTGGTGATGTCTCCACATCCCAGTCGATGAGGAGGCGACGGTTTGGTTCGACGTGCTTGACCCTGATGTCCGTGGAAACACCGTACATCCCCCAGGTCCATCGCACCTCGGCACCGGGCTCAAGCTGTCCGTTGGAGTGAGTGAACCAGAAGAGTGTCGTAACCGATGGACTAACGAAGGCCTCGAACACAACAGGGACGGGCCGTCGGATCAGCATTCCTGCGGTAGCGATGGGGCAAGTCATGTCGGAACGATCTCCTTCAAAGGATATCAGTAACGCCTTTGTCGGAGGTGGGAAGCCGTCTCGGCGGACTTGGACTTGCCAGGAAGAGCCGCGCTTGCGGAGGTCGCCATAGGTTCTTTTCCGTTGACCTGTGACGGATGGGCTACCTTGGCTGTTTATGAGGCTGAACCCTTGCGCAAAACCTTTGCTTTACAAGGCTTTGAAATGGCGCACCCGACACGATTCGAACGTGTGACCTTTGCCTTCGGAGGGTTTCGGTTAGGCATTTTCTCTGGTTTACAGGAATTTTCTCGAAGCGCCTAAAGCCTTATTTTACAGGACTTTTCGTCTGTTTCGGGTTTTCCGGCCAATTCGAGCATCTTCCTCAATTTCCGATTTTGTGGTGACTCTGTGGTGACACTAACCCCGAAGGCAAGGGTTACAGATGCCGAAGCTCACCAAGAAAATCGTGGACGCGGCTGAGCCGCGGGAGAAGCCATATTTCATCTGGTGCAGTGACCTGGTCGGCTTCGGCGTCCGGGTCTTTCCGTCTGGCAAGCGGATCTATTATGCGGACTATCGCAACAAGTCCGGCCAGCGGAAGCGAATGACCATCGGACCGCACGGCAAGCTCACGACCGAAGAGGCCCGCAAGCTCGCCATGATGACGCTGGGCGACGTTCTGAAGGGTGAAGACCCGGCCGAGGAACGGGCCACCCGCCGCAACTCCCTCACCGTGAAGGAGCTATGCGCCAACTACCTCGAAGCGGCCGAGCGCGGTTTGATCATGGGTAAGGGTGGGCGGGCGAAGAAAGCCTCCACCCTCTACGTGGATCGCGGCCGGATCGAGCGGCATATCATCCCGTTGCTGGGCCCGAAGCTGGTCCGTGACCTGGCGCAAGCCGACATTCACCGCTTCATCCGAGATGTAGCTTCCGGCAAGACGGCCGCTGTCGAGAAGACCGGCAATCTGCGCGGCAAAGCCATTGTTGAGGGTGGCACCGGCACGGCCGCCCGCACCGCCGGCCTGCTGGGCGGCATCCTGTCCTTCGCGGTGTCCGAAGGCGTCATTCCGTTCAATCCAGCGCAAGGCGTGAGGCGCCCTGCCGACAAGAAACGCCAGCGGCGGCTCACGGCCGAGGAGTATCGCCGGTTAGGAGAGGCGCTTGAAAAGGCCGAGGAGCAGGCCGAGACGGAACAGGCCATTCATGGAGCTTGGTTGCTTGCCCTGACGGGTTGCCGCCTGGACGAAATCCAAGGGCTGAAGTGGTCCGAAGTTGATGAGGCGGGCGGCTGCTTCCGGCTGGAGGACACCAAGGAAGGCGCATCGGTCCGGCCCATCGGCCGCTCAGTCTTCGACGCGCTGGCTAGGATCGAGAGACGGAAGAGCTGTCCCTATGTCCTGCCTGCCGCAAGGGAAGCCAAGGGCCATTATGGCGGCCTGCCTGGCGGCTGGCAGCGGATAGCGGAACGGGCAAAGTTCACCGACGTGACGCCGCATACCCTCCGGCATTCCTTCGCCAGCGTGGCCGGCGATCTTGGGTTCGCGGAATCAACCATTGCCGCAATGCTCGGCCACGCAGCCGGATCGGTGACGAGCCGCTACGTCCATCACCTCGATAGCGTCCTGATCGCAGCGGCCGATAAGGTGGCGCAGGCGATCCATGCGCAGATGACGGGAGAGGAAGGGAAAGTCGTGCAGCTTCCCAGCCGAGCGACGCGATGATTGATGTTTTTGCAGCGTAACAGATGTAACGCGTGTAACAGCCCTGATTTTAAAGGCAAATTCCTGTTACACCGCGATTTCCGGCATGTGTAACAGGCTGGGGTGAATGGGAGGCGGCTTTGGCGGAGTCGTTAACCTTGTTTATTAACGGACTCGCAACCGTTGCGTCCGATTTAGTCGGACTAATTCCCGAAACGGGAAAACTCAGACTAGACTTGCGAGCCAACTCAGAATCGCCTATATCGAGGGTATGGCAACGCTTCGAGACTTCATCACTAACCGCAGAGCGGAGATCAAACAGGAGATCGCCCGGCTTAGGACTGAGCTGCGGGAGCTCGATGTCGTCGAAAGCACCCTGAACAATGTGCCATTGCATCAGCCGACTGTTCGCGTATCAGCGACGGTTGTTCCGGGCCGATCTGAAGAAGCATCAAAGACGCTTAAGGAGATGGCGGTCGAAGTTCTGAGTGACCGTCCAGAGGGCGCAGATGCAAACCAGATCCTAAAGGCTATTCACGAGCGTTTTGGAGTTGAGGTGGCGAGGTCAAGCCTTTCGCCACAGCTTAGCCGTTTGGGGCACGAGGGTGTGCTCGAACGCGATAGCTTTATCTGGAAGCTCAGGAAGTTCGCTTCGGCGGCCGTCGAAAGCACGGCGCCGAAAGAGAATGAGCCGTCCAACGAAATGTTGAACGGCTCAGAAACCGGCTCTGAAGACGGGTACCAGCCGTCTGAAGAGCTTTCGTCAGATGCATCGTCCCGCACGGACATTTTTTCGTAGGAGGCAAGCGTGGCTCGGCACCCCACCTGCTTAGGATAAGCCAGCCGCTTCGGCGGCCTAACCTTCCTCGAATTGCTCGGCGCCCATAGGCACCTTACTGACGCACACAATCTATGGTGTCGCCGGGCTCACGTCAACAGTAGTTGAAGGGAGCCGACATGGCCTTCCAACGTCTTTCTATACTCGCGGAGGCATTCTCCGAAACTCAAAAACTCGCAGTCTGGAACAAGGGCACCGTTATCCAGGGCTATGATCCCCGGATCTGGCGCCGAGATATGTGCGGCTACGCGATGAAGTACGACAAGTACGGAGTCTGCGGGGAGTATGGCTGGGAGATCGACCACATTCGCCCTGTTGCGAAGGGTGGCTCTGACGACCTGTTCAATCTCCAGCCGCTGTTCTGGGAAAACAACCGCCGCAAAGGCGATACCTTCCCCTGGTACGGCTGAGGAGTGGCTGCAATGTCAACCTGGCAAGTCGCTCTGGTACGAGAGCAAGGTGTCACCTTCGGGGTTGTGTCCGTCCGCGATAGCGTGATCGACAGCCCCTCCCAGCGTGACGACCTCATTCGGTGGTGGACGATGAAACTCGGCTGCCCCGCCGTTCTGATAGGTGCACAACGACACCGGACCTATGGTCGGCAGGACATTGTGCGGTTCCTTCGGAATGTTCATCCGTCTCAGCTTCCCTGGCGGAAGATGAACGTGGCGTAAGGCCAGCAAGCAACGCCAGCGCGCCCGTCAAGGCTTCAAAAGCCTGGGCGCGTTCGCTCTCGTCGTACGGTAGAAGAGCGTTGGCGCCGCCGCATTCGAGGATAACGCCGCCAGAGATCTCGACCGTAACGCGCATCGCATAAATCCTCTTTGCTGTTACTTTCTATAGCATTGAAGGTTCGGCCCTAGTCGTCGATGAGCCCAGCATACCACTCTGCCATAATCTTAGTTTTCAATTTCGATGCGTTGTCTCGCGAACGCGTCAGGTTATCAATGAGCTCTTTTCGGCCTTCAATGTAGGACTTGATAGGTTCACTGTTCGCAATACTCGGCCCTAGGTTTGTGTATTTGGTGATCTCGGCTTGATTTGCCGCGATCGCCGCGTCCAGCTGCTTTTCCCAAGCATCCAGATCGGAAGTAATTTTCGAAACGTTTTGTCCGGCCACTCTATCTCTCCTCCAAAAATCGGGATGTCCCTAGCTGCTGCTGGATGTAGATGCGTTCCGTCTTAGCCTCACGCCCGGCCCGCCACCATTCTCAGGGATGAACTCGACGCCCGCAGCTTCGAGGGCTCTTCTGATGGCATCGAGGGTGGCGGGAATTGGCTCTGCCCCGGCCTCAAACCGCGTGACCGTGCTGACACCGACATTCGCTTCCCGCGCAAGATCACGCACTCCCCAGCCGAGAGCCGCACGCGCCATTCTGGACTGAACTGCTGTTATCATGAGCATATCGTACTCATGTGACTACATATTGACAAGTTGCTCGATGCGAGCACAGTGTAATCACGTGAAGACAAATTCTCACGTAAAACGGCCGCGCTGGGTCTGATCCACCCAACGCGGCCTAGCCATCAACGCTATCGCTTACGAGCAAGACATGTCTCAGACTATTGGTAGCTCTACCACACAATCCCACCGCACACAGGACCAAACGCATTCGTCAGTGAGCTTTATCATGGCGGAAGCTATCGCCATGAACCGTCTCGCGAATGAGACGGCTCGCCTTGTACAGCGCCTAGAAATCTTAGGCATGGCAACAAGCGATGGGCTGCGCCCTGCCGCAGAGGAAGTGGTCGAGGCCCTTATCAGCTTCCTCGACTACGTGGACGGTGATCCTGACCTAGAGCCGGAAGAGGACGACGAGCACGACGGCCGGGAGCCGGACGAGGACTTCGAAGACGCAGGCGACAACGGCATAGCCGACGCTGGCGAACTAGCCGAGCAGTGGAGCGGCTTCGGGCAGGCCACGAGCGGCGCGGAATGATCCGGTGGCCCGGCTCTAACAATGGGGCCGGGCGACTTCTCCACAGACGAACCCGTTCTTCGTTTGTTCGGCCCCCCAGAAAGTAATTGACTTTCCGATTAGTCGCCATAAGTTATGGAAATTCCAATAGCGGAGGTTTCCAAATGACTATCCCAAATCTCAAAGCCCGCACAGCACTCGCGACTGATCTCGCGTTCGTTAATCGCCAGCGGTTCAACGAAGCGGTTGCCGAGGGCTTTTATCCGTGTGCACCGAAGACCGTCCGCGGCTCGACACGACTGTTTGACGTGAACGACATTGTTACCCTCCGCATCTATGGCCGCCTCCTCGATGAGGGCATGGTGCCACGCTCCGCCGGACTTATGGCCTGCGGGTTGAGAACCCTTCTAGCGCAATATCCTGAGATCGACCGGGCAGTGTATGTCACCAATTCGCTGGGAAGTCCGGTTTGGCTGCGGGCCGAAGACTTTGACCGAGACGCCACGCACATGAGCGGCATAGACATCGTTTCTGTGCGCGAGTGGTTCCTGAAATACACTCGCGAGCGCATCATTCACGAACTTCAGGAAGAAGCGAACATCGTCGGCTCCGATGACGACAACGAGTAATCGGAGCTGGATCGATGAAAGAGCAAACTCAACTCGCTACGGCTGGCACGGCTGAAATCCCTCTTCCGGCTGCCCTTCGCAAGCCGCGCCTCCGTCGCTGGGAGGCGGCGGAGTATTTGGAAACGGTCCACGGCATCACTATTGCCGTGGCGACTCTCGCCAAGCTCGCCAGCGTTGGCGGTGGCCCTGCTTATCACAAGAGCAATCGGACGCCGCTCTATCCCCGTGACGAGCTAGACCGCTGGGCGGCTGAACGGCTCGGCAACCTGATCAACAGCGCATCGGAGCAATAGGAATGGGAGTGGAAACGAAGACCCCTGCCATGGCGGCAACCATCGGCAGGGGCTCTAAGAGCGTGATGCTTGGGAAAGATCACAGGAACAATAAACAGCACAATGCGAGGCTTATGACAAGCCGGACGCTCATTCCTGAGTTTTCCGATGATGGCGCTCTTACCGGCTGGAGTCTCTTTCCCTGCCGTGCCGACGCCCGCGCCTTCCTGCGAGCGGGAGGTGCGAGGTGATCGCACTTTGCAAGGTTCATGCAAACTGGAGGGGCGCACATCCGCGCCTCTTCTATGACGCCTGGGGAGGTGAGCATGGGTAAGCACAAACCCGCCGCTCATGGCACTCCAGCCGCATTCCGTGAAGCCATTGCGGAGAAAGTCGCGCTTGCCCGCCTCTACGCAGAAATGGCCGAAACTCACGCCATGATCGGAGATGACACCGGACTTGGCTATCACCTGGATAAGCTGGTTGCCTATGTCCGATCTGCGGCTTTCGTCTTCGATGATCTGAAGAAATCCAAGAGTAAGAAAGCCGAGGTGTAATGTGCGGCTTGAACATGATCGCTTTGCCGATGTGCCCAACCCTATGGGCGCATCTGAACCGAACGGTTCCATTCCCTATCACGACGTAAACCCGCCGGCTGAGAAACTAGCGAAAGTCGCAAAGAAAGAATGGCCATTCCGGCTCACTGAACGCGGCGTGGAGAAGCGTATTGAGGCACGTGACAAGGAACTCGGCATCACAACTGTGGAGTGGCGCTGGTTCTGTTCACGTCTTGAAGTGTCCGCTGAAACGCGATCTTCCGAGGGTGAGGAATGGGGTCGCCTGCTTTCCGTGACGGATCGTGACGGCCGCGTGAAGACCTGGGCAATGCCCATGTCAATGCTGGCCGGCGACGGCACGGCCTATCGTGAACGCCTCCTCTCTCTCGGCCTGATCATGGCACCGGGCAAGTTCGCCCGCGATGCTCTGCACGAATACATCAGCACCGCCCAGCCTGGTGATAAGGCGCGATGCGTCGGACGCCTCGGCTGGGAGCTGGAAACCTTTGTTCTGCCGAATGGCGCAATCGGAGATCACTCCAATGGGTGAGCGTATCGTTTTTCAGGCATCCGGCGCGGTGGATCATGCCTTCCGTGTGAGCGGTGAGCTGAAGGACCGGCAGGACGAGGTTGCCCGCTATGCCGTCGGCAACTCGCGCCTGGTGCTGGCAATCTCAACAGCCTTTGCCGCGCCTCTTCTCTATCCTACGGATTCGGAGTCCGGTGGCCTTCACTTTCGAGGCGGATCGAGCACCGGGAAGACAACGGCATTGACTGTAGCCGGATCTGTATGGGGTGGTGGTGTCCGTGGTTTTGTTCGTACCTGGCGCGCCACGTCGAACGGGCTTGAAGGTATTTGCGCCATTCACTGCGACTCTCTTCTGTGCTTGGACGAGCTCGGACAGGTTGACGGCCGGGAAGCTGGCGCGATTGCTTACATGCTGTCGAACGGCATCGGCAAAAGCCGCGCCAACCGCAACGGTGAGGCGCGCCCGGCGGCTCAATGGCGGTTGTTGTTTCTGTCGAGTGGCGAGGTTGGCCTTGCGGACAAGATCGCGGAAGATGGGCGCGGGCGGCGCGTTGCAGCGGGTCAGCAAGTCCGTGTCGTCGATATTCTGGCCGATGCTGGTGCCGGCATGGGGATCTTCGAAAACCTCCATGGTTTTGAGAGCGCCGATGCTTTCGCACGCTACCTGAAAACCGCAACGAATAAGTTCTACGGCAGCGCCTGCCGGGAGTTCCTCACCCATCTTACGAGGGACTTCAAGGGTATCGCCCCTGTCGTCATTGGCCTGCGAGACGAGTTCCTGACTGCATACTGTCCCAAGGATGCCGATGGACAGGTTAGCAGGGTAGCGGCCCGGTTTGGATTGGTTGCCGGCGGCGGTGAGATGGCGGCCACATTCGGCGTTCTGCCATGGAGCCGTGGAGAGGCAACAAGAGCTGCAGCACGGTGCTTTCAGGACTGGCTTGCCGCACGTGGCGGCGTCGAGCCTGCGGAGGAGCGGGAGGCGATTGCGAGAGTGAGGCACTTTATCGAGCTGCACGGCACGTCCCGCTTCGCGCCAATGGGCAATCTTGTGCCAACCGACAGCATCGGCAGCCCGGTAGAATTGCGCATCAACAACCGTGTTGGCTTCAGGCGGCGGACTGATAGCGGCGGCATTGAGTATCTTGTTCTGCCTCAGTCCTGGCAGTCCGAGGTCTGTGCCGGAATGGATGCCGGAGCTGTCGCAAAGGTGCTCAGCAATCGCGGGATGCTGAAGCGCGGCTCTGGTGGGAAGATGCAAACCGTTGCACGTGTTCCCGGCTTCGACAAGGCCGTAAGGGTCTACCTGCTCACGCCGCAACTCTTTGCCGATGACCAAGCCGCCGAACCTGAATACGACTTCGGCTGATGAGGACGAACCCATGAAGGCTTATGACCTCCTCGACGCCCTCGCCCGCAAGATCGGCGTTACACCTGTTACACCTCCCCACCATCGAGGTGTAACAGGTGGCGTAACCAGAAATAAGAAATTAAATCAGCTACTTAGGAAACGCGCTACACCCGTTACACCTGTTACACCTCAAAATGATAATGGCTGGGACGAAAACGACTGGCAGATGGCTTTCGAGGAACGGGCTGCGATCCTCGAATATGATGGCGGACACTCCCGGCAGGAAGCTGAGCGTTTAGCACGTGAAGAAATTAATAATACGCGCGCAAGTTACTGAAATACCGTGACAATTCCAGCATATTTAAGTCACATCTTCTAGCCATCTATTCTTTGACTTACTTCCTTATTGGCCGATCTTCGCCTTGTAACGCGCAAGGCGACAATGATCGAAAAGCTCAAAGGTCTGTTTCGACCTGAAACGAAATCTTCCCTGGCCAATCCCTCGGCCGAGTTACTTGCTCTTTTCGGTGCAACCCCAACCGCATCCGGCACAGTTGTCACCGCTGAGAGCGCGATGCGCTGCGCGACGGTTTACGCCAGCGTTAAGGTAATTGCCGAAAGCGTGGCTCAACTTCCGCTTCATCTGTACCGCCGCACCGAAGGCGGCGGGAAGGAACGTGCCGCCGATCATCCGCTTTCTGAACTCCTGCACGATCAGCCGAACGAGTGGACGAGTTCTTTCGAGTTCCGGTTGTTCATGCAGACGGCCCTTTGCCTTCACGGCAACGCCTATGCCTTCATCAACCGGACGAATGGCCGGCTCTTCGAGCTTATCCCTATCCCGTCGTCGTGCGTGACCGTCGAAGTCGATCCGGTGACGATGGAGCCTTCCTATAAGGTTTCGTCTGGTGATGACAGCCAGCGTGTCTATGACCGAACCGAAATCTTCCATCTGAAGACGCTGGGCACTTCACCGCACATCGGCCTTTCGCCCATCTCTCAGATGCGGGAGGCTATCGGCCTGGCGCTGGTGATGGAGGAACACGGCGCGCCTCTTCAGCAATGGGGCGCGGCCGAGTGGCGTTTTCAAATATGGCAAGATGGTTGGACCGGACTTGGCCAAGCGCCTCCGGGAGAGCTTCAACGCCGCTCATGCTGGAGGACCGAACAGCGGCCGGACGCTGATCCTCGAAGACGGCATGGATTTCCAGGCGCTTCAGTTTACGTCCGTGGACCTTCAGTTTCTTGAGCTGCGGCGGCATCAAATTGCGGAGATCGCGCGTGGCTTCCGCATCCCGCTCCATCTGCTGCAAGAGCTTGAGCGCGCCACGCACAACAATGCCGAGAGCATGGGACAACAGTTCCTGTCGCTCACCGTCCTGCCCTGGCTGAAGCTCTGGGAGGGCGCAATCAGCCGCTCGCTTCTGACGGCTGAAGAGCGCCGCGACTACTATGCTGAGTTCCTGGCCGACGACCTGGCGCGGGCCGATCTTGCCGCCCGCTTCGAGGCTTATGCGAAGGCTGTCACGAACGGCATTCTCAACCCGAATGAAGTCAGGACTGCTGAGAACCGCGCGCCTTATCCCGGCGGCGATCAATTCCGCCTGCCGATGAACACCGAAGATCCGAACAAGCCGAAGGACGAGTGATGGAGCACCTCACCCTCGAAGTGAAGTTTGCGACCGGCGATGCCGGGCTTGTCTCCGGCTATGCCTCCCTCTTCGGCCGGCCCGCCGATTACGTGAACGATGTGATCGAGCCGGGAGCCTTTGCGGCGTCCCTGTCGGCTCACGACGTCAGCGGCACCATGCCGTTGATGCTGCGGGAGCACAAAGGCGAGCCAATCGGTGAATGGCTGGAGATCGAGGAAGACGAGATTGGGCTTCGGGTGAAGGGCCGGCTGGACCTCAACACGCCCGGCGGGCGCGAAGTCTATGAGCAAGCGTGTGGGGGCCGAATTGATGGCCTGTCCATCGGATACCGCGCCGTGAAGGCGGATCGCGGACAGGACGGCACCCGCTCACTTCAGGAAATCGAGCTGCACGAGATCAGCCTTGTTCGACGTCCCGCGTCGAGCCGGGCACGTGTGCTGTCGATTAAGTCGGCTCCGGCCAACACTACCGCCGCGAAGGGCGCGGCATCATCCAAGAGGACGACCATGGAAAAGAAGGAAACCGCGCCCGGCGGTAACTCGGGCAATGAGACGGACATCAACGAGCGCGTTGATGGCTTGGCAGAGACGGTTTCGGCCATCGACACCCGCCTGTCGGCGGTGGAAGAAAAGGTTGGTTCCGTAAAGTCCGTTGCTGACAGGATCGAAGCCAAGCTCAACCGTCCCGGCTCCGCCACCGAGACGAAGGCGGCACCGGAGAATGTGGAGGGCAAGGCTTTCACCGTCTTCCTACGTCGCGGCGTCGAGCGCATGGCGGCCGACGAGGTGAAGACCCTCACCGTCGCCAACGATCCTTCGGCTGGCTATCTCGCTCCTGAGACGTTCGGCACCGAGCTCTTCAAGAACATGGTGGAGTTCTCGCCTATCCGGCAATACGCCCGCGTGGTGCAGATCACCGGGCCGGAAATCCGCTACCCGCGCCGCGTCTCCGGCACGACTGCCTATTGGGTGGATGAGATTGAGGACCGCACGGCTTCGGAACCGACCTTCGAGCAAGTGACCCTCACGCCCTGGGAACTGGTAACCTTTACGGAAGTGTCCAACCAGTTGCTTGAGGACAACGCCTATAACTTGGAGCAAGAGCTTCGCCTCGATTACACCGAGAGCTTCGGCAAGAAAGAGAGTGTTGCGTTTGTGAACGGGACTGGCGTGAAGCAGCCGAAAGGCGTCCTGCAGGCTGCGGGCGTTGCCGAGATCAACACCGGTAAGGCTGATGGCTTCGCGGCAACCGATCCGGCTGACGCTCTGGTTCGCATGTACCACGCCCTGCCTACGGCTTACGCCCAGCGCGGCGCGTGGCTCATGAACCGGAATGTCATGGGCACCATGCGTCTCTGGAAGGATGCACAGGGCCGCTACCTCTTGAACGAGCCGATCACCGAAGGGGCACCGATGACGCTTCTCGGCCGGCCGGTCATCGAGGCGGTGGATATGCCTGACGTGGCCGCCAACGCTTTCCCTGTCGACTTTGGCGACTGGTCCGGCTACCGCATCGTGGACCGCATCGGCCTTTCGATCCTCCGCGATCCTTACACCCGCGCCCGGAACGGCATCACGACCTTCCATGCCCGCAAGCGTGTGGGTGGTGACGTGACCCATCCCGACCGCTTCGTGAAGCTGAAGGTGGCGGCCTAACGGCCGCTTCCTCATTCGGAGGGTATCGACATGCGCGACATGCGAAACAGCATCAAAGTGGTCCCTGTGATCGAGCCGGGCGTCTATTCCGGCAAGGCCAACGGCGCGGCCGTGGACACAGCGGGCTATGACTCGCTCACCTTCGCCATCTCCATGGCCGAGGGCGGCAGCTCCAGCGGCTTCGAGCTCGCCATGGAGCACAGTGACAACGGCAAGGAATGGGAGCTTGTCCGGCCTGACAACGTGCTTGGTGAAATCGAGAGCGGTGAACCGTTCGGCTACACCGGCGGCACGACGGGCCAGCGGCGCTATGTGCGTCTTTCCCTCTCCCCGAAGGGCAAGAGCACGAAAGGGACCGGCATTGCCGTGATGGCCATTCTCGGCCATCGGCGCGGAGCTTAGGGCGGCAGTCTTTGAGGCCGATGCGATCAGGCCAACACCGAGAAGTCACCTCCCCGCCGCCCGGCAACGATCTGTTCAGAGAGGTCAAGGTGACGAGATCGCAAGAGGGACCGGGGAGGCGATACCCGGTCCCTCGCATCATTCTGAGAGGACAAGATGAAGCTAACGCTGATCACCCCGCCGGCCGTCGATCCGGTCACACTCGATGAGGTGAAGGATCACCTTCGCATCACGCAAGACTTTGAGGACACCCTACTCACGGACTTCATCCGCACGGCCACACAAAAGCTCGATGGCCGTTATGGTCTGCTTGGCCGCTGCTTGATCAATCAGACTTGGCGCCTGTCGCTCGATCGCTTCAGCCGTGAAATCGTCCTGCCCTTCCCTCCTGTGCAGGCTGTTAACCGGATCTACTACCTCGGCCACGATGGCGAAGAGGTGGACGTGACCGCCACGGATTACCGCGTCTCCGGCCCGTCTGGCTTTGACGGAGCAGCGATCCGCGCGGCGCGCGGACTGGCCTGGCCTGAGACTTACGACACTGAGAGCGCCTTCATCGAGTTCACGGCGGGCTTCGGTGAAACGCCGGCCGATGTGCCTGAGCCGATCCGAACGGCCATCAAAATGCATGTGGGCCACCTCTATGCGAACCGGGAAAGCGTCACTCTCGGCTCCGGTTTCATCACCGAGACGCCGCACGGCTACGAAGACCTGATCCGCGATTATCGACTGTTGGGCTTCTGATCATGCGCGCGGGCATCATGGATCGGCGCATCACGGTTCAGCACTACACGACCGTGGATGATGGATATGGCAACGAGATTCCGACCTGGGCTGATCTGGCAACTGTATGGGCTTCGGTGCAACAGGAAAGCGGCCGGGAGTTCATTCAGGCATCCGCAATCACGCCGGAACGCCGGGTTGTTTTCCGCACCCGCTGGATAGACAGCATCACGACCACGCATCGCGTGATCTATGAGGGACGCCAGCACGACATTCACCAAGTCCGTGAAATCGGACGGCGTGAAGGGCTTGAGCTTCACACGACGGCAACAGGTGCCTAATGCCCTGGTCAGCTCCGAAGCATTGCCCAGCCGGACACCCGCCCTTCCGTGATCGGCGCTGCCCTGTCTGTGCTGCCGCCTCGAAGGCTGCGGCCGATGCCCGTCGTCCCTCTGCCCGCGCACGTGGCTATGACAGCAAGTGGGAACGAGAGAGCAAAGCGTTTCTCGCTCTTCCGCATAACCGCTTCTGTGCCTGCGGCTGCGGACAGGTTGCCGATATGGTCGATCACCGCATTGCTCACAAAGGTGACAAGCTCCTGTTTTGGGACCGCTCCAACTGGCAACCCTACAACCGCCGCTGCAACAGCCGGAAGGCGGTTCGGGAGGAAGGCGCGTTCGGCAACCGGCTCAAGCTCCCCGAGCGTCAGCGCGGAGCTGCATCAAGTGAGATTGGGTTTCACCCGCATTCTCCTGAATGTTCAAAGGAGGCCGGTAGTGCTGAATGATCCAGCTTTCCAGTATGCCGGGTTCGGTGAACGGGATCCAAGCCACACGTGCATTGGCAACGATCCACTCAGACAGTGCGAGTTCACCCTGTCTCTCAAAGGCGAGCTTCCGCCTCACGCCAGTGGTGCGGGCTTGGAGGCCGAGTTCGTTCATCAAAAGGCAGCCAATCGAGCGCCGCAAACTCGAACTTCCAGAAGAGTTGTTGCAGTGGTTCAACAGGCGCTTTCGAAGCCGGGTGGCGATGCCCGTGTAAAGAAACACCATTCCATCTCGGCGGGGCAACTCGTCATGAACAGGGAGCCCAAGCGTGGATGCGAAGAACCATGCATAGATGCCCGGTTCCATGGGAATGGCCTGCTGAAGAGCGCGTATTTCCGCACTGGTCTGCAATGGTCGTTCGTTCAGCAGGTGGTGTGCAATTTGCTCAAGTTCGCTCGACTGCATCCAGCCCTCCCCGATTCGGTGTTCGCGCCACCATACCAAAGGCCAGGGGCATCTTGGAATTTTCGCCTATTCGCCAAGGACCGACGCCCCCATCTTGCGCGCAATCTCTTCGAAAATGGGAGTTTTCTGAAATGAAGGGCCGCAAGCCGAATTTGACCGTCATCGATGGCGGCACGGTTCGGGGCAAATGCCCTTCCGCACCGGCCTGGCTGACCTCACAGGCCAAGGCGGAATGGAAGAGGGCTGCGCCGCAACTGCATGGCCGCAATCTGCTGACCACAGACACGATGGCGACCCTGGAAAGCTATTGCGTCGCGGTGGGGATGGTGCGCGAAGCCGAAGAGATCATGGCCCGTGACGGCCGATTGGTTGAAACCGAGAAAGGCATGTCGCCTCACCCGGCTTTCAAGATGCAAAGCGCCGCAATGCGTGAAGCACGACTACTGGCCGCTGAGCTGGGGCTAACCCCGCACCGTCGCGGCATGAAAAGCAAAGACGAAGGGAAACATGACGATGGCTGGGAGTCCGATCTTCTCGCCTGATCCGGCGCTTTATCCTGATCCGACTGGCAGGGCTGACCGTATCAGCCGCTTTATCCGGCGGCTCAAACTGTGGGAAGGCGACTTTGCCGGACGGCCTTTCCACCTCCACGACTTTCAAGAAGCCATTGTCCGGCGCATTTACGGGCCGAGCACCGACGACAGCGCGCGCCTGGTGCGGATCGCCTGCATTTGGATACCACGTGGCAACGCCAAAACGACGTTGGCCGCTGGGCTTGGCCTGGCTCACTTCCTGGGACCAGAGGCGGAGGCCGGCGGACAGGTTGTCATGGCCGCTGCGGATCGAGAGAACGCTGGCATCGCCTTCAACTCCGCTCACCAGTTAGTTCTGCAGGACGACACCTTATCCTCTCGGGTTCGGGCCATTGAGAGCCGGAAGACTCTTGGCCATCCCAAGACGAAGAGCACCCTGAAGGCTATCTCGAGCGAGGCTTATTCGAAGCACGGCCTGAACGTGTCGTTTTTCCTGGCCGATGAGGTTCACGCCTGGCCGCTGGGTGAGGGCCGGAAGCTCTTCAAAACCGTCACCGACTCCATGGTGAAGCGGTCGCACCCTCTCACGGTGATCATCTCCACGGCCGGCGAAGGGCAAGGCGGCCTTGCCTGGGACTTGTGGCAGTATTCGCACAAAGTGGCGTCTGGCGAGATCGAAGACCCGACCTTTGCACCCATCATCTTCGCGGCTCCGCCTGAAGCGGATTGGCGGGATGAAAGCGCCTGGCGCATGGCAAACCCTGCAATTGCCGCCGGTTTCTGTTCTCTCGAAGAGCTACGCATCAAGGCGCGGCGAATTGAGCACTTCCCGGCCGAGATTGCGGACTTCCGCCGCTTCCACCTCGACCAATGGCAGGAGGGCGCGGCGAGCCCGTGGCTGGCGCTCGAAGTCTATGACGCGGCCGAGCCGATGACGCCGGTTGGGGATCTATCCGGGCGGCCGTGCTGGGTTGGCGTGGACCTGTCGAGCGTGGAAGACCTGACGGCCGTGGTTGCCGTCTTCCCCGATGGCGATGGAGAGGGCCGCCGCTATGACGTGTTGCCGATGTTCTTCCTGCCCGAAGCCGGTTTGGCAAAGAAAGCCGAAAAGGATCAGGCGGACTATCTGCGCTGGAAAGAAGGCGGATTCCTGACCGTGACCGAAGGCAACGTGGTGGACCATTCCGCTATCGTGGACCACGTGGTTGAGCTGGGCACGAAGTATGGGGTTCAGGAAATCGCTATCGACCGCTGGAACTCCACGGCGGTGAACACGGCCCTTCAGGAAGAGGGTTTCACAATCAACCAGTTCGGGCAGGGCTTCGCCAGCATGGCCGCCCCTGTGAAGGAATTGAAGCGGGCGATCCTGTCCGGCCACTTCCGCCACGGCGGTAACCCGCTCCTGCGCATGTGCTTTGGCAATGTGGTTGCCGACAAGGACGCGGCCGAGAACGAGAAGTTCACTAAAGAGCGGGCGCGCGGCCGGATCGATGGAGCCGTTGCTGCCGCTATGGCCGTGGGCCGCATCCTGGCGAACGAAACCGGGCCATCACCCTATGAGACACAACGGCCTGAAGGCTTCCTGTTCATTTAGCAGAGTTTTGATCCGCCTTGGTGCTCGCCTGGATTTTGTCGAACAGCACCAGATCCTTGTTAATCTGCCCGTCGTTGGTACGATCATAGTGGTTGAAGCCGTGTTCCCTTCTGAACCGTCCAAGCATTTCGCACCAATCAGCACTGATGGCCAGCACCTTCTCAGTCGTGACTTTTAGTGATTCGGGGGTAAAGAAAGAATTCTCCGGGCCCAAATCGACATTAACGAACTCCATGATATTGCCATGGCAGATGTTGTTGCGGAGACGGACAATCTCCACATCGATTTTGTTGGGTTTTTCAGAGCTTAGATGCTCGAAAAATTTCTCTTCGTCATTGAACGCCAAGTATTTTACTGGCATTCCCACTTCATGAGCCTGCAAAATAAGCTTGTTGCTCAAGACTCGATATGGAGAAATATCACGAATGTCTTGCTCAGGCTTCTTATCGAGGAGATGGAGCGTCACTCTCAGTGTCGCCTCAATGCCGTTCAGTAGGGACGACAATGCTGGCACGTAGAGCTCATTGACGTAGGCATCGTGGCCCTGAACAAAAAACCAATGCTGTTCGGCCGCGCAGAGGCTCTCAAAGAATAGGTTCCGAATGTCGTGAAACCGAGAATAACGAACATTTTGTCGCGTGATGTAGTCAAAATCAGCCATTTGCGAATCCCCCAGAAAGCACCGCGCATCTCACCAGTTGGTGACTATGTGGTGACACCAGCCTGGGCGGCACGGATCATGTTTTGCCTAACTTATTGGAAATTATGGCGCACCCGACACGATTCGAACGTGTGACCTTTGCCTTCGGAGGGCAACGCTCTATCCAGCTGAGCTACGGGTGCGTGGGGCCTTGGGCCTGACCTCTTCCCTACCCGATTAGGGGTCTCAGGGCAAGCTTTCACCGGCGAATGAGAGAACCTCCGAAGATCAAAGGTCACACGTTCAAACCGGGTCGGGTGCGCCATGAGCGGGAAGGAACAGCCAAGCTACTCCTTGGAAACCTATGGAAACTCCATCGGTCACAAGAGCACCCTAAGGGGATTCTGGAGACCTCTCAAGCCCTCTCGCTGCCCTAGTTCAGGGGGCCCCTGATGTCCATTGTGACGGAATTTGTGACAAGGCCCGGCATCTGGACGGCCTAGGACCTGTGTCCTGTAAACAACAATCCAATTGTCTAAGTTGTAACCTGCCACCTTGGGTGGTGCAGAGTCTTGCCAAGCTTAATAGCCCCTGATTTAGTCCCGCCAAAGCTCTCGAAGTTTAGGACTGGGGCAATCTGTGTACTTCCTGCAAAAAGCGGTTATTAGTGGTTTTTGGGGCAGCAAGAAAGTAGAAATCGACTTCGACCAAGAAGTTAACTTTCTGATTGGAAAGAACGGATGCGGAAAGACCACATTCATCAATATGATTGCCGCAGCTCTGCGACTTGATCTTGAAATACTTGAGAATACGCAATTCAAACAGATCCATCTCATACTTCACGATCCAGAACAAAAATGCATCGGCGATGTTATCGTTGATAAAACTACTAAAAGCAGCGATCTTTTTTCTTCAATGAAGTATCGTGTCAGGCGCAAGCGCTCTGATCGATATCAAACACTTATCTTTGATGAAGCCGTCGATTATGGAAGAACCGCAAGCGGCAGGGTATCTACTAGGCGGAAGCTCATTCTTAATAACTCGGCAATTTCTACAACGCTTGGCGAGATGACAAGAACCTCATGGCTCTCAATTCATCGAGCAACTCTTGGCAGACGTTTTGAAGATGCAGAGGGCATTGATTCTTCTGTCGATAAGAAAGTGACTGAACTCGCACAGTCTTTTGCTAATTACTTTTCTTCTCTGGATACAACTGCCCGGAGAGAGATGCAGAGCTTCCAAGAGTTCGTGTTCTTGCAGCTTCTGTTCGATGGAAAAATTCCAAATGTCTTCTCATCACAAAAGTTGGACGTTCATGAAGAATCTTCTATGCTACGGAAGATCTTCAATGAGTTTCAATTAACTCAGCAGAAATTTATATCTAAGGTGGATAGGCATTTTGGTTCGGTGTCTAAGGCACTAACGAAAATTTCTACAGGTGAGCAAATTGAGATTGGTGACTATCTAGCGCTAGCGCATAACCAGCGAATTCATGACCTAGTGATCGAGTGGAAAGAAACCCAAAAAAGGATATCTTCGGTATATTCGCCAAAGAATGAATTTCTCACAATAATGAACAGCGAATACACAAATAAAGAACTAATAATAAGCAACCGCAATGAGCCGGTAGTGCGCACAGACGAAGGTCACATGTTTAGACCTACAGTCATGTCTTCTGGTGAAAAGCAACTTTTTATTCTCTTGGGTGAAGTCCTTCTTCAAGAAGGTCGCCCTTACATTTTTATCGCTGACGAGCCGGAGTTATCCCTGCATGTAGAGTGGCAGTCATCTCTTGTGACTAACATGAGGAAGCTTAACCCAAACATTCAGATCATTTTTGCCACTCATAGCCCGGATATTGTTTCGGTATACGAGAAGAACATCATCAAAATGGAAGAGCATGTCTGATGACGTTCAGCCGCTCTAACCTTGGCATTGCTAACCAGAAGCACTTCTTTAACGTCGATATCATCGTCTACACTGAAGGTGGAGATGAGGAAAGACAAGAGGATGTTGATGATCCAGGCCCTACCTATGATAGCCTAGTATGGCGATCTGCCTGGGGATGCTTCAGAAAAGACCTGAAAGCCAAATTCCGCCCTGTTGGAAGCAAGACAACTGCGCTTGAGTATGCAAGAAAGCTCGAAAGAAAAGAAATTCGCAATATAGCTGTGTGCCTAGACAGGGACTACAGCGACTATTACGCAGACAAAATACCAGATCAGAATGTTCTCTATACTTATGGATACAGTTGGGAGAATGACGTGATCACCCTTGATGGGCTTGCTTCAATGACTCTTCTACTTGCAAGAGTTACAGAGCATGACGAGGTCATACCGGATCTTGAGAGAATAATGGAGCGTTTCGAGCGCATTGGCCGGATTGTCGGATCAATTGATGTTCCGCTCCAAGCCGAGGGCTTGCCGCTACAACCTAAGAAAAAGGTTGGGCTACTCCTAAAGGCAAATCAGAACATTGAGCCTTGTTTCTGCCGAAAGCAGATAGCCAAACGTACAAACGAGATACGCAAAATCCGGAAAAGCCGTTTGGCTGAAACGCCTGTTCTAGGCGTAGAGTTTAATTTTTGGAGGAACTACCACGGCAAGACCCTGGTAGAGATCGTCCGTCGAATTGTTAACTTCGTTGCCCGCAAGAATGGCAGAGTGGGTAAACTCGACGGGAACAGCTTTGAACTATTTCTCATCAGAGAGTTCGACAAGCGATGCAAGGTGTTGGCGGATAACATTGTGCAGCACTACAAGGATAGCTTGAACGCAGTTCAGATAGCTTAAGCTAGAAGATCCCGCCCGCTGCATAGCGCTTTCGCCTTTTAGGCGACATCTGTTTCGCTGTGTCTAATTGCATCTTTTGACTTCTGAAGAGCGTATGTGTTATTAAAGAACATCGCTCGAAACAAGTGCGATACGGAGCCTGTAGGGCTGACACAGCTCACTCCTCCTGCTCGTGAATGTAAGGCGTTCGGAGCAGGTCTCCAAGGTTCCTTTCAGCATCCCTACAAAAGCGGACACGTCTGAATCCTTCGGCTTCAGCGATCACGTTCGCTCGTCGCTTCTTATCAGCTGCACTTGTTGCAGGGGGCTGATGAAGCTCGCCCATACGACTGTTCGGCCAAAGCTACGTGCCCCTGCACGGTGACCGCTCGTTTTGTACCCACAGCAGACGTCTAAATACTACGAACCCACATGACAGGTTCCCAACTTCTATGGAGGTCCATTGGAAAACAAGAAACTGACTAAGACGATAAAATGTCGCCTGAGTGAAGAGCATCTGACTCGGCTCAAGCATCAAGCAAAACAAGGAGGAACTACGATTTCCAATCTGATCCGAGGGATCATCTACAAAGAGAAAGTATGAGTACATTCAATAATGACAATGCGGGAACAACTCGCAAGAACCGAATAACCGAAGCCTTCCAGGCCGCCGTTCTCCACTATCAGCATCTAACTCTTAAAGCGGAGGAAAAGCTTGATCTCTGTCAGGCCTCCGAGATGGCTTACGAGTGCGAAGCCGCATTGGAGCTTTTCCAAAACCGGCAGATCCAGGAAGGACCAGAGCTTCGTCACTTGCTCGAAGCGTACAGGTCATCCCTCATCGAGAGGGGCTTCCATTTCCAGGCGCTCAAAGTGCGCCAACTGATCGGCTCTGAAGCCCAATAAGCAAAAAAATGGCTCCATCCCATGCCGGAGATGGAGCCACACTAGGACAACGCCACATATGTATATTCACTATTTATCCGCCCTTGCAGGCGCAGGGAAAACCCGTGCCATGCTGGAAGAGGCACATACGCTCGCACTTAACGGCGAAAACGTACTCTTTCTGCAACCGACAAAGGATCTCTGCAATCAGAGCGTCAAGGATCTGGCAGGCTTAACCCTTGTCGCACATCAGCTCATCCATGGAGATACCGTCAAAGGACCAGTTGGTGAGCTATCGAAGATGTCGGCCAAAGGATTCTCCTCTGGAGGCATCGTTTTCTCCACCCACGAGGCCTTCGTCCGCACGAAGTTCTTCGCCGAGAAGATCCCTTGGACACTGTTTATCGATGAAGAGATCAATCCTCTTGTTTCTTTTCGGGGATTGGTGTCCCAAATCCATCATCACATAACAAAGTATGTCAACCTTCAGGCAATGGATGGGACCTACATTAGGGCATTCGTTACCAACGATACGCACCTGCGAGCCTTAGCGGAAGGGCGCATTGGCGATGACGCCGTAACTGAAAAGCTAGGCCCTCTCGCCAATTGCCTTCTATCCAATCATTGGGACACCTTCTTCCACGAGGAACAATTTCGGAAGCTCGTTGGCGGGTCCGGAAGGGCAATAACGGCCTTTTCGATCCTGAAGCCATCTCTGGTGAAGAACTTCAAATCAGTGACGATGGCGGGAGCGTTCTTTGAAGAGACGCTCCTCTACAAATTATGGTCAAAGCAGTGTGTGAAGTTCGTAAAGTCGCCTCTTCGGTTGCGGTATTCTCAGCACGACAACAGTGACCTAATCACTATCTATGATGCCATTGATGATGATTGGTCATCCACGCTCCGAAAGAAAGAGAATAACCGGATCTTCAATGAGATTGTGAAGGCCATCAAGAAAGAGACGCAAGGCGGGAAGGACCTGCTTTGGGCGGCTAATGAATGTGTTCCAGACACGCTATTCCAAGCAGAGAATCGGCTCCCGCACTCACCTCATGGATTGAATAGCTTCCAGCACTTCGATGACGTAGCCTTCCTGTCTGCCCGTCTACCAACGCCTGCACAGTTCAAGTTCCTTGAGGAGCAAGGAATCACCTCCGAGGAGGTGCGCACCTGGAGCTACTACCATTCCATCTATCAGGCAGTGCTCCGTGGCTCTATCCGTAATCCGAAGAACCTCAACCAGAAGAAGGTCTTTGTTGCCGACAAAGGAGCGAGAGATTGGCTCCTCAAGAAGCCTTTTCCGAACGCAAAGCATGTTCGTCTGAATGTTGATGTCGGGTGTGCTCCCCTGAAAGGGAAACCAGGACGAGAGAAGTTATACGCTTCAGGGTCAGCAAGGGTAGCCGCATGGAGGGAAAAGAATTGGCTGAAAGAGATAGAAGCTGAGAAAGCAAATTGCCCTGGATTGGTCCCTTCTCACATAGAAATTGCAAAGAACGAATGTAACGAAAACACCCTATTAGGAGAAAACGTTACACTGCAATTCTTCTGTTCCGTGTGGCCCAAAGTCGACTCAAACAAGCTGATCGGGAACGTCTTCTACAATAATGAAAGAGAATTCATTGAGCAGCTTCGATCGTGGCACAAGCAGTCTTATGCCGAGAAGGAGGATAACAGGCTGCTTTCCCCCTGCCTCTTCGCTCCACCCTACTATCCCAATCAGCGCCGAAGGCTGGTTGATGTAGCATACGCAAGAGGCATCTTTCTCGATGTTGAGGATGGGGATCTAACACTTGAGGATTTCGCAAGAATCAACCCTGCCCTGACCTTCTACGGCTGGAACAGCTTCAGATCGACGAAGGAGAAGCCACGATTTCGCATCTATATCCCCACAAGCACGATCATCAGAAGTGCCGATGATTACGAGACAATCGCCAAGGAGATAGTTGCGACCGTCATAGATGCCGGTTTTACATATAAGAAGCAAAATCGACGCTTCCCTAATCGTAAGGCCCACGGCATTGATGGAAGCAAGCTCAACGCTGCTTCTCTCTTCTTTCGTCCCTGTCAGGCAAAAGATCCAAAGGCGAGTTTCTTTGAGATTTTTGAAGATGGTGGCCGTAAGCCGCTAGATCCGGAGGAGTGGCTGGATAAGGCAAGGGAACGGGAAACGAGACATCCTAAGCCCGTTCAACCGCTCATCAACCTTCGATCGTCTGTAGATCAGGCTATGGTAACAGCGGCAAGGCGGCATTGGAGAAGCGTCTGTCACATTGAGAAACAAGGCAACACAGAGTTCTTCAAGTTGGGGTTGAAGCTCGCTTCTGCTGGTATGAACGAGGAGCAAATCCGAGAAGTACTGAATGAAGAATGGCCCTATGCACGTCACCCACATGAGCGTCGGAGCGGGGTGGAATGGGTCATCCGCTCTCTTAGGAGGTACGGACACTTACAAGCCCGAATAACCGAGGATGCTTGAGTGACATTCGGGCGGTTCGCTATTGGTGAGCCGCCCATCTCGAACGCTGTTCAGTACATCATCACGGCAAGGTACACACTGTAGACCGTCTGGTAAGTGATGTCGTCTCGCCCCTGGGCTTTCAGGTTATCAGTGACTGCCTGTAGAGCCGCTTGAATCTCTTCGTCTCGACGCTCGTCAAATCGGTGGAGGATCCTTTTCTCGATTAGTCTCTCGGTTTCTCTATCAAGATCCAAATCCGTACTTTCCTTTCTTCACTGAGGTTCAATTCGATCGCTATCGTACGACATACCTGCCCTCCGTCAATCAAGTGCTTTTAAGGGAAGGCATTCCGACCATGCTCGTTTCTTTCAGTCGTTCACGCTGAGATCCTTATTAGGGAAGTCGAGGCGTCCGTAGAAAAGCACCTCCTCTACAGGAGTTGCGCTCCATGGCTGCCCCATTGAGCGGAGTTGTATGTCTGTGGTCTTCACCCCGCTCCAATAAGCCTGTGAGCAGTTGAAAATGGCTTCGTCGTCCAGCGAATGCCCAAGACGCATGAAATCTATCCAAGATGCATCATGGGTTGAAAACTTGTATGGCCCAATTGTAATGCCCCTTTTCAACACCCTTCCAGATACGTGCTCAGGATGGGTCGATTGGTATGCATGGGCAGCATCTCTACTGGTGAGTAGGTAGAGGGCATGAAGTCTCGACGGGTATTCTCGGAAACCGTGGTATCGTTGGATCTCCAAATTATACTCTACCCGATAGTGGCCAATGACCCCATTGTGAAATGGAGAGATCGATGTCGGTTGAGGATTAGGGTTGGGAATGAATTGCAAATGATCAGGGGTATCGGCCTCCGGAAGCAGAGGGCCACCGGAGAAGCTGCCAACCGTTCCAAGATTATGTCGGACCAACCAGTTATTTGGACTCACCCAAACAAAGAACTCTCTCGGCACTACATCAGCGACTAGCATAAGTTCATTCTCTAGCAATCAGTCTCCGCACCCCTGAGTTACCGATCTCCTCCGAAAGTCAAGTGAGGGGCGTCAGTGGATTGGAGGCCGCTTGCCGATAGGTCCTGCCTGTATGGCAGATCGCCCGATTGCCCGACACATTCGCCACACACATTAGATTCGACTTTTGGCAGCAGCTTGGCCATAATATCTTAGATCCTAATGGCAGAGAAAGACGAATGCTGATCGGATACAGCAGAACATCAAGCCTGGAGCAGGTTGCAGGGCTCGAAGCATAGGAGCGTGAGCTGAAAGCTCTTGGGTGTGAGAAGCTCTTCATGGAGCAAACGAGTGCAGTAGGTCCTCGAAAGCAGCTAGAGGCCGCCCTGGAGTTCGCCCGTGAAGGCGACACGTTAGCCGTCACGAAACTGGATAGGCTTGCCCGATCTGTCCGGCACCTTGGCGAAATCGTAGAGCGGTTGGAGAAGAATGGGGTTGCCCTTCGCATTCTCAACCTTGGAATTGACACTAACACTCCAACTGGACGCCTGATGCTTAATCTCCTGGGTAGCATCGCTCAATTTGAGCGGGAGATAATGCTAGAGCGCCAAAAGGAGGGAGTAGCCAAGGCGAAGGCTGAAGGTAAGTACAAAGGCCGCAAGCCAACGGCACGAACCAAGGTCGATGAGATTAAGGCTCTAGCCCTACAAGGTATAGGCAAGCGAGAAATAGCCCAAAGGCTCGGCTTAGGAGAGCGGTCTGTCTACCGGATGTTGAGTGCTCAGTAAGCTCTCCAGCTTGTCCCATCGATCCTTGTAATCAGCCGTGTTGAGACGTGAGTGATCAATGATCCCACGGGTCTTATACTGCTTACAGCGCTCCTTAGCCTCTTCAGGCGTGCAGACGAAGTAGGTCGGAGCGTCATCCAATCCGTTGAGGCAGACGAAGATGTAAACAATGCTCGATTTGATGCGGTCACGCATGATCGGCCAACCTACGCTCTTCTTCGAGCGGATCGCCTTCACCTGAACGCTAATTGCCCTCCCGTTCTTTTCTGCAAATAGATCGATTGCCTTAGCATTGCCCATTGTGAGAGCGACCGAATACCCTCGGCGATAGAGTTCGGCGGCCACGAAATATTCACCAGCTAGATGAGTTGAGTTTCTCTCAATAGGCGCCTCAGTCACGTTTCGAGTCCCTTTGTTCTATCCCCTGCTTCTTGCCTTCAGGGAGGCCCTCGAACATAGCATCCAGATGTTTGGGCTGTGTGATCATCTGATCCGCAATGAGGTTCACGAGCCCGAACAGCTTAGTGGCAGTCGCCTTGTCATCTCGCAAATCAATGCTGCCTGGATGGACGGCCTCGTTTCCAACGACACGGACAATATCCAAAGCTTTTTGCATTCTCGCATCGAGGCCCTTCTTAACCAGGGAGCCAATGTCCCTATTGATATCAGTCCCACTCTCTCCAAGGTGTTTTAAGAGCTTCTGAATGCATAAACGTAAGAGCGCTGCAGCGCCTCTCGGCGACTGATTCACGATCGATGCAGCTTCAAGAAAATCTTGTCGGATCTCCTCTGGGAGATCGTCATTCGGTTCAATCTCATACTTGACATGAGGGTATGTCAGCTTGTCGGCAATCCATATTGAAAGCGCATTGCAACTATAGCACTCGCTCACAAAGACATTTCCGAGTTCAGGAGCGTTGTAGGGAGAGGCCTCTGATGGGAAGAAGAATGGCACTTTAGAAGATGACTTCTCGAACCAAAGAACCAACTTCTCCTTCACTTCCTCATCAATATCCTTGTCTCTTTTGACCCTTTCGGCACTCTCGACATCGGGGATATGGGGTCTACTATCCTTCTTATAACGCCCGCCAAAGGTCTGAAACCATGTCTGGTGGGCAATAGCCCCACAATGCGGGCATGTGAAAGATTCTGCGCCTAGAGTAGGCTCAACGTGTTTGGTTGCCATCTTAAGAACCTATAGAAGCAGTTCGCCTTGCTTGTTGTCGTTTAAGCGGATCACTCCAAGGAGCTGCCAAGTTTGAGGTCGCTTTGCCATGTTACCAACAGCGAAAGCCATACCCTTCGTAGGATACTCTTCGTTATAGACTTGAGACATCCATTTTAGAGTTTCTGCCTCACTATGCCGGTTGCACCCGCTCCAGAACATGGTGTGAGTTTCCCAATCACCGCACTCATAATCATGCTTTCCAGCATCGTCCTCAAACTTGAAGCGGAACTCATAAGGTGAGGGTTCAAGCTCCGCTAATTCCTTATCAAACATGGATGTTTGACGTGCAGCATGCCGGTAGGCTTCTTGAGCCTCTTCGACCTCAACTGCATTCCTACGCTTGTAGTAAAATTTCGGGTTTCTTGGACGAATGAGAGCAAGTGATTTGCCACTCTCTTCTGCTGCCTTACCCGAAGGCATGATCATAGGAACAAGGAGGCGTGTTCGTTCAGCCTTTGAAAGTTGCCCGTCTACGACCAGAGACTCCTCGTGAACGTGGCAACTTTCTTCTCTCTTGTCCTTCGTCGGACGGTGGTGGTCAAACTTTACCCAATCCCACCGCTTGAAACTCGCCTCTCCGCTTAAATGGCGGAATCGAACGGGAAATAGTCGCTTCCATTGCCGGTCCAGGGTTACCCCGGCGCAGCACACTGTTTCCCCGTAAGTCTTGCTAGGCTGCGGGAGAGCTTTAACTAGAACGACGACTCGGGAGGAGGTGACGGTTCCTGACATAGCGATTGGGATCATCGCCATAGAGATCAAAAATTACAAGCTCCTGTTGCATCAGACGTTGGGATACAATCGAGCGGTGGCAGGTTTGAGGATCACGCTCAAAACACATGAGGCAGGTCACAGCCTCACGAACGATCTCACCTAATTCCTGTAGAGCCTCTTGAGCCGGACCGGATTTGAGATGTCTCGTATAAACACGCCGGAAGTCATCGTAGCGCCCCGCACGAGCCGCCTCTCTCCCTTCCTTGGGGTCACCAAGGTCGATGAAGTGCTCATAACGTATACCAGCGGCTTCCAGGTGCTGCCGAAGGGCGTTCTTGGAGAAACCCTTCTTACGAGAGAGCGCAACCGCCCGCACATCGACGAGCACCTCTATGCCAACGGCCTTCAAGGTGCTGACGAAGCGCCCAATATCGGTGCCTTCATAGCCTATGGTGTAGATGACGGACATCGCTCCTCTCGGAGCACCCTGTAGGCTTCCTGTCAATAGATGTATAGGGGCAGCCCTAGAGATGGCTCACGATACAGGCTGCGCCCGATGCCATTAAAAGTCTTTCTTCAACGCTGGAGCGGCAGCCTCTTCTTTCTTCGTGCCTGCCCTTCCTAGGATCGCCTCCAGCGCCGCATTGCAGGTCAGCCCCATCACGAGACGGCCTTCGGCATCAGCTTCCTTCGGAGCCTCTCCCGATAGCTGGAGCAGCTTGCGTTGGGGTTCGACCTTCTTCTGGTGCTCTGCCAACATTGCCGAGAACTTTTGCGAAGACGTTGCCCATACTGCATCGGTATCGACCTTTTGTTCCTTGAAGGAGGCATCGATCACACGCATAGCGGCCTTGGCCTGCTCCACTTGTTCAGGCTTCAGGGTCGTAGGGACAATGACTAACCCCATATCAATCGGCTTTGAGCACCACTGAACGGTCAGGTAGTAATTGTACACCTTCGCCAATTCCTGGTCGGGACTGGAGCCTTGCGGAGTCTGTGGTTTGGTCGCCTGCATCGATGGACTTGATTGGCCGGAAGCGTTCGGAGCAGAGGTGGAGGCCTGCATAGCGGCTGAAGGCTTTGCCTCTTTATGGTAGGCCTGAACGCAGCCCTCGATAGCCTTGGTAGCTTGGGAAATGTTCGTATACGGAACGGCGATGTTGTAAGCTCGTCCCTCTGAAAGACCCCTTACAAAAGCGGTCATACGTCCTGTGTCCCCTAGGCGCTCAAGAAGCTCCGGGTTCTCACGGATAGAGACACCAAGCTCCTTGGCTGACCGAGCAATCATGTTGATCGAGATCGGTCTTCTGCCTCCAGAAGTATGAATCTCTGCCGGATAGGTTTCATTCTCGATGAAGGTTGCATCGCTAACGAAGAGGCGAAGTTCTTTGCCGTCCGCTTCCGTGGCCGAGAAGCCGAGAGTGACCTGACTACCCTTCACGGGTGTCCAGGCTGCACAGCGCTTGAAAGCGCCTTGTTCATCCACAACGGGGCGACCACCCCAATTCTCAATATCGAACGAATAGAGTCTTTGAGGCGTTGTCGCCGATGCCGATTGTACTCCCTCTTCAGGACACTTCGAGTAGGTGACGGTTGAACGATTACGCCCCATTGTTCGCTTAAGGCGACCGCCGATCAGCTCGACGGTTTCCTTCGACTCGAATGTCTCGCCCTCGCTCTCGCAACGCATTAGCAACTCGAAAGCCGTTCCTCTTGGAGTCGACTGGACGATCTTGCATTCACTTTCGTATGCCTTGAGAGCGTTAGACGTGTAGGTGAACAGTCCCTCTGTCTCACCAACTGACCCTTTGCAGACGCTTGAATCGTTCACGTACCACTTGCCCGCCCAGGGCTTGGTCTGTGCATAGGATTCGACAGACCAGCTCCCTAGGAGCATTGCGGTCAGTGCGCTTGCGATTCTCATCCATGACATTGGCAGCTGTCCCGGCCCTGAAATTGTCAGGCTGCACGTTGGGCGGCGATGAACATCGGCACCACGAAAGCCAACCCTCCGATAAGAACTTCGGTCACAACCGCTGCAACGAGAGCCGTCACGACCGGGACTTGCCGGGCAATGAGCTTGGTCGAGGCGGTTAGGAGCGGCGCATTGATCACCACCCATGCGCCGAGCAGGAGGAGGGCACTGGTCTGAAGCGCTCCTTGCCGATCGAGGGTATGCAGCTTGAGTGAGAGTATGGCCTGATTCAGGAACTCAATGTTCGGATTGATCAGGAAAAGGGCGTAAAGGAAAACCCCGACCAAGCAGGATGCCAAGGCATTGATGCCAACTCGATAGAGGAACTTGGGTGTCGGCTTGGCGGCGGCCACCTTGAAGCCGATCCAATGGAATGCGGCTTGGATCACGATCCCTACCAAGACCGCCACGAAAACAAACACCATCATTTGGTCCCCCTTGTTTTGTTTCTATTGGGTGCCCGTAGGTTCACGGGCTTTTTGCAGAACCCCGCCAATCCACCGGATGGGGACCGCAACCCTTTTATTGGTTATAATCAATATGTAACTCTGACAAGAGGCCCTTGGATTCCCTCCATGAGAATCCAACAAGCCCTTGCAAAGAACGTCCGAAATTATCGGAATGCAGCCGGTTTATCCCAATGGCAGCTAGTTGAGCGGATCGAGAACCTGGGACCCCAAACTGGAATTGATCAGGCTTACATTTCACTTCTGGAAAACGGTAAGAAGAACCCAACTCTGATATCCCTTTGGTTCATTGCAGAGGCCTTGAATGTCACCGTTGCGGAACTCGTCGATGAGAGTGACTTAGGCTGAAAGCTTCGCCAATTTCTCGGCAATCTTTTCGGGTTTCAGGTGCGTGTACCGACTCAACATCCGGAGATCTCGGTGACCGCTGATCAGCGCCACCTCCGGGACGGATAAGCCTAGCTCGAAGAACCGGGACACGGCCTCATGCCGCAAATCGTGAAGGCGAAGGTCCTTCACACCAGCCTTGATCCTTAATCTCTCCCAAGCCAAGCGAAGGGCATTAGGACTGACTGGAAACACTCGATCCTCTGTCCTCTTGAGGGAAAGCAGGATCTCGATAGCTTTAGGCGTGAGAGGAATGGTTCGAGGATGCCCATTCTTGGTCTTAAGGATACGGGCTGTTCGTCCGTCTAGGTCGATGTCTTGCCATCGGATCGAAAGAAGCTCGCCTCTCCGCATTCCCGTCTCGACGGCAAGGGCAATGAAGGGCTGAACATACCAAGCCGATCTGCTCCCTAATGCATCAATGATCTTCCCGATTTCTCCATCTTCCAAGCGGCGCTCTCTAGGCGTCGAGTCTTTGGGGAGCTTGATGGCATGGACGGGATTGCTTGGGAGGGGTATACCCCATTCCAACCTCGCCACCTCGAACATATGGCGCAACACGACCAGCTCCCGTCGAACGGATGCAGGCTGGACGGCCTTCAGCCGGTCATCCCGGTATCTTGCCGCCGATGCGCCCGAAAGGTCGCAAAGGCGCACGTGAGCTATAGAGTGTCTCTTGAGGATCTGGAGGCGTGAGCGTTCAGCCCTCTCCCCTCGCTTCGTCGGTGTAATCTCGCTCTCATAGCGAGTCAGAAGATCAGCTACCGTGAGCTTGTGAAGGTCACGGATTGTCGGGGGCAGCTCGGCCCGGTCGATCTGAGTTTCGATGCTCCTCGCCCAAGCGGCTGCTTCCATCCTGGTACGGAAGCTCTTGGACATGGGCGGGTGCCCCTCTCGCCTGACTTGGACTTGCCAAGAGGAGCCTCGTTTGCGGATTGTCGCCATACGCACACGTTCTGTTCAGCTGTGACAAATGCTGTGACAGAAGGGTGTTTCTAAGATTTTCGAGGAGGTAGGGCCGCATCAAACCCAAGCTTTGAAAGGGTTTGAACATCGCACCTTTGTGAGCACTTCTGGACTTATGTGAAGCCTTCGGAGGGCAACGCTCTATCCAGCTGAGCTACGGGTGCTTTGAGGCGTGCGGCCTAGCGACTCCAGTAACCGATTAGGGGCGCGAGGGCAACCTCCCGGATGAGGGTCGGTTTTGGACGCCTCGGCCTCCCAGACGATTCGGTCGAGCAGGTTCTGCCAGTAGATCGTGCGTGGGAAGGCAAAGGGCCGGACCTCGCCAAGGGAATCTTGCCCCTGCGACAGGGTCCGCACCAGGCCCAGCGCGTCCCGGCGCTTGAGGTCCGCCTTCCCAACCGGGAGCCATAGGGCCAGCCGGCGGAGGGCGGTAGCGTTCAGGCCGTCCTGCCGTCCGGCTGTCAGAACGGCCTCCCAGGTGCGGTCCTTGTAGAAGAGGCCCCTTGCAAGCGCGATGAGCCTGGAGGCCTCTGGGGGGCCGATCAGGGACCGCGCCTGCGCCCGCGCCAGGGTAGCGCGGATGTTCACCAGCGCCTCTGTTAGGGGGATATGGCCCAGCTCCGCCGGCCCGTGCTGGACGGCCACCTCGTCGTCGCCGTCGAGGAGCCCGTCGCGATAGGCCGCGAAGATTCGCCCGATTCCGCTCATGCCGAAGGCGTGGAGCTCGGCGGCGCGCAGGGCCCCCATGCTCGCCGCGCCGTAGACCGCGATGCCGCGGGACAGGGCCCAGAGGATCTCCTTGTGCCAGGGCGAGGGCGCCGTCTCGAAGAGACCGTCGATGAGGCCGATAGCGACAGGAATTGCGCCCTCAGCGCCTTCGCGGACGGCCTTGGCGATGTCGCCGCAGGCCGCCGGCGGGCGGAACGTGAGGCCAGGATAGGCTGCCCTGTCCCGAGCCGTGAGGCTCGGCCCAGCGAAGACGATCACGCTCATCGGTGCTCCAGCCCCCTCAGGCGCTTCCCCGGCCGGAAGGCGGGCTTCCGGTCCATGCCCTCAAGATCCGGAATGACGATCCGCACGCACGGGATGCCGATCTCTGGATCCATCAGGTCGACCATCGCGACGCTCGTGATTCCACACCTTTCCAGATGCCTGAGAACAGCCGCGACGTCTGCCTCGATACTCTCTCCGTCCAGGGATGCGGTCTGCACGGCGCGTACCGCCTGCGCCCTCTCGCCTCGTTCGCCGACGAGGAGATGGCCGAGATTCTCGTGCCAGTCGATGAGGGGATATCGCTCGGGCGGCAGGTCCTCCCGTGCCCCATGGATGAATGCCAGACGGCTCTGGGCCGCCTCGCCGAGGGCGCGGCACAGCGCGACGCCCGCGCAGGGATGGCATCCGCTGCCGCCGAACCGTCCCAGGAAGGGCGGCCTCCCGTCACAATCGTCGATCGTACAGGCGAAGCTCGGGATGCCGATGTCGGACGTCGTCTCCCACAGGGCGACCCTCATGCGGGCGGCCCGGAACCGGCGGAGCATCTCGGCCGCCCCGTCATCGATGACGGAGCGAAGGTCGATCCGGGTCGCAGCGCGCCTTTCCGGCGCTCGATGGCGCCAGAGCGTCAGCGCATCCCGCTCGATCAGCTCGCAGATGGCATGAAGCTGCGCCTCGGCCAGGGAATTGCCGGCCGCGAGACCGTTGCTGCTCGCGAGAAAGCGCCCGTGTCCGGGCCGCAGGGGCAGGGCAAAATCCGTGGTGACGAGTTCCTCCGGGACGAGGATGTCCCGCTTCCGAAGGATGTCGCGGCCCTCCATCCAGGGGATCGGCGTGTCGCGGCGCAGGCGCTTCCGCAGAAGGTGCCGCGGGAGCGCCACATCGCCCGCCTCCAGCCTGTTGAGGGAAGTCTGAAGCCGGGACGGAGGCGTCCGCTGGGCGCAGTGGGATTCCACCGATTCCATGATCGCCGAGACCTTCGCGGCCTCGGGCGTCAGGCCCTTGCCCTGCTGGACCGTGAGCCCGCGGGCCAGCGGCCGCACGGACATGGCGACAGGAATCCCCACATAGTCGAGCCCGGTAATATCCGCGACACGGGTGATGCCGAGCGCCCCGAGGCTCGGGCGGAGCCCGGCGAGAGTCTCGTTTGGATGGCAGATCCGGTGGGTTCCCTGGAAGAACCTCTTGAGGTCCGTCCGCTTCCCTTCGGCCAAGGTCTAGCCCTTTGAGCCGCGCGGCCGCCTGCCCGTGCCGGTCTTCGTCCCCGTCCTCGCTCGTGACTTGGTGGTTGCCTTGGCGGCTGTTTTGGCGCCTGCCCTGCCGCCGGTCTTCACGGCGGCCCTGCCCTTGCGTGCACTGCCCGTCTGGCCGTAGGGCGGGATGAAATCCGCATTGGCCACGACCACGAGGTCGATCAGAACCGCCTCGCCTCTCGCCGGAGCCTTATTGAGGATTTCGTCGACCTGACCGCCCTTCAGGCCCTCGAATTTCGAGCGGCGATAATCCTCCAGCTGCGTCGAGGGGATCACATAGATGCGCCCTCCGATCCGAACGAACAGAGCCTCGTCTGACATTTCGGGAAAAGGAACTTCGGGCATGGATCGCCTCACCGCGGTTGGAGAACGCTTCGGATGGAGCGCCGCTCAGCCAGGAATTCCAGCCTTCCTGAGCAGATCCTCCATCGGATCGAATCGTCTGTCTGCGGTAAATTTGGAGCGGGAACGCCAATCGGAGATGCGGAATTTCGGATAACGCACGAGGAATTCCTCGGTAGTCTTTTTCGCCGCATCGGCCGCGCCCTGCGCCACGAGGGACGCGATCAGGATCCGGAAGGCCATCTCGGGTTTCTGGCGCCCGAGCAGCGCCTGGCGCGCCACGCGCGCGGCCTGTGCGAAGTCTCGCTCGAAGAAATACGCGAAGCCCTTCGCGCAGAGCGGGTGGTAGATCTTCGGATCGAGCGGGCTCAGCGCCATGGCCCTGTCGGCGAATTCGTGGGCCTTTCCCAGATCATCGAGATAAACCCGCACCATGCTGCTGCGCATCCACCCCTCGGCATAGTTCGGGTTGAGCTTGACGGAGCGGTCGATCCAGGCCGCCCCGGCCTCGAAATCGCCCGTGAGGGCCGAGATGGCGTGGCCGCTCAGGCAGAGTGCTACAGGATCGTTGATGTCGGCCTCGATAGCCGCCCAGGCGAGGCGAAGCCCCTCCTCGATCTCCCGTGGCCCCGGCGAGCCCCATCCCTGATCGTTCTGCGCCGCATAGCATGCGGCTGCGTGCGCGAGAGCCGGTGCATAGTTCGGATCAAGCGCAAGCGCGCGCTTGAGGAGTTGCAGTGCCTGCTCGTTGGCGGCTGCCGTCAGGGCGAGCCGAAGCGACAGAGCCTGAAGATAGAAATCGTAGGCGTCCAGGCTCTCGGGCGGCTTCCTGCGGGCGCGTTCCATCTCGCTGAAGACGATCCGCGGCTCGATGGCCGTGACGGTCCGTTCGGTAATTGCGTCCTGCAGCGCGAAGATGTCCGAAAGATTCTCGTCGAAGCGGTCGGCCCACAGGGTGCCGCCGCTCTCCGTATCCACGAGCTGCGCCGAGACGCGCACCCGCTCGCCCGAGCGCTGGAGGCTTCCGGTCACCAGGAACCTGACGCCGAGTTCGGCGGCGACCTGTGGCAATTCGAGATTCCGGCCCCTGTAGGAGAGCGCGGATTCGCGCGCCACGACGAACAGATTGCGGAACAGAGACAGGGCCGCGACGATGCCCTCCACGATCCCGTCGGCGAAATAGTCCTGCTCCGGATCGCGGCTCAGATTGACGAAAGGAAGAACCGCAACCGAGGAATGCCTGACGTTCCGCCCGGGCTTCGGGGGATCATCGAGCAAGACTTTTGCGACGGGCACCGCATCCTGCGGGAGAGCCGCGATCTCGCTCGGCGAAAGCCCGAAGATCCGCACCGGCCGGGCGATGTTCTTCAGGTAATGCTCGCCCATATCGGTGAACGGCGCGGAAATCTTGTCGCGGATTTGCTCGAAAGTCGCCTGTGACAGGCAGATGCCGCCGGGCTCGGCAAGCGCCTCCAGCCTCGCCGTGACGTTGACGCCGTCGCCGAAGATGTCGTCCTGCTCGACGATGACGTCGCTCACGTTGATTGCCGCACGGAAGACGATGGTGTTCGCATCGTCCTCACGGCGGCGTCCGATCATGCCGTGCTGAATGGCCAGCGCACAGGCGACGGCGTCGATCACGCTCGGGAACTCCGCCAGAAGGCCGTCCCCCGTGTTCTTTACGATCCGCGCACGGAAACTGGAGATGAGTGGATCGATCAGCTCCGCCCGGTGACGCTTGAGCGCCCGGTGCGTGCCACCTTCGTCGGCGCGCATGAGCCGGCTGTATCCGGCTACGTCGAGCGCGAGCACGGCTGCAAGACGATGGGTGGCACTGTCCATGTCCATGGCGACCCTCTGCCGTTTCTCGCCGAACCGGGACGCGCTAAGAGAAATTCTCGGCGTTTCCCCGCATTGATGCAAGGCGGAAAGCAAAGAGCAGGCGCCCGACACGCCCGTTCGCCGCGTCGGGTTGCTTTTCTATGACAGAGAGCGCGATGCGCCGGATTGTCAGATCAGCTTGTCGAGGTTCAGGATGAGATTGACCCAGGCCGAGGCAACCGCCGTGGAGGTCGTAACCGTATTGATCCAGAACACGACGGCCTCGGGAATGGCATGACCGAACATTCGGGTATTCCTTTCCGTTTCCTGTCAGGCCTCGTCGACGGCAGCGCGCCGCCGGAGACCATATCCGAGCCCGACCACGACAACGGCCGCCACGACGGCCGCCGGGATCTCGACCCGGTGAGCGAGTTCGCGCCCCAGCTGATCGATGACCCAGGGATCGGATACCAGCATCTCGCCCGCAACCCATCCCAGGAGCGCCGCCCCGGCCCAGACGAGGATCGGGAGCCGGTCGAGCAGGGCCATGATGATCGCCGCTCCGGCGATGATGAGCGGAATCGAGATGGCAAGCCCCAGCACCAGGAGCAGGGTGGAATCCTGCGCGACGGCCGCGATGGCCAGGACATTGTCGAGGCTCATGACCGCATCCGCCACCGCGATGGTCCAGACGGCGTGCCAGAGCCGGTCGGTCTGCCTGACCGATCCTTCGCCCTCCTCGCCGACGAGCAGCTTCACGGCGATCCACAGAAGCAGCACGCCGCCGATCACTTTGAGAAAGGGCGTGGCCAGGAGAGCGATGACCAGAACGGTGAAGATGATCCGCAGGCCCACGGCGACGCCGGCGCCGAGGACCATGCCCATGCGGCGGCGGTGGGGCGGCAGGCCGCGGCAGGCCATGGCGATCACCACGGCGTTGTCGCCCGAGAGAATGATGTTGATCCAGATGATCCCGAGGATCTTCAGGACCGAAGGGAGAAGAGTTTCCATAATAGGCAGGGCTTCGATAGGCGCATGGGCCGTCGCAACGGCGGGCGCGACAGGGCGGGATTGGGAGCGGCGCCCTATCGCGCGCAGGCGACAGGGATCGACAGGAGATCAAGGGCTCCCGCGGCGGCGATGTCAGGTGCGCGGAGGCCCTGTCGCGCGCATCCCGCCCGGCTGCCAGGCAGGCAGTGTCGGCGAAGCGCTGTTCCGGTCACGCGAGGCGGCCAGCATCACATCGCGAAGGGAGGGCGGCGCCGCTGCCATGTATGGGTCGGAACCGGCATTTCCGTCATCCCAGGAATCCATGGGGTCCCCGTCGAGGCCTTCCCCGGCCTCGACCGCCAGGGCGAACTGGGCTGCGAAATCCTGCCTCAAGGGGTCCTGGCCCCACCCGAAATGCACGGCCGACAGCACCACGAGCAGGAACAGCGCCTGCAGTCTTCGGATGAGACGGGATGGTTGCGGCTGCGGCAAGGCTCGATCCAGCGGGCTTGAGGCCTCGGATCCTGCTAGCCGATCAGAAGCCGCGGGGCAATTCAACCCTGGAATGCAGCGCCTGCCGGAAAAGCGTCTGAGCCTGCCTTGACCGGGGGCAGAGGAGGATCATCTACCCCCTGGTTGCCGGCCCGTCTGGACACAGCCCTTTGTCAGGCCTCTCCCGCCCCGCCGGACGCCCTATCCTTATCGTCTCATTCTCGGAGAATAGCCATGCAGCATCGTCGGCTTCGCGACCTCGACGTATCGGCCCTCGGCCTCGGATGCATGGGCATGTCGGACTTCTACGGCGGCCGCGACGAGGATGAGGCCATCGCGACCATTCACCGGGCGATCGAACTCGGCGTGACCTTCCTCGATACGGCGGACATGTATGGCGTCGGCCGCAACGAGGAGCTTGTCGGCCGCGCCATCCGCGACCGGCGCAGCCAGGTTGTTCTCGCGACGAAATTCGGCAATGTGCGCGCGCCGGACGGCGCCTTTCTGGGGATCAACGGCAAGCCCGACTATGTCCGCCAAGCCTGCGAGGCGAGCCTGAAGCGGCTCGGGGTCGAGACGATCGACCTCTATTACCAGCACCGGGTCGATCCGCAGACGCCCATCGAGGATACGGTAGGCGCCATGGCGGAGCTCGTGCGCGAGGGTAAGGTCCGCCATCTCGGGCTCTCGGAAGCCGGGCCGGAGACGATCCGCCGGGCGAACGCAGTCCATCCCATCACGGCGCTGCAGACCGAATATTCCCTCTGGAGCCGCGACCCGGAAACCGACATCCTGCCGATTGTGCGCGAGCTCGGGATCGGCTTCGTGCCTTATTCGCCCCTCGGGCGCGGCTTCCTGACCGGGCAGATCAAGAGCATCGACGATCTGGAGCCTGACGATTACCGCCGCAACACGCCGCGTTTCCAGGGCGAGAACTTCCAGAAGAATCTCGACCTCGTCCACGAGATCGACATGATGGCGCAGGAGAAGGGCTGCACTTCGGCCCAGCTCGCCCTCGCCTGGGTGATGGCGCAGGGCGACGACATCGTGCCGATCCCGGGCACCAAGCGCCGCCGCTATCTCGAGGACAATGTGGGCGCGCTTCAGGTGAAACTGTCGAAGGACGATCTGGCGCGGATCGACCGCGTCCTGCCGCCCGGTGCGGCGTCCGGCACCCGCTACGCCGCTCCGCAGATGCAGGCGCTGGGGCGCTGAGCATCCGCTCACAAAAAGACGCCATAGAGTGACGCGGCCGGGCTGAGCTAGCTCTGGGCAAGCGTTCCTCCGATGTGAATGGCCGGGCGGCGCAGCGACATCTCCGCCGCCCCGGGACAACACACCGGATAAGATGCCTCACTGCAGGGGCCGGATGTTCTGGTTCATCCGGAACATGTTGTGAGGGTCGTAACGCCCCTTGATTTCGGCCAGACGTCGATAATTCGTTCCATAGATCTTCTCGACCCGGTCGGTCTCGTCCTCGGGCATGAAGTTGACATAGGCGCTTCCCAACGCGAATGGCTCGGTTGCCTTGAACAAGTCCCTTGCCCACTTGACGCATGCGCTATCGTCTCTGTTCTCGCGCCAGCGGGTATGGACGTTCATGACGAAGTGCGCGGCCCGCTGCGGGTAAGCCGTTGCGTCGGATGCGATCCGGCTCATGGCACCGCCGATCTGGGCGATGAAGAGCTCACATTCGGGCCCCGGCAGGGTATGGACCGCCTGGATGATCGTATCCAGCGCCTCGTCCGGCAGGGTCTCGAAATCGTGGCTTTTCCAGTAGTTGCGAGCCCCGGTCGTCAGAAGAGGATCGAAAGCCGCCTGCCAGTCCACGAGTCGGTGCGGCCCCACCACGTCGACGATGGGTTGGCCCAGAGACCGAATTTCCCTGGCCGCCCGCTCGCCCTCGGCGAGATCGCCGACGTAGCACATGGCAAAGATCATCACCTCACGCCCATGCCATTCAGCCGGCAGGAACGGGAGCGGCGGAGCCTTGCGCATCACCACCCAGCATGTGAGCTCCTCGGGCGCGTTGAGCACGGCTTCGCGGTAGGATCTCAGAAGCTCCCTGGCATTGTCGAAAGGATGCACCACAAGTCCGGAAAGGACCTCCGGTCCGGCCCGGTGCAGGTTGAACTCGAAAGCCGTCACGATACCGAAATTGCCGCCCCCGCCGCGGATCGCCCAGAACAGATCCGGGTTCTCGTCTGCGCTGGCTCGCAGAAGGCGGCCGTCCGCCGTCACGATGTCGGCCGAGACGAGACTGTCGATGGTGAGGCCGTATTTCCGCGTGAGCCAGCCGAACCCACCGCCGAGGGTCAGGCCCGCGATTCCAGTGGTGGAGTTGATCCCTGTCGGCAGGGCGAGTCCAAAGACTTGCGTCTCGCGGTCCACGTCGCCCAGAGTTGCGCCGGGTCCTATCCACGCCCTCTGGGTTGCCGGGTCCACGCGAACGAAGTTCATCGCGGACAGATCGATCATCAGCCCACCATCGCAGACGGCATTCCCGGCGATGTTGTGGCCGCCTCCGCGCACTGCCACGACCAGGTCGTGCTCGCGTGCGAAGTTGACCGCGTGGATGACGTCGGAGGCGCCCTGGCAGCGCACGATCAGCCCTGGCGAGCGGTCGACCATGCCGTTCCAGATACTGCGCGCCGTGTCATATCCATCCTCATCCCTGGTGAGCGTTCGCCCCCGCAAGCCTCCCTTGAGCGCCAACAGGACATCAGGCTGGATGGTTGCTGCTTGTCCATTGACCGTAGCAATTGAGACTAAAGTCATCTGAGCTCTCCTCGCCAGGAAGAGGGAAGGATCCCGCCTGGATCGAATGGAAACGGACCTTCGAGGTCCACGGTAACCGATCAGGTGCTCGCCATGCTGATGTCCGGTATGGAGCATTGGCATGCGCCCCGGCGCCGGCAGCAACTCATCCTATTTTGTCGCAGATCCATCCTGTTCCGGAGCGGGCAATCATGACAAAATAGAAGGGTGAGACCGCCAGGGAGAGATAAGATGCTCCATGTGGCTGTTCTGTTTCTCAACGGTGGATGCGCGTCGACGGCTCTGCTCCCCATGGAGATATTCCGGAATGCTGGCGTGCTCTGGAACCTGCTCAATGGACGAGCGCCCGTTCCTTGCTTCCGTGTGACCACCGCATCGGCGCATGGCGAGCCTGCCGTGACGGACCAGCTGGTCTCGCTCGTTCCATCATGTTCCATAGACGATGTGGAGGATCCCGACATCGTCTTCGTCCCCGCAGGCGGGCTTCCCTATGAAACGCTGATACGCGACGGATACGCGATCGATGCCGTCATCGAACGCAATGCCGCAATCATTCCATGGCTCCGGCGCTGGAGCGCGGAAGGCGTCAAGATTGCGGGCGTCTGTTCCGGTGTGGCTCTCATGGCGGAGGCCGGCCTGCTCGATGGCAAGCGCGCGACCACCCACTGGGGATTGGCCGGCGCCTACCAGCAGCGCTTCCCTCAAGTGGACTGGCAGTCCGACTACCTCATCACGGATGCTGGCAACGTTTTTTGCGGCGGGGGCGTCAACTCGGCCGCCGATTTGAGCCTCTATCTGGTCGAAAGATTCGGCAGCCATGATCTCGCCCGCGAATGCGCGAAAGCCCTCCTGCTCGAAATGCCGCGCACGTGGCAGGTCGCCTTCGCGGATGTGGCCCTTCGCACGGATCACCGCGACGAGAGCATCCGGCGCGCGCAGGACTGGATTCACACCCATTTCCGCCTGGCCACCCGCTTGGATGCCATTGCCGTGCATGTCGGCATGAGCCCCCGCAACTTCGTGCGTCGGTTCAAGGCCGCAACGGGGCACACTCCCCTGAGCTATACGCATGCCATTCGCGTGAACATGGCGAAAAGGCTCCTCGAGGAGGAGGAGCAAACGATCCAAGAGATCAGCCAGGCCGTCGGCTACGAGGACGTCATGTTCTTCCGCGATCTGTTCAGGCGCCACACCGGCATCGGCCCGTCCGAATACCGGGCCCGCTTTGGAGCCCACCTTTATGCTGGGTTGCCGGTCAAACCCCACCTGAGACCATCGGCGTGAAGCCGTCCGAAGTGCGGGATTGTATCTTTCCTCCTTTGGCCTCGTCCGGTGCCCCCTGGTAGACCTTCGCTGCATGGCGCTTGCTCGCAAGGGGCTTATGCTAGAGAGAACAATTTTCCCTTCGGCCATCGCGGCCGGTTTCGCGTATCTGTCGGATCATGGATCTTTCAACCACGGCGCTCCTGGCCGCCTCGGGCCTTGGAGCGGGCCTCGTCAACGCCATCGCGGGCGGAGGCACCTTCTTCACCTTCTCGGCCCTGATCGCCGCGGGGCTTCCACCGATCACGGCCAACGCCACGAGCGCCGTCGCAGTGACGCCAGCCAACCTGGCGAGCGCCTGGGCCTACCGGCGGGAGCTTGCGGCCAATCTCCGGCGCTTCGCGGCACTCGGCATCGTCAGCCTGCTCGGCGGCCTCGTCGGCGCCTATATCCTGACGGCTACTGACAATGCGGCCTTCCGCCTGCTCGTGCCGTGGCTCCTGCTGTTCGCGACCCTGTTGTTTGCCATGAGCCCGCGGATCGTCGCCCTGGCCCGGGCCATCGGCAAGGCCGAGGGAGGGCACCCTTCCCGGCGCGCCTGGATCGGGGGCCTCGCGTTCCAGTGCCTCGTGGCGGTCTATGGCGGGTTCTTCGGCGCCGGCATGGGCATCGTCATGCTGGCGGCGCTCGCCATCACGGAGGGCGACGACTTCCATCTCATCAACTCGGCAAAACATCTCTGCTCCACGCTGATCCAGCTGGTGGCCGTCGTCCTGTTCATCGCGGCCGGGCTGGTGAGCTGGAAGGAGACCTTCATCGTCGGCGCCGCCTCGGTGATCGGCGGTTATGCGGGCGTGGCATTCGGGCGTAAGCTGCCCGCTCCCGTGATCCGCTGGATCGTCATCGCGGTCGGCGCGCTGCTCACACTCTATTTCTTCATGAGGTAACGTTTCATTTTCGGATGAGGCATTGCCTCACCCTGTGAAAATCGTGCACCAGCCGTGGCAATTCCGGTTCCTGCCCGATTCACGCCACAAGAGTGGCCCTCACTCGGGCGACCTGATTCTGCCAAAAAAACGCAAAGGACAACGCTGTGGCTGAACCCAAGAATCTCGCAGGCCTCGATGGATCTCAATCGGTCAGCGCCCTCGGCCTGCGCTGGGCCGCACTGCGCGGCATGCTCTCCTCGCCGCTGATCACCTCGGAGGAGCAAAGCTCCCTGAGGGACGAGCTCCTTCGCGAGCTGCGGAGCATCGAACAGGATTTCTCCACGCTGCAGGCACGCAACCTGATGGAAGTCTCGGCGAAGATCGACGTGGCCAAGACTGCGCTCCGCGAGAGCATGGGCGCCGGCCATAACTGGGTCGCGACGCTTCTGGAGAGCATTCAGGGCGACCTCCAGGCGGCCGGCAACCGGCAGCCCGCGGCTCCGAGCCGCCCGGTCTCGAACCTCTCCCGCAGCTATCCGCAGCGGTCGGAGACGGAGGGCGCAGGATCCTCCGGCGAAGGAGAAGCCTCCTCCTCGGCCGCGTGAGCGGCGCATCCAGTTTCATCTCATGAAAAAGGCGCCTTTCGGCGCCTTTTTTGTTGGCCTCAGGCCCCCGCAGAGGCGGGAGCAGGAGCGGGAATTTCGACCTCGATCTCCAGGGTCGACATGTCGGAGCCCCGGTTCATCTTGATCTGGACGCCGTCGCGCTCGATCGACACATGGCGGCGGACTACCGCCAGGATCTCTTCGCGCAGCACCGCCACGAGGTCGGACTTGCCGCCGACGACGCCGCGCTCGTGCGCAAGGAGAATCTGGAGCCGCTCCCGCGCCACGGGCGCGGAGGTCCGGCGCTGGAAGAAACTCATCAGGTTCATGCGGCCCTCCGTCCGAACAGTTTCCCGAACAAACCCTTCCGGTCGGTCGGGACCGTCATCTCCACCGTCTCGCCCTTCAGGCGCCGGACGGCATCAAAATAGGCCTTGCTCGGTGCGCTGCCCGGATTGTTCAGGGTCACGGGCGAGCCCACGTTGGAGGCGCGAAGCACTTCCTCGCTCTCGGGGATGATGCCGATCAGCGGGATGGACAGGATCTCGAGCACATCGTCCACCTTCAGCATCTCGCCGCGCTCGGCCCGGACGGGGTCATAGCGGGTCAGCAGGAGGTGCTTCTCGACGCGCTCGCCGTTCTCGGCCTTCTCAGTCTTGGAATCGAGCAGGCCGATGATACGGTCGGAATCGCGCACAGACGAGACCTCCGGATTCGTGACGACGACGGCCACGTCCGCGTGGCGCATGGCCAGAGTCGCGCCGCGCTCGATGCCGGCCGGACTGTCGCAGACGATCCAGTCGAATTTCTCGCGCAATTCGCCGAGGACCCGGGCGACGCCCTCTTCGGTCAGGGCATCCTTGTCGCGGGTCTGCGAGGCGGGGAGAAGCGAGAGGTTCTCGATCCGCTTGTCGCGGATGAGCGCCTGGTTGAGCTTCGCGTCGCCCTGCACGACATTGATGAGGTCGAACACGACGCGCCGTTCCGCGCCCATGACCAGATCGAGATTGCGCAGGCCGACGTCGAAATCGATCACGACGACTTTCTCACCGCCATGGGCCAGGGCCGCGCCGAGCGCCGCCGTGGACGTGGTCTTGCCGACGCCACCTTTTCCAGATGTTACGACCAGGACTTTGGCCATTGTCGTCTCTCTTTTCTGTTTGTCAGTCCAGTGTTTTCAGGATGATGGCATCGCCATCGAGGCCGACCTGGATGGGCTGGCCACGGAATTTCGAGCCCAGATCGTCCGCCGTCTTGTAGAGGCCGTCGATGGCGATGAGCTCGGCTTCGAACTTGCGGCAGAAGATGCGGGCGCGTGCATTGCCGGTGCATCCGGCGATGGCCCGACCACGCAGGGAGCCGTAGATATGGACGGAGCCACCCGCCACCACCTCGGCGCCCGACGCGACGGAGCCGAGGATGGTCACGTCGCCCTCCGTATGGAGGATCGACTGGCCGGAGCGCAGGGAGCCCTCGATCAGCAGGGTCGAGTTCGCGGCCGGCTGGGGAGGCGACGCGACGGCGATCGGCATGGCGTCGAGATCCGGCACCTCGATATCGGCAGCCTCCCGGCCGCCGCCAACGGCGGCGGGCATGTCGGCATCGAGAACCTGCGGAGCTGCGCCCTCCAGCCCGATGATGCGGATGTCGCGCATCTTGAGGGCCGCGAGGAGGAACTTGAGCTCGGACTTGGACGGCTTCAGGGCCGATACGTCGAGAATGATCGCACGGCCGTCGAAGAAGCCGGGCGATCCCTTGGACACTTCGTCGAGATCCTCCAGCCAGTCCCGCAGCGGCACGACCGGCGCGAGGACCAGGGCCAGGAAGGACCTGCCACGGAAGCGAAGGGAGGGACGGGGGCGAACGGCGATGGTCACGAAATCGGTTTCCTTGTATGTCCCGATTTCGTCATTTTATGGTTAACAGCCGGTTAAGAAGTCCGAAGTTCGTCAATAATTTCGCGGGTTTTCACGTCCCGCACTGGAAAGGCCTCAGCGCTGCGCCCGGCTGGTCTGCGGAGGCTTCGCCCGGCGCGGGGGCAGCACCGTGACGGTGATCTTCTTCGAGACCAGGAGCGGCTTGAAGGGCCTGTGATCCGCATCCCCTAAAACCAGCTGCAGGGTGTGCTGGCCGGGCGGCAGGTCGAGGCGGGTCTCCGTCTGGCCGGCCCCGAAATGGAGATGCTGCCGGTCCGTGGGGATGGGTTCCGTGGGATCGATCGCCTCGTCCGTATCCACCAGAAGGTGGTGGTGACCCATGTTGGGCGTCCTGTCGCCCGCATGGGTCACGCCCATGTTGCGCAGGCCGAACCGGACCGGGAAGCCCCCACGGATCCGCTGCCCGTCGCGGGGATAGATGATGTAGAGCACCGCGTCCGCCGGGGCCGGGCTCTGCTCGGGGGCCAAGTTCTGCGCCGGAGCCGGATTCTGCGCCTGGGCCGGATTGTCCGGCAGGGGCAGGAAGGCGGCCGAGAACACCGCGACGGCGGCGAGGCGGGCCTTGAACGCGGCAGGCATGTCCGTCTCCTCTCAAAGCGAGCGGGCGACCCGTAGCCCATGGGCGGGATAGCGGACCCCGGTGTCGTAATGCATGCGGCTGGCCGAGCGGGCATAGGTCGCGTCGTTGCGCCAGGACCCGCCGCGCAGGACGTGCTCGCGGCAACCGGCCTCCATCCAGGCGGACCCGTCCGCGGGGGCGCCCTGGTAGGTGGGATGCCAGCAATCGGCCACCCACTGGGCGACACCGCCATTGACGTCGTTCAGGCCGAAGGGATTGGCCGAGAGGCTGCCGACCTTGAGCGGCTGGTGAGGATCGTAAGGATCGCCGCAGCCTTTGCAATTGGCCATCCGGGGTGCCATTTTCTCGCCCCACCAGTAGCGGCCGGACGATCCGGCCCGCGCCGCGTATTCCCATTCGGCCTCGCTCGGCAGCCGGTAGGGCAGACCTGTGCTCCGCGCGAGCCAGGCGACATATTGCTGGGCATCGAGCCAGCTCACATTGCGGACCGGATCCGGATCCTCGCCCCGGGCCAGGTCGGGACAGGCCTTCGCGCCAACGCAACGGTTCCATTCGGCCACCGTCACCGGATAGCGCCCAAGCGCGAAGGCCGCGACCTGCACCACATGGACGGGTTTTTCAGTCGAATCCTCCTCGCTGCCCATCCGGAAGCTCCCGGCCGGGACACGCACCATCTCGGGGCAGCCCTGGCAGTCGCGCAGTCCCGATCCGGTCTCCGGAGGCTTCGCGGGCGGCGGAATGGCCGCGACGGTCGGTCCACCCGCATCAGCAGCTGGCGCGGGGGCGGAGACGTCGGAACGATCGGGATCGGCAAGGCGCCGCTCGACGGGGGCGGCACGGGCGGCATGCCGGGCAGAGTGTCGAGTGCGGCGCGGGCGGATGACGTCCCGGTGGTCTGGGGTGGTTCTGAAGGGGGCGGAACGGAAGCCGCGCCGGACCGCTGCTCCAGAGTGGCGCCCTGGCGCGCGCCCTCCGTCGGTTCCGGCCGCAGGACGGACCAGCCGACAGCGCCCAGAACCAGGAGCGTAGCCCCTCCGGCGACCACCCAGGACCAGCGATGGCGCACGATCTTCGCGACAGCCGCCGGATCGGGCAGCACCCGGTAGATATGCACGGGATCGGTGATGTTCTTGAGCTTCTCGTCCCCGAGGGACTGGTATCCGCAGACGAGCTTGTTCTTGATCTGCTCGTAGACGCCGCCGGAAATAAACACCCCGCCGGGATCGGCGAGATTCTCCAGCCGGGCCGCGATGTTCACGCCCTCCCCATAGACGTCGTCGGGATCGACGATCACGTCGCCGAGATTGACGCCGATGCGGTAGCGGATCCACTGCTCCGGCGGCAGGGACGTGTTGCGGGCCGCCATGGATTGCTGGATCACGATGGCGCAGCGCACGGCCTCGAGGGGGCTATCGAACATGGCCAGGAAGCCGTCGCCCGTGGTCTTAACGAGGCGGCCGTAGTGCTCCTGGATCGTCGGCTCGATGATTTCACGGCGGTGGCGCTTGAGCCGCGCGAGGGTTCCCTCCTCGTCGGAACCCATGAGTCGACTGTACCCGGAAATGTCCGCCGCGAGGATCGCGGCGAGACGGCGCGGGCTTCCGATCACATGCGATGTGCTCTCCCCGGGCATCGGCTGCTCCGTCGGCACGATCCGGCGGACGAGCCTACACCCGAACGGTGGGGGAGCCAATCGCCATCAGGCCTTCGCGGCCGCCCGGACACGCTCTCGATAGGCCGTATAGAGTCCGCTGAGGGCAATGATGCCGGCTCCGGCGATCGTCCACGCATCTGGAATGGAGCCGAAGGCGAAGTAGCCCAGGATCCCGGCCCACAGGAGCTGAATGTATGAGAAAGGGGCGATGATCGACGCGTCGGCATGCCTGTAGGCCAGGATGACGAGCCAGTGGCCGAGGGTCGAGAGGAGGCCCATGGCGAGGCCTATGCCGATCTCCGGCAGCCCCGGCGCGACCCAGACGAAGGGCTGGAGCAGGCTTATCAGCACGATCCCGACGATGGCCGAATAGACCAGGGTCGTGGCGGCCGGGTCCTGCCCACTCATCTTGCGGGTCACCACGGCCGCGAGCGCCCAGCTCGAAGCGCCGAGGAGCGGCAGGAGCGCCGCTGCCTCGAAGGCGCTCGTGCCCGGCCGGATGATGAGCAGCATGCCCGAGAGCCCGACGAGAGCCGCGGTCCACCGCCGCCAGCCGACCGTCTCGCCCAGGAACGGAATGGACAGGGCCATGATCAGGATCGGCGAGACGAAATAGATCGCCGTCGTCTCGGCAACCGGGAGAAAGGGCAAGGCCGCCGTGAACAGCATGGCGGAGCCGACCATGCCGAAGCCACGCAGGACCTGGAGGCCCGGACGGCGGGAGCGCAGGGCCGCCGCGCCGCCGCCTCCGGCCAGAACGAGCGGGATCACGAGCGCCCCAAAGGTGATGTAACGCAGCCACACGACCTCCATGGCCGGCAACCGGCCGGCAAGCTCCTTCGCGAGTATGTCCGCAAAAGCGAAGAAGACCGTCGAGGTCACCATGAGAAGGGTGCCGCGGAGCTGGGATGCCGGCGCGGCCGGTCGGGCCGGCGGAGGAGCTGTCATGATTGTCTCAGGGCGGGGGAGCGGACCACGGCAAAGGACGATCCGGCAAACCGTCGCCATGAGCAACGGTTCGCACCGAAAGAGAAGCGCAAAGGCGACAGCTTGTCCATGCACCGACGGAATGGGTCCGGGGGACGATTCTGCCGTCGCCTGGGTTATGACCGAAGGGAAGCATTGCGGTCGACCTCCGGCCGGTGCACGGAGCGGCGACATGCATAGAACGAGTGGCGAGGAACCGAAGCGGCTCGAAAGCGGCACACCCGCCTTCCGGCGCCTGAACCTCGCCCTTTTCGCCGCCGGCTTCGCGACCTTCGCGATCCTCTACTGCGTACAACCCCTGCTGCCCGTCTTCTCGGAAGACTTCCAGGTCAGCGCCGCCGTGAGCAGCCTGTCCCTGTCCCTGAGCACCGGGATGCTGGCCTTCGCCATGCTGATCACCGGCTCCCTGTCGGAGGTCTGGGGCCGCAAGCCCCTGATGGTCGCGTCCCTGTTCGCGTCGGCCCTTCTGGCGATCGTGTCGGCCGCCGCACCGAACTGGCACATGCTGCTCCTGACCCGCCTCCTGATCGGCGCGACGCTGAGCGGTTTGCCGGCGGTCGCCATGGCCTATGTGAGCGAGGAGGTCAATGCCAAGTCCATCGGCCTCGCCATGGGCCTGTTCATCGGCGGCAATGCCATCGGGGGACTTGCCGGGCGGGTCGTGACCGGCGCCCTGACGGACCTCGCCTCCTGGCGGGTCGCAGTCGGTACCATCGGACTGCTCGGCCTCGCGGCGGCGGTCGCGGCCTGGCGCAGCCTGCCGGAATCCCGCCACTTCCACCCGCAGCGCGCCCACCCGGCCGATCTCCTGAAATCCTTCGCGAATCATCTCGGCGATCCGGGGCTGCGGGCGCTGTTCGCCGAGGCCTTCCTGCTCATGGGCGGCTTCGTGACCTTCTACAACTACCTGAGCTATCGGCTCATGGCGGCGCCCTATTCCTTGAGCCACACCGCCATCGGGGCGATCTTCGCGGTCTATCTGGTCGGCACCTTCAGCTCGACCTTCGTGGGCGACCTCGCCGGACGCCTCGGGCGGCGCAAGGTGCTCTGGGCCATGATCCTGATCATGCTCGCCGGCCTGGCCATCGCGCTTTTCGAGAACCTCGTCCTGATCCTCCTCGGGATCGTCGCCGTGACGTTCGGCTTCTTCGGCGCCCATTCCATCGCCAGCAGCTGGGTGGGGCGCCGCGCACTGACCGCCAAGGCCCAGGCCTCCGCCCTCTACCTCTTCACCTATTACCTGGGCTCCAGCACCGTCGGGACCCTGGGCGGCGTGTTCTGGGCCAGGTCAGGCTGGCCCGGCGTGACGGGCCTCGTGGCGGCCCTGCTGCTGGTGGCGCTGGCCGTCGCCTTCCGGCTGATGGTGTTGCCGCCCCGCATCCCTGATCAGGAGGGCGCGCCATGAGATCCGGCCGGCACCTGTCGCTTCATCGCAACGCCTAAGATCGGATGCGAGCCACCAGGGCAGAACCGGTTGCGCCCGCCCCGGCCGTTGTGGCAGGTGAAGATATCGCGGCTGCTTCGGGTTGCTCTACATAGAATAATAATCCTAAATCTCTTCGCCGCAGCGTGATTCTCCGTGATGCGGCAAGCTGCCATAGAGAAACTTTGTTGCGCTTTTCAGGTTAATCGGCCCAGAAATAAGGAAACATTAACCGATACAATTTTGACTGTTCTTACTCCGCCGTTTTCCGGCGCTGAAGGATTTCATTTTCTCATGCGATTGCTCGCTTATTCTTTCACGATCCTGTTGATGACTGCCTGGGCAGGCACGCCGGCGCTGAGCCTCGAGGACGGTGCTCCAGGCCTCATGACCTGGGATGAAACCTGGGATCAGGCGTGGAATGCCGAGAATGTCGACATCGACCGCTACAGGGCGCTCTCGGCCCCAAAAATCCCGACCTTCGGGCGGACGGAGGTCTGGTCGTCGGGGCTGATCGGCTCCCCTGCCGCCGTTGCGTCCCCGTCCCAGAGGGCCGTGGGTGCGAAGCTTCGCCCCTTCGCGGATCTCGACCTGCTGGTCGGCACGCAGATGAGCCGCAACCTCGACATCGACCAAGCCCTGAATGCCCGGATGGACTGGCAGCTGACCTGGTCGCGGCAATGGGCCGCCGAGGCCCTGGAGATCGGTCTCACGACGACCGGGGCGGTCGATCCTGCAAGCGCCGTCTATACCCAAAGCGCCGGAGGGTCCCTCGGGATCCGCCTGCCGTCCGCCGGGACGCCCTGGGACGCGCAGCTCGTCGTCTCGCCGAACATCAACCTCGACACAACGACCGGCGGCTGGAGCAGCAGCCTGCGCTCCGAGATCGTCGCGCAGCGGGTGCTGACCACGCATAAAAGCCCGATCCGGTCGGTGGTGAATATCCGCATGGGATACGACTTCGCGCCGGAGACGCATCCAACCGCCTCGGCGACCCTGCAGCTCAGCTTCTCGCCGAAGATCTGAGGCCTCGCCCCGCTCAGGCGAGCATCCCCTCCTGCAGGAACGGATTGGTTGCCCGCTCCTGCCCGATGGTGCTCGCCGGCCCGTGGCCGCAGATGAACGTGACGTCGTCGCCGAGGGGCAGAAGCTTGGTCTTGATCGAGCTCATGAGCGCAGCCCCGTCCCCGCCCGGCAGATCGGTGCGCCCGACGGACCCGTTGAACAGGACGTCGCCCACGAGGGCGAAGCGATCCTGCGGCGCGAACAGGACGACGCTGCCCGGCGAATGTCCCGGGCAATGCAGGACCTCCAGGGTCATGCCGCCGACAGTGACCGTATCGCCCTCGTTCAGCCAGCGATCGGGCGTCACGGCGCGCACCCCGTCGAGGCCATAGACGCGCGCCTGCTCCGGCAGACGCTCCAGGAGAGGACGGTCCGCCTCGTGCGGGCCCTCGACCGGCACGCCGAGCTCATCCCGCAGATCGGCTGCGCCGCCCGCATGGTCGATATGGCCGTGTGTCAGGATGATCTTCTCCACCGTCACGCCGGTCTCGGCGATCGCCTCTCGGATGCGATGGAGGTCGCCGCCCGGATCGATCACGGCGCCCTTCTTGGTCTTGTCGTTCCAGAGCAGCGTGCAGTTCTGCTCGAAAGGCGTGACGGGAATGATGGCGGCGCGGATATCTGACACGGCGGAATTCCTCGAAAAACGGGCGGCGTAAGTGGCGACGGAGGATATCGGTCCCGCCGCCCCGGCGGATGCCGGCTCTCTTCCCTTGACCTGGCATCCCGCGGGTTCACATAGTCACGCACGCACCCGGAAGGAAGAGACAGCATGGAAACCAGAGCAGCCGTGGCATGGGAAGCAGGCAAGCCCCTCACCATCGAGACCGTCCGCCTCGAAGGGCCCCAGGCCGGTGAGGTGCTCGTGGAGGTCATGGCGACGGGCATCTGCCACACGGATGCCTACACGCTCTCAGGACTCGATTCGGAAGGGAAATTCCCGGCGATCCTCGGCCATGAGGGCGCAGGCATCGTGCGCGAGGTCGGGCCGGGCGTCACCACTCTCAAGCCCGGCGATCACGTGATCCCGCTCTACACGCCGGAATGCCGGCAGTGCAAATCCTGCCTGTCGCGCCGCACCAACCTGTGCACGGCGATCCGCACCACGCAGGGACAGGGCGTGATGCCCGACGGCACGAGCCGTTTCCGCTGCGATGGCGACACGGTCTTCCATTACATGGGCTGTTCGACCTTCGCGAATTTCACGGTCCTGCCGGAAATCGCGCTTGCGAAGATCCGCGAGGACGCTCCCTTCGACAAGGTCTGCTATATCGGCTGCGGCGTCACCACGGGGATCGGCGCGGTGATCTACACCGCGAAGGTCTGGCCCGGTGCGAACGTGGCGGTGTTCGGCCTCGGCGGCATCGGCCTCAACGTGATCCAGGGTGCGCGCATGGTTGGCGCCGACAAGATCATCGGCATCGACATCAACCCGGCCAAGCGCGCCATGGCCGAGAAGTTCGGCATGACGGACTTCATCAATCCGAACGAGGTCGGCACCGACAAGGTCGTGCAGGCGATCATCGATCTCACGGGCGGCGGCGCGGATTTCTCGTTCGACGCGACCGGCAACGTGAACGTGATGCGCCAGGCCCTCGAATGCTGCCATCGCGGCTGGGGCGAGAGCATCATCATCGGCGTCGCCGAATCGGGGCGGGAAATTGCCACCCGCCCGTTCCAGCTCGTCACCGGCCGGGTGTGGCGCGGAACCGCCTTCGGCGGCGCGCGCGGCCGCACGGACGTGCCCAAGATCGTCGACTGGTACATGGAGGGTAAGATCAACATCGACGACCTGATCACCCACCGGATGCCGCTCGAGGAGATCAACACCGCCTTCGACCTGATGCACGAGGGCAAGTCGATCCGCTCCGTCGTGATCTATTGAGAGGCCTCCCGACCGCGGAAGCTTTGCCTTTTCGTCTCGAAAGGTGTTTTAGCGCACCGCCTGCGAGGTAACGCAAAGGAATATACGGCTTTGGAACGATAGAGCATAGCTCTCTCGTAACAATTGGTCTATGAGAACGCCTCTGACCGAATCGCTCATCTTAAAGCCGCCGCCATGGAACAGACTCGCGAACCCATCACCAGCCCCAATGCTGACAGGATCGTCGGCAAGGCCGTCAGCATGACTCAGGCGGCACTGGCCTCCGACGCCGGCAAGGCTGTGCGGGCCGCCATCACCCAGGGACAGGCAGGCCTGATGCAGCATCTCTCGGATGCGGCCCAGAAGAACATGCCCGATCCCTTGACCCAGGCGCGCGTGCTCCTGGCCGAGCAGAGCCAGAACTTCGACGCGATGCGCGGCGCCATCGGCCAGATCGGCGAATCGCTCCATCACCTGAACGACCCGGCCGTGGATCCGCACGCCCAGCAGTCGCACGCCATGGCGCTCCTCAACGCCCAGGCTGAGGCGATCCAGGGCCTGACCCTGCTGGTTCTGAAGGGGCAGCAGGTCCAGACCCAGCTGATCCAGGCCATGGACGCCCAGCCCCGGACGGCGGCTCCCAACGGCATGCCCAAATGGGCCTATTACGCCATGGGCGTCATGATGGTCTGGAGCTGCCTGACCATGATCTTCTCGACGATCTTCTGACGCGGGAAAACGGCCGTTCCGCGCCGGTTTGCCCATGAGAGGGATTGTCATCTAGAATTCACACGATCGCCCGGGAACAGCTCCATGTTCGACGCCAAGAAGCTTCTCGATGCCCTGGGAACGCCCGCTCCGGCAGGCAGCCAGCCCGCTGCGCCGACGGCAACGCCCGCGGCGCCCAATCCCGCAGCTCCCAAGCCGGAAGCGCCCAAGGCGCCGGCCGCTCCCCTCGGCGCCGGCACTCTGCTCAGCGACCTGATCGATCTGGCGAACAGGCCCTCTCCGCCGCCCCCGCCGCCCTCCTCCGAGGGTGAGCAGCCAGCGGCTCCGAAGCCCGAGAAGCCCGCCGCTGCCCCACCGCCGCCGGCCGATCTCACCGATCTGCTCCTGCGCCGCGCACAGGATTACCTCAAGACGCCGCAGGGCAATGCGGCTGTCCATGCGGTGATGCTCGGCGTGACCAAGGCCGTGGTGAATTCGCAGACCGGCCGCAAGCTTACCGAAAAGGCCAAGACCAAGGGCGTGGCCCTGATCGGCCGCTTTCTGAACAAAGGCGGGGAGCAGGGCCCCCTGATCGAGGGCCAGCCCCTCCAGGCCGCGGCCCTGCCGCCGCCCGCAGCCCCGCCGGCGTCCGGCGATGTCGCGCTTCTGGTGATGCGCGCCATGATCGCCGCCGCAGCCGCCGATGGGCGCATCGACGAGGACGAGCGCACGCGCATCCTCGGCGCTCTTAAAGGCGCAGGGATCGACGGCGAAGGCGTGCAGATCATTGAGGCGGAGCTTGCGCGCCCGGCCAGCGTGGCCGAACTCGCGGCCGCCGCCACGACGCCGGAAGCCGCCGTCCAGGTCTATACGGCGGCACGGCGCATCATCACGCCGAATACCGTGGAGGAGCGCGTCTTCCTCGCGCATCTCTCCGGCGCGCTCGGGCTCGACCCGCGCCTCGTGGCCCAGATCGACGCCGCAGCGTCGGGCGCCCTTCCGGGCTAACCTCCCGTACCATCACCGGAAAAGCTCGCCCCGGCGTAGGACGAGCGCCTGGACGAGCGCGAGGGTCTTCATATCCGCGATGGTGCCCTGCGCCATCATCCCGGCAAGATCCGCAAGGCGAGTCTCGCAGAGAGTGATCTCCTCCTGCTCCTCGGCCAGCCCGCCGCCCTCCCCTGTCCGGTCCGCGGCCGAGCAGGGCGCCAGGAACAGGTGGACCCGCTCGGTCGAGTAGCCCGGAGAGGCCCAGAAGGCGCCGAGCGGCTCGAGGCGGCTCAGGCGAAGCCCCGCCTCCTCCATGGCCTCCCGGCGGATGCCTTCCTCCGCCGTCTCGCCGGGATCCACGATGCCGGCAATCGCCTCCAGAACGCTCGAAGGGCCTCCGGCCCGCAGGACAGGCGCCCGGAACTGCCGCACCAGAAAGGCCGTCCGGCGGGCTTCGTCGTAGGGAAGCACCGCGGCGGCAGGCGGGCTCTCCAGAACCTCCCGCACCATGCGCTCGCCATTGGGCTGCTTCACCGTGAGCGCCAGGAGGCTGCGCCGCCCTTCATGAAGAACCTCGGTATTCGCGATCTCGTAGGTCGCCATGGCGCATCTTCCCGATCCGGCACTCCGCCGGACCACCCGGCGACAAGCCAATCCTTTCCGAGCCAATCCTTGCCGAGCGAAGCCGTTCCGCGGGAGCCTGGGCCCGGCCCGCAGCGTTATGCGCCTGAACAGGCCGCAGGAGAGGAACCCAGTGGACGATCTGGTGGAAGCCATCGGCAGGCGCCATGCCATTCTCTTTGCGGGAGCGGGCGTCTCGATGACGGTCGGCCTGCCCTCCTGGCAGACGCTCATCGCCCACATCGCACAGGAGCTCCAGATCGACGAGGCGGATCTGACCGAGACCGAAGTCAACCACCTGACCCTCGCGGAGTTCTATCGCCTCAAGAAGGGCAGAATCGGCCCCCTGCGCAGCTGGATGGACCGGGCCTGGACTCTGCCCGAAGAGAACCTGAGGAACTCTCGCGTTCATGCCCTGATCTGCGAACTCGACTTTCCGATCATCTACACGACGAATTTCGACCGGAACCTCGAGACGGCCTTCACCCTGCACGGCAAATCGTTCGTGAAAATCGTGAATGCGAAGGACATCGCCGACGTCCGGGAGGGCGTTCCGCAGATCGTCAAATATCACGGAGATTTCGACGACGACGATTCCATCGTCATTACCGAGACGGATTATCTCGACCGCCTGTCTTTCGAATCACCGCTCGACATCAAGTTTCGGGCGGATGCCCTGGGCAAGACCATCCTGTTCGTCGGCTACAGCCTGTCGGACCTGAACATTCGCTTTCTCCTGCATCGTCTGTGGAAGACGTGGAAAGGGTCTGGCTTCGAGAAGGACCGCCCGCCCTCCTACGTATTCATGCTGCGCCCCAATCCCATCGAGGAAGCAGTGCTGCAGCAATGGGGTTTACGTGTGCTGACGGAACCCGACTGCGCGCCCGAGAATGCTCTCGAGACGTTTCTGACGAAGCTGAGCCGTAACGTTTCTGCATTGCGCGAACAGGCGCGCTGACACGCTCTCCACAGGACGCGCTCTTGACGTTCGATCATGGAGACGTGATTGAGGCCCGCCTGGAATTTCGCGCCGTTCGTGCCAGGATACGAATCTGACAAGGCATGTCGGTTCGACGGCACACGGAACGGCCTTCGCCGCAATGCAGGCGAACTCTCCAGCCACCTTGGCGTTTTCATCAGGAACCGGACGAAGAAAGAGGATGGACGTGCAGCCAATGAAGAATGTGGGACGCAATGGAACGATCGACCTCTGGCGGGGTCTCGTTCTTGCGATCATTTTCGTCAACCACATTCCGGGCAACATTATTGAACATGCCACGCCGCGCAGCTTCGGCTTCTCCGATTCTGCCGAGGCGTTCATCTTCATCTCCGGATTGTCGCTGGCTCTCGTCTATTATCACCGGATTCCGCAGGGCGACATCATCGGGGTCGTGCGCCGCTGCCTGCGCCGCTCCTTCGAGCTCTACCGGATGCATCTCCTGCTCACGGCAGGCGCCATTGCGCTCTTCTCCATCGGCTATGAGCTCAGCGACGATATCGGCCTCATCGAGGCCGACGGCCGCAATATCGTGTTCGGCAACACGGCCAAGGGCGTCACGGGCATTCTCCTGCTCGGGCACCAGCTTGGCTATTTCAACATCCTGCCTCTCTACATCGCCCTCATGCTGTGGGCGCCGGTGGCGCTCGTCCTGGCGCGGATCCATGTGCTCCTCGCCCTCGCAGTCTCGTTCGGAATCTATGCGCTTGCGCGCGACGGCGTGCTCGTCCTGCCCACCTGGCCGGAACCGGGAACCTGGTTCTTCAATCCCTTTGCATGGCAGCTGCTCTTCACCATCGGCATCGTCACGGGCGTGATCTTCACGCAACGCCCCATACCGCTGACCCGGACGTGCCAGATCAGTGCAATCGTCATCCTGACGGCCTCGCTTCTCGTCGTCATGGACGTCTTCGGCCTTGCCCCCGGCCTGCGCGATGCCGCCTTCACGCAGCTCGACCTGCCGAAATACGATCTCGGCCTCGGCCGTCTGGTACACTTCATCGCCCTCGCCTATCTGGTCACTCAGTGGCGCATCGGCGAGAAGCTTGAGCGCACCATCGTCGGTCCCGACCTGAAGCGGCTTGGCCGTAACGGCCTCGTGATCTTCGCGGCCGGATCGCTCCTGAGCGCCCTGGGGCAGGTCATCATGACGCTGACGGCCGTCAAATCCTCCGCTAGTCCACACCTCATCGGCATGGTATTTACCCTGATCGGACTGATGGGGCTCCTGGCACTGGCGCGATACCTGGAATGGAACAAATTCAACGCGGACGGCCCGCAAAACGGCCGGACACGAAGTCTCGCCCTGTCCTCCGCGTCGCCGGGGCGCTTGCCTTCTTAAGTATGTCCTTCCTGACAGTGCCGGCACCGGCCTCCGCAGCCGAGGAAGCCTGCGGCGGGACAGTCCCGGTCTTCCGGGCACAGGGCCTTCTGGGCGTCGTCTCCCAGAAGCTGAACCGGCACGAGACCGTGCGGATTCTCGCCATCGGCTCCTCCTCGACCGAGGGTATCGGCGCCTCAGCGCCGGATCGGACCTACCCGGCCCAGCTTCAGGAAGACCTGTCGGACCTCTGGCACCAGACGGTCACGGTCGTGAATGCCGGCATCGGCGGCGAGAAGGCGGTCCGAACCGTCGAGCGGCTGGAAGAGGCGCTTAAGTCCGGCGGGTACGATCTCGTCATCTGGCAGGTCGGCACCAACGACGCCGTGGGCGGTGTGCCCGAGGACGGCTTCCGCACCATGCTGGAGCGCGGCATCGCGGCCGCCAAGGCGGCCGGGGTTCCGCTCATCCTGCTCGACCAGCAATATGTCCCGACGATCCGGGATCCCGCCCGCTACGAGCGCTTCGTGCAGATGGTCGCCAGGGTGGGCGAGACCCAGCGGATCCCGGTCTTCTCGCGCTATGCGATGATGAAGGAATGGGGCAGCCACTCTCTGGAGGACCTGCGTTCCATGCTGTCTTCCGACAGCTTCCACATGAGCGACAAGGGCTATCGCTGCCTCGCCGACCGTCTCGCGCAGGACATCCAGTCGGTCGTGGCCCGCCCGGTGGCCGAGGCCGAGCGCACGACGGTCGCGGCCGCGCGGCGCCGTTAACGGCATCGCAAGGGCCGACCTTCAGGATAGCCTCCGCCCTGGCGGATGCTGAAGCCTCAACGGAACGGCGAAAACGATCATCATGGCTCACGCACATTCTGCTCCGAAACGCCGGCTCTCGTTCCGGGACGTCCTGACGGACGGGCGCATCGCCCTGATGCTTCCCTTAGGATTTTCGTCCGGCCTGCCGTTCCTCCTCGTGTTCAGCACCCTCTCCGCATGGCTGCGGGAGGCCGGGATTTCGCGCACCGAGATCGGCATGCTGAGCTGGGTGGCGCTCGCCTATTCGCTCAAGTTCCTCTGGGCACCCATCGTCGACCGCTACGACGTACCGATCCTTGCCCGGCTCCTCGGCCGGCGGCGGAGCTGGATGGCACTTGCGCAGATCGTCACGGCAGCAGGCCTTGCGGGCATCGCGTTCGGCGATCCGCAGACGCACCTGCCCCTCACCATCGCGTCGGCTCTTCTCGTGGCCTTCGCGTCCGCCACCCAGGACGTGGTGATCGACGGCTGGCGCATCGACGCCGCCACGACCGAGCGGCAGGGCATGATGGCCGCGAGCCTCCAGCTCGGCTACCGCCTCGCCCTGATCTGCGCGGGCGCGGGCGCACTCTATATCGCCGAGTTCGTGAACTGGCGCAGCGCCTACCTGGCTATGGCGGCCCTCATGGGCGTGGGCCTTGCGGCCACCCTCATGGCCCCGCGCCTGGATGCGGCCGCGCCCCGCGAGAGGCTGCCCTTCGCGGCCGCCGTCTTGGAGCCGCTGACGGAGCTTTTCCGGCGCAAGGGGCCGATCCTCATCCCAATCCTGGCGCTCGTCGCCTGCTTCCGCCTGCCGGATTTCGTGGCCGGCGTCATGGCGAACCCGCTCTATATCGACCTCGGCTTCTCCAAGGCCGACATCGCCAACGTATCCAAGCTCTACGGGGTCTGGGTCGGCATCGCCGGAGCCTTTGCGGGGGGTATCGCGGTCACGCGGCTCGGGCTGTGGTGGACGCTCCTCATCGGCGCCGTCATCGCGGCCGCCTCGAACCTGATGTTCTCGTGGCTCGCGGTCGAGGGCGGACGGCTCGACCTGCTCGTCCTCACGATCAGCGCCGACAACTTCGCCGGCGGCTTCGCGGGCTCGGCCCTCGTCGCCTACATGTCGAGCCTCACGGCGCCCGGCTTCGCCGCGACCCAATATGCTCTCCTGAGCTCCCTCTATGCGCTGCCCGGCAAGCTCATCGGCGGCGGCTCGGGCGCGGTCGTGGACGCCTACGGCTACCCGATCCTCTTCTCGGCCACGGCCGCCATCGGCATCCCGCTCGTGATCCTGTGCCTAGTCGTGCGTCGGGATGCGATGCAGACGGTGGAAGCGGAGCCGGACGGGAAACCGGCCCTCGCGGCGCAATCGCGCGCGTGAACGGCGGAGGGACAGAGCGCAACGGGATCCCCTCCCCCTTGTGTGGAGGGTCAGGGTGGGGGTGTCGACGCTACGTTCTTAAACTTCAGAGCCAACACCCCCACCTCCAACTCCTCCCCACAAGGGGGGAGGAGAGCAGGGCCACGCCTCGTCATTCCGGCTATGACAAGGACGAAAGTGCTTCGTCGAGGCTCACCTCACCCCGCTCACTTACACCCAGCCGCCATCCACCAGATAGCTCTGCGCCGTGATGGCGCCGGCATCCTCGGAAGCCAGGAAGAGCGCCATCCTGGCGATATCCTCGGGCACGAGCTTGCGCTTGATGCACTGGCGCTTCAGCAGCTCCGCCTCGCCCTCGGGCGTCAGCCACAGGTCGATCTGGCGCTGGGTCATGATCCAGCCGGGCACGATGGCGTTGACGCGGATGTTCCGGGGGCCGAGTTCACGCGCCAGGGCGCGGGTGAGGCCGACCACGGCGGATTTGGCGGTCTTGTAGGCCGCGAAGGAATCATCGCTCACGAGATAGCTTGTAGAGCCCATATTGATGACCGAGCCCCCGCCCGCCCGCTCCATGTCGGGCAGCACCGCCTGGGTCGCGAAGAACTGGTGATCGAGATTGGTGGCGAAGCGCTCGCGCCAATATTCGGGCGTGACTTCGTCGATGGTGTGCCGGTCATCCCGCGCGGCGTTGTTGACCAGGATCGCGACAGGTCCCAGCGCCTCGCTTGCCCGGCGGATGGCCGCCTGCAGGGCCGGGATGTCGCGCACGTCGCTGTGTTCGAAATGCACGCGCTCGCCGAGGCGCTTGGTCAGCGCCTGCCCGGCCTCCGTGTTGTAGTCCAGGACCGCGACCTTCGATCCCTGTGCATGAAAAGCCGTCGCGATGCTCTCGCCGATGCCGCTGGCACCGCCCGTGATCAGGACGGTCTTGTCCTTGAGGGAGCCGTAGATGGTCTGGGTCATGAATCGAACCTCTTCGTGAAATACCAGGTCTGCCGCGGCAGAAATCCGTTGTCATTCCGGGACGGTGCGGAGCGCCGGGCCCGGAACCCATAAACACAATCGTTTCAGAAGAAAGAGCTACGGCAGACGCCGCACTTTCTCTTGCATCGTTAGCGGCTATGGGTTCCGGACTCCGCTACGCGGTCCCCGAATGACGGAAAATTCAATTTCAGCTCGCGCCGGGCCCAGGCGTCGCGCCGGACGGGCACTTGCCGAGGATGATCATGCCGAGCACCTCGTCCTGGGTGACGTCCGCGACATTCGCGGTTCCGACGAGCTTGCCGTTCTTCATCACGCTGACCCGGTCGGCGAGGCCGAACACATCGTGGATGTCGTGGCTGATGAGGAAGATGCCGATGCCCTCCTTCTTCAGCTGCAGCACGAGGTCGGCGACCTGCTGCGTCTCGGCGGGGCCGAGCGCCGCGGTCGGCTCGTCCATGATGAGCACGCGGGCGTTGAAGTAGATCGCGCGCGCGATGGCGACCGACTGGCGCTGGCCGCCGGAGAGCGCCTTCACGGGCTCCTTGAAGCGGCGGAAATGCGGGTTGAGCCGCGCCATCACCTTGCGGGTCTCGGATTCCATGGTGGCATCGTCGAGGGTGCCATAGGGCGTGAGCACCTCGCGGCCGAGGAAGATGTTGCCGGCCGCATCGATATTGTCGGCGAGCGCGAGGGTCTGGTAGATCGTCTCGATCCCGTAGCGCTTGGCGTCCCGGGGCGAGCCGATCTCAGCCCGCTCGCCGTTCACGTAGATCGCGCCGGCATCCGGCCGGTAGGCGCCCGAGAGGATCTTGATGAGGGTCGACTTCCCGGCCCCGTTATGGCCGAGAAGCCCCACGACCTCGCCGGGCCGCAGATCGACCGAAACATCGTCGACCGCCTTGATGCCGCCGAACGCGATGGAAATGTCGCGCATCTCGACGAGCGGAGCCGTCTCGTTGGGTGTCATGATGCGCTCCCTTACCTGATCCGCCGGCGATAGAGGCCATCGACCCACACGGCCAGCACGAGCACGGCGCCGACCACGATGTTCTGAAGCGGCGTGTCGACGCCAAGCAGCACCATGCCGGATTGCAGGGACTGCATGACGAGAGCGCCGAGCATGGCGCCCGCGACGGTGCCGATGCCGCCCGCAAGCGACGTGCCGCCGATCACCGCTGACGCGATGACGTAGAGCTCGTCGAGCGTTCCGGCCGCGTTGGTGGCGGCGTTGAGGCGCGCCGTGGAAATGCAGGCCGAGATGCCGCAGAGAAATCCCATAAGGCCGAACACCTTCATGAGCGTCCAGCGGGTGTTGATGCCCGACAGTTCCGCGGCCTCCGGATTGCCGCCGATGGCGAAGACGTAGCGCCCAAAGCGCAGGCGCCTTGCGAGGAACGTCATGAAGAGACCGACGATCACGGCGATCAGTACCGGCACGGCGACCCCGTGCGGGATCGTCAGTCCGCCCTCGGGCCAGGCAATGCCGTTGGCCTCCGCCCAGCGCCGCGCGGTACCCACGGGCAGCGGATAGGAATTGGCGATGGCGGCGGCGCCGAGCACCGCGCCGCAGGCCAGAAGCGCGATGACCGCATCGGCCCAGGCCGGGCGCACCGGAAAGCCGAAGCGGATGCGCCGTCGCCGTGCGAGCCCGAGGGCCACCACAACGAGCCCGGCCGCGACCGATGCGACGATCCAGGTCGCTGTGGCGCCAAGCGCCCCCTCGACACCACCGCCAAGGGCCTTGAAGCGCGTGTCCATGGGCGCGACGGTCTGGCCCGTCGTGACCCACCAGGCGGCGCCGCGCCAGACGAGCAGCCCTCCGAGGGTGACGATGAAGGACGGAATGCCGAGATAAGCGATGAGCCAGCCCTGGAAGAGCCCGATGACGCCGCCGATCACGACCGCGATCAGTACCGCGACGGGCGCCGTGAGCCAATGCTCGAAGCCGAGCCAGCCGGGCAGCCATTGCACCTGCACCACGCCCACGATCATGCCGACGAGGCCGAGGATGGCACCCACCGACAGGTCGATGTTGCGGGTCACGATGACGAGCACCATGCCGGTCGACATGACCGCGATGGAGGCCGTCTGGACCGACAGGTTCCAGAGATTGCGCGGCGTGAGGAAAAGCCCGCCCGAGAGAATGTCGAAACCGATCCAGATGACCGCGAGCGCTCCTAGCATGCCGAGCATGCGGACGTCGATCTCGAGCCTGGAGAGGAGCGAGCCGTCCGTAGAGGCGCTCTGGGGTGGGGCAGACGTAGTGGCGTGTGCGGTCATGGCATCGCTCGCATCAGGAGAGCGTCATCCCGGGACGGCTCATCGTCATTCCGGGTTGCCGTCAGGCAAGCCCGGAACCCATAAACACCAGTTGTTCAGAACAGAGAATAACGGCAACCACCGCGTTCTATTCTGCATTGTCAGCGTTTATGGATTCCGGGCCCGGCCCGCGAGGGCTGTCCCGGAATGACGATGGCGCGCTCCAGAGTGACGGATCCCGCTCAGTTGCAGACCTTGACGGAGCCTGGCTTCACGCCCTGGCACACCACGTCCTTCGTCACCCAGCCAGCATCGACGACCACGTTGAGGTTGTCCTTCGTGATCGCCACGGGCTTGAGGAAGATCGCCGTCATATTCTGCTTCTTCGGGCCGAGGTTCCAAGACATGGAGCCCTTGATCTCGTTCAGCTTCTTGCCGTTGGCGAGTTCGAGAGCGATCTCGGCGGCGTTGCGGCCGAGCTCACGCGCGTCCTTGAACACCGACACGGTCTGGGTGCCGAGGGCGACCCGGTTCAGCGCGGCCTTGTCGGCATCCTGGCCCGATACGGGAACGGAGCCGGCCATGCCCTGCGCGGCAAGCGCCGCGATAGCGCCGCCTGCGGTGCCGTCATTGGCCGCCACCACCGCGTCGACCTTGTTGTTGTTCTTGGTCAGGAACTGCTCCATGTTCCGCTGCGCGTTGGCCGGGAGCCAGCCATCCGTATAGGCCTCGCCCACGTTCTTGATCTTGCCGGAATCGATAGAGGGCTTGAGCACCTCCATGGCGCCCTGGAACAGGAAGTTGGCGTTCGGATCGGCGCCCGAGCCCTTGATGAAGACGTAGTTGCCCTCGGGCTTCACCTTCATCACCTCGCGGGCCTGGAGACGGCCCACCTCCACGTTGTCGAAGGTCAGGTAGAAGACCTGCGGGATCTCGATGAGCCGGTCGTAGCCGACCACCGGGATACCCTCGGCCACCGCCTTCTCGACGGCCGGGCGGATGGCATCCGAATCCTGCGCCAGGACGATCAGCCCCTTGGCGCCGCGGGCGATCAGGCTCTCGATATCGGTCAGCTGCTTGGCAGGCGAGGATTGCGCGTCGGCCGACACATAAGTGCCGCCCGCCTTCTCGATGGCGGCCTTGATCGCCGCCTCGTCGGTCTTCCAGCGCTCCTCCTGGAAGTTCGACCAGCTTACGCCGATCACCGGCCCCTTGCCCTGGGCAAGGGCGGCATTCGCCGACAGGGCGAGGGCGGCAAGGCCGAAAAATAGCTGCTTCTTGAGCGACATGGGTTCCCTCCTGGAGCCAGCGGACCCTTCCGTCCGGCCCTCTTTCTTGGCGTGGCAGGCCGCCGAACCCGGCGCGACCGAGACGGCGTTTCAGCTCTGGCTCGCCCGCCTAATTTTTCGAGCGTGAAAATAATTATCCCGAACAATGTCCCTTTCAAGCGGCAAAGCTCTTAGCATTTGGTCGAAGCGGCCGATTTTTCGATTTGTTTTGTTCGCCAGTCGAATAAATATTGCTGCGATGTCCATGCTTTCCCTCACTCCCCGCGAAACGGCCCGGCGACGGCTGCTCGATGCCCTGCGCCGGGAGGGGCCGCTCGCTCGCGTCGAGATCGGCCAGCAGCTCGGCATGAGCCCGGCCAGCGTGTCGGAGCTGACGGCGAGCCTCCTGGAGGAAGGCATCCTGGTCACCGAGGAGGGCGGGGATTCCCTGCCCGGCCTGATCCGCGGCCGCCCGAAGGTCCGTCTGTTCTTCGCCGAGACTCTCGGCTCCGTCATCGGCGTCTGGACCGGCTTCAACCGCATCGAGCTGCGGCTGGTCGACAGCGCCGGGCGCAACCGGGCGAGCCGCCACGTGGAACGCCCCCTGCGCAATCTCGAGGCCGAGGCCCTGCTGGATGTGCTCGCGGAGGCGATCACGACATTCGCGCACGACACGGGCGCCCCGGACGTGAAGGCCATCGGCCTTGCCTGCCAGGGCTACGTGGACACCCATGACGGCATCGTGGCCTGGAGCCCGGTTCTCGGCACCCGGGACCTCCCCCTCGCGGCAGGCCTGGGAGAGCGGCTCGGCAAGCCCGTGCTGATCGAGAACGACGCCAGCGCCATGGCCTTCGCGATCGCCCAGCGGGACCCGGCCCTGCGTTCCGGCCGCACCGCCTGCCTGATGATCGGCGACGGCGTCGGCCTCGGCTTCCTGGTGCAGGGTGAGCTCTATCGCGGGGCCCGCTCGGGCGGGAGCGAGTTCGGACATGTCCGCCTGCGTCGCAGCGGTCCGCAATGCCGCTGTGGCGGGCGGGGCTGCATCGAGGCATTTCTGGCCGATTATGCCCTGCACCGGGATGCGCAGCTGATCGACCATCGCCCGGCGCCGACGATCCTGCTCCCCAGCGAGGAAGCCATGGGTGCCATCGTGGACCAGGCGCGCGCCGGCGACGCAGCGCTGCTCAACCTTTTCCGCGAGGCCGGAGAGGTCCTGGGCGATGCGGCGAGCATCCTGATCCAGACCCTAGAGCCCGATCACATCGTTATCTGCGGCCCCGGCACCCGGGCCATGGACCTCCTGCGCCCCTCCTTCGAGGCCGCCCTGGAAAGCCAGACGATTCCCACCTTGCGGTCGCTCACGACCATCCAGGTCGTCGATTCCTCCCTGGATCTCCTGACCGAGGGGGTCGTCATGCAGGCCCTGCGCGAGCTCGACCTGGACCTCGCCCGCCTGAGGGCAGCATGACGGAAACCTGCAGCGTCAGGCCCCTTCGCGGATCTGGCGGATCAGCATGGCCCGGAGATCGTCGAGCACCGCGTCACGGTCCGAAAGTTCAGCCTCGCCGCTGATCGCCACGGAGACGCGCATCAGGTGGAGGACGATCACGGCCATGCGCTCCGCCCGCTCGCGCGGGAGGGGCGGATCCATGGCGCCGAGCAAGGCGGCGATCCGCCCACGCATGCGTTTTCGCCGCTCCGCCTTCACGGCCTTGTCGGCCGCCGGCCGGTCGGACAGCACCACGAAGGACGGATGCGCCTCGAGAAAAGCCGACAGGTCCCGGAAGAGGCGGTCGATCAGCATTTCTGGCTTTGCGCCCTCGGCCGCTCCCCCAAGAGCATCGAGCATCTGCGAGAGGGCCTCGCCGTTCGTGTCCTGAAGCGTATCGGCGAGAAGCTCCTTGGTGGGGAAGAACTGGTAGAGCGACCCGATGGAGGCGCCCGCCCGGGCCGCGATCTCCGTCATCGTCGCTGCGTCGAAGCCTTTCTCGGCAAAGACCTCCTCGCCGGCCCGCAGCAGGGCCGCGACGCGCTCACGCCCCCGGCGGCGCTGCGGCGCACGCGCGACGGCCTCGGCCTTGGGGCTTGCTTTTTGTGAGGCCATCCTCATATAACCTATACATGAGCCTACCCTCACATTTCTCGTCGGACAGGCTCTCCACCTCCTCGATACCGGAAAGCTCTCTCATGCTGAAGCTCGAAGCCCGCAGCACCGCCTTGATTCTCGTCGATGTCCAGAACGGCACCCTCGCCCAACCGCTGACACCGAACAGCCGCGAGACCGTGATCGCCAACAGCGTCGCCCTCGCGAACGGCCTGTCCCGAGCCGGCGGCACCCTCGTTCTCGTGCGGGTGAATTTCTCGGCCGGATACAGGGATCGGCCGAAGGGCGAGACGGACGTGCCGATGATCCTTCCCGAGGGCGGATTGCCGGCAGAGTGGAGCACCTTCCCACCCGAGATCGCCGCCTTAAACCCTGACGTTTTGATCACGAAGCGGCAATGGAGCGCCTTCTTCGGCACCGAACTCGACCTCCAGCTGCGCCGGCGGGGGATCGACACGGTGGTGATCGGCGGGTTGATGACCAATTTCGGCGTGGAATCCACGGCCCGGGATGCATGGCAGCTCAATTACGCGACGCTCGTGGCGCAGGATGCCGCCAGCAGCCTCGGAGACGGCCTGCACGACTTCGCCGTAAGCCGTACCCTGCCACGGGTCGCCCGGATCCGCTCGACCAGTGAAATTCTGGCGGCGCTTGCGGCCTGATCCTCGCCGGAGTGACCCGAACGGGCAATCTCCGGGGCACGAAGTCGTAGCTTTCGGGTCGCGAAGCCCTTATCTCTGACAGGAGAGATCTTCACGTTTGAGCCCCCATGACTTCCTCACGTCCCGTCACCGCCGGCGACCATGTCTTCCTCGTCGACGGTTCGTCCTTCATCTTCCGGGCATACTTCCAGTCCATGAACCAGGACTCGAAGTACAACAGCCGCACCTCGGATGGCATGCCGACGGGTGCGGTGCGGCTCTTCGTGTCGAAGCTCCTACAATTCGTGCGCGACGGCGCGGCCGGCTTCATGCCGACCCATCTCGCCATCGTGCTCGACAAATCCGAGGGCTCGTTCCGCAAGGAGCTCTACGAGGCCTATAAGGGCCACCGGCCGGACGCGCCCGAAGACCTGAAGGTGCAGATGCCGCTCATGCGGGAGGCGATCCGCGCCTTCGGCCTGGAGCCCATCGAGCAGGCCCGCTACGAGGCGGACGACCTCATCGCGACCTATACGCAGGAGGCCAAGGCCCGCGGCGCCAACGTGCTGATCGTCTCGTCCGACAAGGACCTGATGCAGCTCGTCGGGCCTCTCGTGTGCTTCTACGATTTCGAATCGGGCTCCAAGGGCAAGCCCGGCTACCGCCCCGAGCGCAACCTCGACGAAGCCGCCGTGACCGAGAAATGGGAGGGCATCCCGCCTGAGAAGATCGGCGACGTGCTGGCCCTCATGGGCGATACCTCCGACAACGTGCCGGGCGTTCCCGGCATCGGCCTCAAGACCGCCGCCCAGCTCATCAAGGAATACGGCGACCTGGAGACCCTCCTGGCGCGTGCGGACGAGATCAAGCAGCCCAAGCGCCGCGAGACTCTCATCAACAATGCCGAGGCGGCGCGGCTCTCGAAGAAGCTCGTCACCCTCGATTGCGAGGCCCCGCTCCCGGTCTCCCTCGATGCCCTGCGCCTGCCGGAGCCGGACCCGAAGACCCTGGTCGGCTTCCTCAAGGCCATGGAGTTCAGCACCCTGACCCGGCGGGTGGCCGATCTCTACGACGTGGATCCGACCCAGGTCGAGCCGGACCCGCGCCTGATGCCGGGCGGCGAGGCCATTACCTGGCAGCGCTTCGGCGGCCCCGCCCCCGTGGAGGAGGACGTGCCGTTCTCGGGCGGTGCAGGCACCACGGAGGTCGATCCCTTCGCGGGGCTCGACCTTCCGGAAACGGGCCGCGCGCGCAAGCCCATGGAAGGCCTCGGGACCCCCTCCCAGCTCGCCGGCAAGCGGGCCACGGAGGCGGCTTCCCAGCCCGTGGACGTGCAGGCCTACGAGACCATCACGAGCCTCGAGCGCCTGACCGAATGGGTCGAGGAGGCGCGCGGGCAGGGTTTCGTCGCCGTGGACACGGAGACGAGCGCGCTGGACGCCAACCAAGCCGATCTCGTGGGTTTCTCGCTGGCGCTCGCGCCCGGCAGGGCCGCCTATGTGCCGCTCCAACATCGCGGCGACTCGGACCTGTTCGGCGGCGGCCTGGTGCCGGGACAGATCCCCGTCGAGGCGGCGCTTGCGGCCATCCGGCCGCTCCTGCAGGATCCGTCCGTTCTCAAGATCGGCCAGAACCTGAAATACGACTGGGTCGTCTTCAAGCGGTACGGCATCGACCTCGGCCCCTTCGACGACACCATGCTGATCTCCTACGTGCTCGACGCGGGCAAGGGCTCGCACGGCATGGACGAGCTCTCGCGCCGCCATCTCGGGCACTCGCCCATCACCTTTTCGGAGGTGGCCGGAACGGGCCGCAACAAGGTGAGTTTCGACAGGGTCGACATCGCCAGGGCCACGGCCTATGCGGCCGAGGACGCGGACGTGACCTTGCGCCTGTGGCAGGTGCTCAAGCCGCGGCTCGCCGCCGAGCACCGCACCACCGTCTACGAGACCCTGGAACGGCCCCTCATCGACGTGATCGCCCGCATGGAGATGCGTGGCATTGCAGTGGACCGCCAGATCCTCAGCCGCCTCTCGGGCGACTTCGCCCAGAGCCTCGCGCGGCTGGAGGACGAGATCCACGAGATCGCGGGCGAGAAGTTCGCCCTCGGCTCTCCGAAGCAGATCGGCGACATCCTGTTCGGCAAGATGGGCCTGCCGGGCGCCAAGAAGACGCCCTCCGGCCAGTGGGCGACCCCTGCGACCCTTCTGGACGAACTGGCGCAGGCCGGCCACGTGCTGCCCGAAAAGATCCTCGAATGGCGCCAGCTCGCCAAGCTGAAATCCACCTATACGGACACCCTGCAGGAGCATATGCATCCCGAGACGCGGCGGGTGCACACCTCCTTCTCCCTCGCCTCCACCACCACGGGGCGCCTCTCCTCCTCCGAGCCGAACCTGCAGAACATCCCGATCCGCACGGAAGCCGGCCGCAAGATCCGCAAGGCCTTCGTGGCGCCGGAAGGCTCCAAGATCATCTCGGCCGATTACAGCCAGATCGAGCTGCGCATCCTGGCGCATATCGCCGACATTCCGCAGTTGCAGGAGGCCTTCGCCAAGGGCCAGGACATTCACGCGGCCACCGCCTCGGCCATGTTCGGCGTGCCGCTCGACCAGATGACGCCTGACCTGCGCCGGCAGGCCAAGACCATCAATTTCGGCATCATCTACGGCATTTCGGCCTTCGGCCTTGCGGTGCGCCTCGGCATACCCAATGCGGATGCGGCCGCCTTCATCAAGCAGTATTTCGAGCGCTTCCCGGGCATCCGCGCCTATATGGACGAGATCAAGAAGACGACACGCGAGAAGGGCTATGTCACCACCCTGTTCGGGCGCGTGTGCCACTATCCGCAGATCAAGTCCGGCAACCCGTCGGAGCGCGCCGCCGTAGAGCGCCAGGCCATCAACGCGCCGATCCAGGGGACGGCCGCCGACATCATCCGCCGGGCCATGATCCGCATGGAGGACGCGCTGAAGGCCGAGCGCCTCTCGGCCCGCATGCTCCTACAGGTCCATGACGAACTGGTGTTCGAGGCGCCCGACGAGGAGATCGAAGCGACGCTCCCGGTCATCTCCCGGGTGATGACTGAGGCCCCCTTCCCGGCCGTGACCCTGAAGGTGCCGCTCGCCGTGGAAGCCCGCGCGGCGCAGAACTGGGACGAGGCGCATTAGGCGCCTCCCTGCCTCTCGGACGAATCCATAGAAGCTTTCCGGCTGGTGCTTCCTTCCCAGATGATGGCGGCGGCCGGCCGTGTGCGCCGGCACACGGCCGGGCCACGGACACACGCAGATTGCTCGATTATTGCGTCGATGGAAATCCTGGTGCCGCGCCAGAGGCTTACCCGTTTCCAGTTCGATATAACTTACGCTAGGTAAGCATCCCCTTGCGGTCGCACCTCTCTAAATGGAGAGTTGTGGGCCCTGTTGCACAGCCATATAGCGCTTGATCGATCTGCTTTACTGACGCCGCGGAAGTGAATGCTTTTCTTCTTCGCGCCAGGACTGTGATCACCGCGCGAATACATCAATGAATTTTTAACCCATGCAGAAAGGTGGGTTTGCGCGCCCACCTCGGCCGCCCGACCGGAATTCACCCGAGAGGCCGGCAACGTCAACCGAACACCTTCAGCTTCCAGGAGAGCAAAGAAGATGGCCGTAGAACAGAATCCGAAGTTCTGGGGAGCCCAGAGCGTCGCCGTCAATTTTTCGGGGGTCGATCAGGACACCGTGGCGAGGCTGGCCAACGGCGGCTACGTGGTGGCCTTTCGTCAGGACAAGCAGATCGGCTTCCAGATCTATAACGGGAGCGGCGAGAAGGTCGGCGGCACGCATTTCGTCTCGCAGGGACCGGTCGCTAACGGCTTTGGGCAGTGGGAACCGGACATTCTGGCAAAGGCCGACGGCTCCTTCATCATCAGTTGGACTGAGGTCGTCGGGACCCCGAACAGCTATATCCTGCGCACCCAGAATTTCAGTGTCGACGGCACGCCGGGCGCGGTGAAGACCGTCAGCGACAAGGTTCAATATCACGGCGCGCACATGGCTGACGCCGGCACGGGCGGAGTTGTGGCTGCCTATATCGACGATGCCTTGAATCCATACATAGCAAATCTGGCAGACGGCTCGACAACGAAGATCAACAACCCCGATGGGAGCGCTATCACCGCAAGCGGCAAGACAGACATCGCCTGGCTTGGAGGCGCCAGCCAATTCGTCGTTTCCTACAAGGAAGGATTTGCCCTGTTCGTGGAGGGTACACGGGCAGTCAAGAGCATTTCCAAGGCGGTGGAAACGAATGTCGTTGCCCTGAAGGATTCCGACGGCAAGCCCAATGGAAGCTTCGCGGTCAATTACGTGACCGACACCAACGACATTGTCGTCAAGACGTATTCGGCTGCCGGTAATCAGATTACCGACGGCAAGACCTTTACGATTTCGTCAGGCGCAATAGCCTCTACTGGATACAGCACGAGCATCACGGCCCTCAAGGATGGCGGCTTCGCGGTGGCCTACAAGGCTGACGCCAATCAAAAAGATATCTGGGTGAAGGTTTTCGACGCCGAGGGGAATGCCGGTCCGGCCTTGAAGATCCCCGTTCACGGCGAGCAGGTTGCACCCTCCATCGAGGAGATGCCTGATGGCCGCCTTGCGGTCTCCTGGCACAATCGCTCGCCGGCGACCAACGGCAGCGCCATCGAGTCCGTCATGGTCGACGCCCGTGGTTCGGCCGTCTCCCTGACCGGAACGGCGGGCAACGACATTTACGCTCCCTCCAAGCACGCCGGCGACAAATTCGACGGCGGCGCGGGCTTCGACACGCTGACATTCAAGGAAAGCACGGCTGGCGTTGCCGTTGACCTCGTTCACGGGACAGGATCTGCAGGCGATGCGGCCGGTGATACCTACACCAGCTTCGAGAAGGTGATCGGCACGAACTTCAACGACACCCTCACGGGCGGGGCCGGCCATGTGCTGGTCGGCGGCGCCGGCGACGATGTGTATTACGTGAGCGCCAGCGATACCCAGATCGACGAGTCGGGTGGCGGCAACGATCAGGTCTATTCGTCCGTGAGTTATTCCCTCTCGGCCGGCATCGAGTACCTCTTTGCGACCGGCGCAGACGCGATCGACCTTTACGGGAACGAAGGCAATAACGTCATTGCCGGCAATGAGGCTGCGAACCATCTGACCGGCAATGGCGGCAATGACAGCCTGTACGGCAACGGCGGTAATGACCTCCTCGACGGTGGTGCGGGCAATGATGTCCTGGATGGCGGCGCCGGCAATGACGCCCTGGCCGGAGGCATCGGCGACGATAACCTGAACGGAGGCAGCGGCGACGATAACCTGCAGGGTAACGACGGCAACGACGCGCTTTACGGAGCGGACGGCAACGACGCGCTCGACGGCGGCGCAGGAAACGACGTTCTCTATGGCGGCGCGGGAGCCGACAACCTGAAGGGGGGCCTCGGCGACGACGTGATCGACGGCCAGGGCGGCGCCGACACCATGGACGGCGGCGCAGGCAACGACACCTACTACATCGACGACGTGAACGACCTGGTTCAGGACAGCGGCGCCGGCGACGTGGATACGGTGGTCGTCTCGGTCAATTACGACCTCAACCGGCTTGTGGGCATCGAGAACATCACAGGCGTAGGCAGCGCCGCGATCACGCTCACGGGCAATGGCCTCAACAACGTCTTCGTCGGCAATGATGGCGCCAACATCCTCTATGGTGGCGCCGGGAACGACCAGCTCAACGGCGGCGGCGGCAATGACCGGATCCACGGCGGTCTTGGCGCCGACCTGCTCACGGGCGGCACGGGCCGTGACATCTTCGTGTTCGACACGAACCCGAAGGCGAAGCGCAATGCCGACAAGATCACGGACTTCAACGTGAAAGATGACTCGATCTACCTCGAGAACAAGTACTTCAAGGTCGGGTCGAAGGGCACGATCAAGAAGCCTGCCGCCCTGTCGAGCAAGATGTTCTACGTTGGCGCCAAGGCGCACGACAAGGACGATCGGATCATCTACGACAAGAAGAAGGGCGTCCTCTACTACGACGATGACGGCATCGGCTCGCACAAGGCCGTGGTCATCGCCACCCTCAAGAAGGGCCTCAAGATGACCTACAAGGATTTCTTCGTGATCTAATTGGCAACGACGAAGATTTCCCGTCGATGAGGGCGCCCTTGCGGGCGCCCTTTTTCGTGCGCGTCCTACAGGCGGAAAGGCGCACCGGCGGTATGGCCCCGGTCGGAAACCCCTCTAACTTCCTCGCAGACGGAAGCGCTCGAGCGAGGACGATCATGCCCTACGAACTCTACTACTGGCCGGGAATCCAGGGACGGGGCGAGTTCGTGCGCCTTGCCCTCGAGGAGGCTGGCGCGGACTACGTGGATGTAGCCCGCGGGCCGGGCGGCATGTCCGCCATGACGCGCCTGATGGAGAAGGCGGCTCATCCCCCCTTCGCGCCTCCCTTCCTGAAGGACGGTGAGACGCTCATCGGCCAGACGGCCGCGATCCTGCTCTATCTCGGCGCCCGCCACGGGCTTGCGCCCAAGGACCCGGAGGGCGGGCTCTGGACGCACCAGATCCAGCTCACGCTCTCGGATCTGGTAGCGGAAGCGCACGACACCCATCACCCCATTGCGACCAGTCTCTATTACGAGGACCAGAAACAAGAAGCACGGCGACGGGCGGAGGATTTCTGCCGCAACCGGATCCCGAAATTCCTCGGCTGGTGCGAGACGATCCTCGCCCGCAACCCGGCCGGGGATGCGCATCTTGTCGGCGGCACGGTGACTTATGCGGACCTGTCCCTGTTCCAGGTGGTGGAGGGCCTTTCCTATGCGTTTCCGAGGGCCATGAAGCGCGCCCTTCGCGATCTGCCGAAGGTGGCGGCTCTGCGCGAGGCCGTGGCGGCCCGGCCGCGGATCAGGGCCTATCTCGACAGCGACCGGCGCATCCCCTTCAACGAAGAGGGGATCTTCCGCCATTATCCGGAGCTGGATGGCTGACCGGGCCCTGATCTGCCGACCGGCGGCAACGATGCCTTAAGGGTCTCGTGCGCAATGTCGCCCCGCGGGCTGGCTGTCGGGCTGCCCGCGATGCGTGCGTGGAGTATTCCGATGAGCGACGAATCCGAGTCCGTGGTAGCCCGCCTCTGGCGCGACCGGGTGGGCCTGCGCGAGGCGGAGCGGGACGCGGCCCTTGCCCGGGCCCGCCGCGCCGAGGACAGGCTGGCGGAACTGATGGCCGAAAATGCCCGCCTCATGGCCGAGCTGGCGCGGTTGAGGATGCAGGCCGGATCGGAGGCCGCAGCACCGGCCCTGTCCGAGACCGAACTCCAGATGGAGGCCCTGCGGGGCGCTCTCCTGCCCCTGCTCTCCGACCAGGACCTCGCCCGCGACGCCGCCTGAGATCCGGGCGATGCCTCAGGCCGCCAGACGGCCCATGGTCTCGTTCAGGCATTGCACGGAAACCCCTGAGCCCGCACGGGCCAGGAGGCTGCATCCCTTGGGCACTTCCCGCCAGCCCATGGCCTTGTCGTCGATGGGCTCCGACACCACCAGGAGGTTGCCGGCGTTTTCGCGGAAATAGAGGGTCGGCGGCTGCCCGTCGCAGGCCCAGCGATAGGCCCAGAGGCTTTCGCCATCCGTGACCGCAGCCGTGAACCGCAAGGGCTCGGCGATCCCGGCCTCCTCCATGAGACCGCGCACCTGCTTGAGCGTCTGCGCCATGGCCGTCACCGGATCGGCCGCGAGGCCGTTGGCCAGGGCCAGGAGGAAGATCGCCTCCGAATCCGTGGTGCCGAGCCGGGTGTCGTAGAGCGCGTCGGGAATCAGGGCTTCGAGGCGGCGCTTGATGCGCCCGTAGCCGCCGATCTGGCCGTTATGCATGAAGAGATGGCGCCCGTGGGCAAAGGGGTGGCAATTGGCCCGGGTGGTCGAGGTGCCGGTCGAGGCGCGCACATGGGCGAAGAACAGTCCGGATCGCACCTGGTCGCACAGGCTCTTCAGGTTCTCGTCGGACCAGGCGGGCCGCACCTCCCGGTAGAGGCCCGGCTCGGACCGCTCGCCGTACCAGCCGATGCCGAACCCGTCGCCGTTGGTCCCGGTCTTGGCTTCCACCGCATGGAGGGACTGGTGGACCAGGGAATGCGCCGGGGCGCAGACGAGATCCGCGAGGAAGATCGGCTCTCCCCGATAGGCAAGGAAACGGCACATGGACGCCTCGACCCCCGAAAGACGCACCCCGAAGGGCTCGCCACCCTCTTATGAAACCTTGTTTAGTATTTTCTCGGCAGGGTGAACAGCCGGTTAACGGCCGGCGGCCGGCCTTTCCGGCTCCGGCCGCCCCAAAGCCGGTTCCCTCCTGCCTGCGAACATGCTCTAACCCTCCGGCCATCGCATAACGCCGGTCGAACCGGCGACAGGGGTATTCGCATGCTTCGTGTCCTGACCCTGGCGCTCGCCGCCGCGCTGACCGTCTCGCCGGACATGGCCTTCGCGGCGGAGCTCGACGGCCGCACCCTCGGCCTCGCCTGGGCCCTGCCATTTGCCGGAATCCTGCTCTCCATCGCGCTCTTCCCGCTCCTCGCGCCCCATGCCTGGGAGCATCACCAGGGCAAGATCGCGGCGCTCTGGGGCCTGCTGGTCCTCGTGCCGATGGCTCTGCTCCTGGGCCCCACCACGGCCCTGCACAGCCTCGCCCACACGGCCTTCCTCGAGTACATCCCCTTCATCCTGCTGCTCCTGGCCCTCTTCACGGTGGCGGGCGGAATCCTGGTGCGCGGCAACATCCACGGCGCCCCGGCGACCAATGCGGCGCTGCTCGCCATCGGCACGGTGCTCGCGAGCCTCATCGGCACGACGGGTGCCTCCATGGTCATGATCCGGCCGGTGCTGCGGGCAAACGACGACCGGGTCCACAACGCCCATGTGGTCGTGTTCTTCATCTTCCTCGTGTCCAATGTAGGCGGCTCCCTGACGCCGCTGGGCGACCCGCCGCTCTTCCTCGGCTTCCTGCGCGGCGTGGACTTTTTCTGGACGACCACGCACCTTTTCCCCGAGACCCTCTTCGTCAGTGCGGTCCTGCTCGCCGTTTTCTTCCTCTTCGACGCCTATCTCTACCGCAAGGAAGGGCGCATCCGCCCGGACCCGACGCCCGACCAGCCGGTGCGCGTCACGGGCGGCATCAATTTCATCCTCATCCTCGCGATCATCGGCGCCATCCTGTTCAGCGCCACCGTCGATCTCGGGCGCTTCACCCTGCTCGGCACGGAGATTGAGGTGGCCAACGCGGCGCGCGACATCATCATGATCATCGTGACTCTCATGTCGCTAGCCTTCACGCAGCGGGCGAACCGGGAGGAGAACGGCTTCTCCTGGGAACCGATCAAGGAAGTCGCAAAACTCTTCGCCGGCATCTTCGTAGCCATCATCCCGGTGCTGGCCATGCTCAAGGCCGGCGCCGAAGGACCATTCGCGCCCCTCGTAGCCCTGGTGTCGAACCCGGACGGCAGCCCCAACAACGCCGCCTATTTCTGGCTCACGGGCGGCCTCTCGTCATTCCTCGACAATGCGCCCACCTATTTGGTGTTCTTCGAGCTCGCGGGCGGCGACCCGCAGCACCTGATGACCACGGGAGCGCTGACGCTCGCGGCCATCTCGGCAGGCGCCGTGTTCATGGGCGCGAACTCCTATATCGGCAACGCGCCGAATTTCATGGTCTATGCCATCGCCCGCGAGAAGGGCGTCGCGATGCCGAGCTTCTTCGGCTATCTCATCTGGTCCGGCCTGATCCTGGTCCCGACCTTCCTGATCGCGACGTTCCTCTTCTTCCGGCATTAGGAAGAGCCGTTCCGGGCGCAGGCGAGAGTCCGGCCCTCTGGGCCGTCCCGGAATGACGGGGGTCAGTTGCTCAACCGGCGCGCCACATCGTCGGCGATCGACAGGGACGAGGTGAGGCCCGGGCTCTCGATGCCGAAGAGCTGCACGAGGCCGGGCAGGCCGTGCTCGGTGGGACCGTCGATCAGGAAATCCGCCGGCGGTTCGCCGGGGCCGGTGAGCTTGGGGCGGATGCCTGCGTAATCGGGCACGAGTGCCCCATCGGGCAGGCCGGGCCAGTAGCGGCGGATGGAGGCATAAAAGCTCTCCGCGCGAGCCGGATCGACCTCGTACACCTCGCGCTCGATCCATTCCACGTCCGGCCCGAAGCGCATCCGCCCGGCAAGGTCGAGGGTGACGTGGGTGCCGAGCCCGCCATCGACGGGCGCCGGATAGACGAGGCGCGAGAAGGCGGGCCGGCCGAGGCAGCCGAAATAATTGCCCTTGGCGAGGACGAGGGGCGGCACACGTTCGGCCGGATAATCCTCCGTGGCCCGGGCGAGGCCCTGAGCTCCCAGCCCCGCCGCATTGACCACCGCGTCGACGGGAAGTGCCGCCGGCTCAGCGCCGCCGGTTTGCACCTCCCAGCCGCTCCTGGTGCGCGCGATGCGCTCCACGGGGGCATGGAAGGCCACCATGCCGCCGGCCGCCTCAAGGTCGCCCTGGAGCGCCAGCATGAGGGCGTGACTGTCGATGATGCCGGTCTCGCGGGAAAGGACGGCGCCCGTGCAGGACAGGTTCGGCTCCAGCGCCTTTGCGTCGTTTCCGCTCAGGAAGGACAGGCCCTCGACCCCGTTGGCGATGCCCTGCTCGTAGATGCCCTCGATCTTCGCCTGTTCCAGCGCGTTCGTCGCCACGATGAGCTTGCCGCATTTCCTGTGCGGCACCCCGTGGCTCTCGCAGAATTCGTAGAGCATCCGCCGTCCGGCCACGCAGTGGCGGGCGCGTAAGGACCCCGACGGGTAGTACATTCCCCCGTGGATCACCTCGCTGTTGCGCGACGACACCCCGTTGCCGATCCCGCCCGTCGCCTCCGCGACAATCACGTCGTGGCCGCGCAGGGCGAGCGCACGGGCAACGGCAAGGCCGACCACGCCGGCTCCGACGACGAGAATATCCATGGCGATCCCCCAACGAAAAGCGGCGGCCCGAAAGCCGCCGCCTGTCTATCATTGCATCGGAGCTTGTGGCTACGCCGCGACCGACATCTGCGGGGCGGCGGCCTTCACGTCGGCGTCCACATGGTCCTCGAAGCGCTTGAAGTTCTCGTTGAACATGTCCACGAGGCGCTTGGCGGTCTGGGCGAAGGCCGCTTTGTCGGCCCAGGTCTTGACCGGGTAGAGGATGTGGGGCTCGACGCCCGGCACCGAGGTCGGCACCGCGAAGCCGAAATAGGGGTCGCGGCGGAAGTCGGCGCGGGAGAGCGAGCCGTCGAGGGCCGCCGTGAGCAGACGGCGGGTGACGCGGATCGGCATGCGCCGGCCGGTGCCGTACTTGCCGCCGGTCCAGCCGGTGTTCACGAGCCAGCAATCCACGTGGTGCTTGGCGATGAGGTCGCGCAGCAGGTTGCCGTAGACCGAAGGATGCCGCGGCATGAAGGGCGCGCCGAAGCAGGTGGAGAAGGTCGCCTCCGGGTCCTTCACGCCCTTTTCGGTGCCGGCCACCTTAGCGGTGTAGCCGGACAGGAAGTGATACATGGCCTCGGCCGGGGTCAGCTTCGCGATGGGCGGCAGCACGCCGAAGGCATCGCAGGTGAGCATGACGATGTTCTTCGGAATGCCCGCGCGGCCGGTAGTGCTCGCATTGGGAATGAAGTCGAGCGGATAGGCGCAGCGCGTATTCTCGGTCTTCGACGCATCGTCGAAATCGGGCACGCGGGTGACCGGATCGATGACCACGTTCTCGAGCACCGTGCCGAAGCGCTCGGTGGTGGCGTAGATCTCGGGCTCCGCCTCCCGGGAGAGGCGAATGGTCTTGGCGTAGCAGCCACCTTCGAAGTTGAACACGCCCTTCGGAGTCCAGCCGTGCTCGTCGTCGCCGAGCAGGGTACGGTCCGGATCGTTGGAGAGCGTGGTCTTGCCGGTGCCGGAGAGCCCGAAGAACACGGCCACGTCGCCCGCATCGCCCACATTGGCGGAGCAGTGCATGGGCATGACGTTCTCGGCCGGCAGCACGTAATTGAGATAGGTGAAGACCGACTTCTTCATCTCGCCCGCATAGGACGTGCCGCCGATCAGGACGATCTTCCGCGTGAAGTCGCAGGCGATGACCGTCTCGGAGCGGCAGCCGTGCCGGGCCGGATCGGCCCTGAAGGACGGCAGATCGATGATGGTGAGATCCGGCACATAGCTCTTGAGCTCGCCAGCTTCCGGGCGGATCAGAAGATTGCGGATGAACAGGGAATGCCAGGCATATTCGGTGAAGACCCGCGCCTTCACCCGATAGACCGGATCGGCTCCGCCATGGAGGTCCTGAGCGAAGAGCTCACGACCTTCCGCATGGGCAAGGAAATCCTCGAGCAGCGTCTCGAAATGCCCGGGGCTCATGGCGCCGTTATTGTCCCACCAGACGGTGCTCTCGGTGGCGTCGTCGCGCACCACGAACTTGTCCTTGGGGGAGCGGCCCGTATGCACGCCGGTCTCGGCCAGGAGCGCCCCGCCCTGGACCAGGCGGGTCTCGCCCCGGGTCAGGGACTGCTCGTAGAGAGCCGGGGCCTCGAGGTTCCAGTAGACCCGCTTCAGATTGCGGAAGCCGAGGGCTTCAGCGCCATGCGCGCTGTTGAAGACGCCGATAGTGTCCACGAAAGACTTCTCCTGATCGTCAGCCGCGCGAGGCGGCCAGATGCCATGTCGATGGCATTGTCCCATAATCACCCCGAGTGGTATAAAGTTTCCGAACCCTCAAGGCGGAGAGGATTGTTTAGAACATGAAGCGTTGCCGTCAACCGACGGCATTCCGTTTCATTCCATTTTTGCCAGGGAACGCACCAGATGGCCCGTTCATCTCCCGTTGGGATGGGGCGGCTAGGCTTCTCTGTAGCGTCCGCCCCCTGGCACTTTGCCGGTGAAACCTTACTTATGCCATCAGAAAGGCGCAGTTCGGCACGTTTTCTCGCCTCGGGCGTTGACCCGCAACGCGCCGACGCCGATCGATTCTAGCAAGGAAGAGTTCATGCCAACGATCGCTCTCGTCGATGACGATCGCAACATCCTCACCTCGGTCTCCATCGCGCTCGAAGCGGAGGGGTACCGGATCCAGACCTATACGGACGGCGCCTCCGCGCTCGACGGGCTGAAACATGCCCCGCCGGATCTCGCGATCTTCGACATCAAGATGCCGCGCATGGACGGTATGGAGCTTCTGCGCCGCCTGCGCCAGAAATCCGATCTCCCGGTCATCTTTCTGACCTCCAAGGACGAGGAGATCGACGAGTTGTTCGGCCTCAAGATGGGCGCGGACGACTTCATCCGCAAACCCTTCTCCCAGCGGCTCCTGGTGGAGCGCGTGAAGGCGGTGCTGCGCCGCTTCGCCCCTAGGGACCAGTCGACCCCCCGTGAGGCGGACGCGAAGGCGCTGGAACGGGGCCAGCTCAAGATGGACCCGGAACGCCACGCCTGCACCTGGAAGGGCGAGCCCGTGACCCTCACGGTGACCGAATTCCTGATCCTCCAGGCGCTCGCCACCCGCCCGGGCGTGGTGAAAAGCCGCAACGCCCTCATGGACGCGGCCTATGACGATCAGGTCTATGTGGACGACCGCACGATCGACAGCCACATCAAGCGCCTGCGCAAGAAGTTCAAGGCGGTTGACCCCACGTTCGAAATGATCGAGACCCTCTACGGCGTCGGCTATCGCTTCAAGGAAGGCTGACCCTCCGAGGAAAGCCGACGCGTGGCACAGCCCCGAGAGAGGCATGAAGGCTGACCCGATCTCCGCCGAAGCCGCCATGGACGATCCCCCTCCGCCGCGTGGCCCGCTCGCGCGGCTGAGGCGCGTCGGCCATATGCTGACCCAGCGCGCCTCGTCGAGCCTGACGCGGCGGATCGTGGTGCTCAACCTCGGCGGCCTCGTGGCCCTGCTGGTCGGCTTCCTCTATCTCAACCAGTTCCGGCAGGGTCTGATCGAGGCGCGGGTGATCAGCCTTCTGACGCAGGGGGAGATCATCGCGGGCGCCATCGCGAGCTCCGCCACGGTGGAGACCGACACCATCACGATCGACCCGGACAAACTCCTGCAGATGCAGGCGGGCCAGACGGAGCGGTTCAACGAAGAAAACTTCTCGCCCCTCGAATTCTCGATCAATCCGGAGCGGGTCGCACCCCTTTTGCGCCGCCTCGTGACGCCGACCCGGACCCGGGCCCGGATCTTCGACCGGGAAGGCGCCCTCCTGCTCGATTCCCGCAACTTCTATTCGCGCGGCGACATCCTGCGCCGGGATCTGCCCCCCGTGGCGGACGAGGATACCAGCTTCATCGAGCGAAGCTGGAACAACGTCCGGAATCTCTTCCGGCGCCGCAAGCGCGTGGTCTTCGAGGAGCCCGGCCCCAGCAACGGCAAGTCCCTGCCGGAGGTGCAGCAGGCCTTCGGCGGCCAGCGGGCCTACGAGGTGCGCACCGATGCGCGCGGCGACACCATCGTGTCGGTGGCCGTGCCGGTCCAGCGCTTCAGGGCGGTCCAGGGGGTGCTGCTGCTCTCGACACAAGGGGGCGACATCGACGGGATCATCGCGTCCGAGCGCTTCGCCCTGCTCCAGGTCTTCGTGGTCGCCGCGCTCGTGATGATCGTGCTCTCGCTCCTCCTCGCGGGCGCCATCGCGGGGCCTGTGCGGCGCCTGGCCGAGGCGGCCGAGCGGGTGCGCTGGGGGACCAAGTCGCGCCAGGAAATCCCGGATTTCACCAACCGGTCCGACGAGATCGGTCATCTGTCCGGCGCCCTGCGCGACATGACGCGGGCCCTCTACAACCGGATCGACGCCATCGAGAGCTTCGCGGCCGACGTGGCCCACGAGCTCAAGAACCCGCTCACCTCCCTGCGCAGCGCCGTCGAGACCCTGCCGCTCGCCCGCAGCGAGGATTCCCAGAAGCGGCTCATGTCGATCATCCAGCACGACGTGAAGCGCCTCGACCGGCTGATCAGCGACATCTCGGACGCCTCGCGCCTCGATGCCGAACTCGCCCGCGCCGACGCAGAGCCCATCGACATGGCCCATCTCCTGGAAGCCGTGGTCTCGATCGCCAACGAGCGGCGGCGGGCGGAGGATCCGGTCGTGCTGCTGAAGATCGAGCGGCCCGGGAGAAACGAGGCTCAGGGGCGCAAGCCCTTCGGAATCCTCGGCCACGACAACCGCCTGGGCCAGGTCCTCAACAACCTGATCGACAATGCCCGGTCCTTCTCGCCCCCGGACGGAACGGTGCGGATCTTCCTGCGCCGTCGGAAGAGCGAGATCGAGATCGTCGTGGAGGATGACGGCCCAGGGATCGAGCCCCACGCCTTCGACCGCATTTTCGAGCGCTTCTACACCGATCGCCCCGAACAGGGCTTCGGCCAGAATTCCGGCCTCGGGCTCTCCATCTCGCGCCAGATCATCGAGGCCCACCGGGGCACGATCCGGGCCGAGAATCGGCTGGGACCGCCGGACGAGACCGGGGAGCCCCGGCGCCTCGGCGCCCGGTTCGTCATCCGCCTGCCGGCCGCAGGTCAGGCCGGATGACCGCCCCGCTGGCAGAGCGGGAGACCGTCCATGCGGGCTGCGTGACGGTCGGCGAGGCCGGGATCCTGATCCGCGGGGCAGCCGGCTCCGGCAAGTCGACCCTCGCGCGGGAACTGGTGCGCCAGGCCAGGGCCGAGGGCCTTTTCGCATCCATCGTCAGCGACGACCGGACCCTCCTGCGGGCGCAGAACGGCCGTCTCGTGGCGCGGCCGGTCACGGCCATCGCCGGATACCGGGAGATCCGGGGGATCGGCATCGTGCGGGTCCCCTTCGAGGCGGCGGCCGTGATCCGCTTGGTGATCGACCTCTCGGAGGACGCGCCGGAGCGCCATCCCGAGACGGCGGATTCGCAGGTTCGCGTCTGCGGCGTCTTGCTCCGTCGCATCCGGGGCCAAACTGGGGCACCTTTGCTGGACATCGCCCTCGACAGCTTGCGTGGACTCTGCGACGCGGTCGTGTCACTGTGATGAAGTTTTTGCCATCGTTGCTCTTGCGCTTAGCTTCGCGGTGCACAAAATAGCGGCTCCGCTCAACGGAGCGATCGGACCAGTAACATTATGATTGGCATGGTGCTCGTCACCCACGGGCAACTCGCGACGGAGTTCAAGGCTGCGCTGGAGCATGTTGTGGGGCCTCAGGAGCAGCTTGAAACGATCACGATCGGGCCGGACGACGACATGGAGACGCGGCGCAAGGACATCATGGCCGCCGTCTGCCGGGTCAATTCGGGCCAGGGCGTCGTCGTCCTCACCGACATGTTCGGGGGAACGCCCTCGAATCTGGCTCTGTCCTGCATGAACGGCAGCTCCGTCGAGGTGGTCGCCGGCATCAACCTGCCCATGCTCATCAAGCTGGCAAGCGTGCGCGACGAGGAGACTCTGACCGATGCGGTTTCCCACGCGCAGGAGGCGGGGCGGAAATACATCAACATCGCATCGCGCGTTCTGACCGGAAAATAGGCCATGAGCTCGACCGCCGAAGAGGATTGCGATTGCCCGCCGCCCTCCATCCCCGATGGGACTGAGGTCCGGGAGCTGCGGATCGTCAACCGGCGCGGGCTCCATGCGCGGGCCTCGGCCAAGTTCGTCCAGACCGTGGAGCGCTTCGATTCCGACGTGACCGTCACCCGCTGCGGCGAGACCGTGGGCGGGCGCTCGATCATGGGCCTGCTGACCCTCGCGGCCGCCCAGGGCACCACCATCACGGTCACGGCCAAGGGCCAGGACGCCACCTCCTGCCTCCAGGCCATCGGCGATCTCGTCTCGAACAGGTTCGGCGAGGACGAGTAAACGTTTCAGACGGACCGGCCCATCCTCCCCGTCATTCCGGGACAGCGCGGAGCGCTGGGTCCGGAACCTATAACCGCTGACGGGACAGGATAAAGCGTAACGGTCCTCGCAGCTCTTCCTTCTGAAATGTTAGTGTTTATGGGTTCCGGGCTCGCCTGCGGCGCCCCGGAATGACGGGAGGCACGGGTCCATGTCTGACATATAAAGACATCTTTATATGTTGATTGCCTCCCTGCCGGCTCTCTGATAAACACGGCGCCAATCCACCGGTGCAACAGAAAGCCCTGCGAGAGAGCCCCATGAGCCAAGCCGCCGTGAAAAGCGCGAACGACGCGCACGACTACATCGTCAAAGACATCAGCCTCGCCGATTTCGGCCGCAAGGAGATCTCGATCGCCGAGACCGAGATGCCGGGCCTCATGGCGGTTCGCGAGGAATACGGCCCGAAGCAGCCCCTCAAGGGCGCCCGGATTGCCGGCTCGCTCCACATGACGATCCAGACTGCGGTGCTGATCGAGACCCTTAAAAGCCTCGGCGCCGACATCCGCTGGGTGTCCTGCAACATCTACTCGACCCAGGACCACGCCGCCGCCGCCATCGCGGCCGCCGGCATCCCGGTCTTCGCCTATAAGGGCGAGACCCTGACGGAATACTGGGACTACACCGCGAAGCTGTTCGACTGGCATGGCGGCGGCGTGCCGAACATGATCCTCGACGACGGCGGCGACGCCACCATGCTGGTCCATCTCGGCCTGCGCGCCGAGCAGGGCGACACGGCCTTCCTGGACAAGCCCGGCGCGGAAGAAGAGGAAGTCCTCTTCGCGCTGATCGAGCGCCTCCTGAAGGAGAAGCCGAAGGGCTGGTTCGCCGAGCTCGCCCAGTCGATCAAGGGCGTTTCGGAAGAGACCACCACGGGCGTGCACCGGCTCTACATCATGGCCAAGGAGGGCAAGCTCCTCTTCCCGGCCATCAACGTGAACGACTCGGTGACCAAGTCTAAGTTCGACAACCTCTACGGCTGCCGCGAATCCCTCGTCGACGGCATCCGCCGCGGCACGGACGTGATGATGGCCGGCAAGGTCGCGATGGTTGCGGGCTTCGGCGACGTGGGCAAGGGCTCGGCCGCCTCGCTCCGCCAGGCCGGCTGCCGCGTGCTGGTGTCCGAGGTCGACCCGATCTGCGCCCTCCAGGCCGCCATGGAAGGCTATGAGGTCACCACCATGGAGGATGCGGCTCCCCGCGCCGACATCTTCGTGACCGCCACCGGCAACAAGGACGTGATCACCCTCGACCACATGCGCGCCATGAAGGACCGGGCGATTGTCTGCAACATCGGCCACTTCGACAACGAGATCCAGGTTGCGGGCCTGAAGAACCTCAAATGGACCAACATCAAGCCGCAGGTGGACGAGATCGAGTTCCCGGACGGGCACCGCATCATCCTGCTCTCGGAAGGCCGCCTGGTGAATCTCGGCAACGCCATGGGCCACCCGTCCTTCGTGATGTCGGCTTCCTTCACCAACCAGACGCTGGCCCAGATCGAGCTCTTCACCAACCAGGGCAAGTACGAGCGCAAGGTCTACACCCTGCCCAAGCACCTGGACGAGAAGGTCGCGTCCCTGCACCTGGAGAAGATCGGCGTGAAGCTCACCAAGCTGAGCCCGGACCAGGCTTCCTACATCGGCGTCTCCGAGAAGGGCCCCTTCAAGCCGGACCATTACCGCTACTGAGCCGTCTTCAGAACGCTCCTCGGAAAAGCCCGGCCTCGCCGGGCTTTTTCATATCCGGCCGGGCCGCCCTCTCCGATTCGGCAGGCTTGACCCTCCGTTCCGCCTCCTGTGCAATAGGCATCGACAGCTTGTTCACAGGTTTTCCAGAGGAAGCTTAAGGCGCCCTTAACCCTCTTTCTGGCGGAGTCCGGGGTGGTCTACAGTGGACGCGATTCGTCCGGCCGGGTCGAGTTTGGCGAGCCGGGACGCAATTCCGTTCATGATGAGGCGAGGCCTGTTCCGGCGGCGCTCCGGGAGCGCACGGGAATCGGTCGGCTTTGGCCTGGCGTCAGGCGCCAAACGAAGGAAGGACAGCACGGGATGGCCCGGCACGGGGAGCGTCATGACGGCAGCGGAGGCAGGACGGGACCGCGCCTGCGCGTCCTCGCGCCCCTGGCGGCCGCCTTCCTGAGCGGGACCGCATGGCCGGCCCGGGCCGTCGAGCTCCCTGCTTCCCTTACCCAGAGTGCCGAAGACCT